>JAIEPU010000275.1 GCA_019748235.1 bacterium
TATCGACGAAGAGCAGGGTGTCTGCTCCCGTCGCATCACGGAACCATTCCGCCATCGTCAGGCCGGTCAGAGCAGCACGGAGACGAGATCCGGGCGGTTCGTTCATCTGACCGAAAACCATCGCGGTCTTCGAAAGAACGCTTCGCTCTTCGCCTGATTCGTCCTTGTACTTCGTCTCACCCATTTCGAGCCAGAGATCGTTTCCCTCACGGGTACGCTCACCGACCCCCGCGAACACGGAGTAACCACCGTGCTCCTTGGCGATACGAGAAATGAGCTCGGTGAGAATAACGGTCTTTCCGAGACCCGCACCACCGAAGAGACCCGCTTTACCACCTCGAACGAACGGGATGAGAAGGTCGATAACTTTAATACCCGTCTCGAAGAGTTCGGTCGACGAGGTGAGGTCGGCGAGATCAGGAGGCTCGCGGTGAATGGAACGAGATTCATTCGTCTTGATCTGCGGTCCGCCATCGACGGTTTCGCCCAGAACGTTAAAAACTCGGCCAAGCGTTTCCAAGCCGACGTTAATTGTCACCGGAGCACCGGTATCAATCACTTCCTGTCCGCGGGAGATACCGTCGGTGGAGCCGAGAGCAATGCAACGGACGCGGTTGCTGCCGAGGTGCTGCTGCACTTCGCCGGTCAGATTGATCTTGGTCCCTTCCTTGTTGGTCGCCTCGATCTTGAGAGCGTGATAGATCTCGGGCAGATGGCCGTCGCCGAATTCGACGTCGAAGGTCGAGCCGATAACTTGGATAACCTTGCCTAGGTGCTGAACGGCTGAATTCACCATGATCGTTCTCGCGTTTCCTTCGATAACTTCGTGTGTTGTCCTCGAGAGAGCTCTTTACTTGAGCGCCTCGGCGGTACCGATGATTTCGGCCAATTCGCTGGTGATCTGACTCTGACGGGCTCGGTTGTAGAGCATGGTCAAGTCACGCAGCAAGTTGCCCGCGTTTTCGGTCGCTCCCTTCATCGCGACCATTCGAGCGATCTGTTCGCTGACGGCCGCGTCGAGGAAGCACTTGAACAGTCGGACCTTGAACGACATCGGAACGATTTCGTCCAAGATCTCTTTGGGAGACGGGAGGAACAAATAGTCTCCCGCCTTCTTGTTTTCCGTTTTGGCCGGTGCTGCAGGGGTCGTTAATTCACCGATCGGGAGAAGTGTCACGACCTCCGCGACTTGCCGGCCCATCGAGATGAACCGGGTATAGGCGACGTCGAGTCGATCGATTTCGCCTGACAGGTACTCCGCCAAATACTTATTGGCGAGTGGCTCGACTTCCTCGAAGGAGGGCTTATCCTCGAAGTGGGTGTAGGTTGCCGCTGCTGGAAGACCGCGGAATTTAAGGAAGTTGATTCCTCGCTTGCCGCTCACTTCCAGTCGGACTTCCCGCGACCCTCGCGCCTCTTCCGCCGCGCGAAGAGCGATGCGAGCTACGTTCGAGTTGTATCCGCCGCAAAGACCCCGGTTACCGGTTAGCACCAGAAGAACGCTTTTCTTCACTTCGGCTCGAGGCTGAAGAAGAGGATGTTCCGCCGAAGCACCCGATGCACTCAGATCCGCGACGAGTTCCCCGATCTTTGTCGTGAAAGCGTCTGCCTGGACCGCGCGGTCCATGGCCTTGCGGAATCGTGCGGTGGCGATAAGTTCCATCGTCCGCGTGATCTTGCGGATGTTGCGGACCGCCTTTCGGCGTTTCACGATGGCACGTGTCTTAGCCATACTTTCCGGCTTTCCCGATGACTACTTCGAAACTCGTAACTGATGAATTACTTCGTCTTGCTGGTTGCATTCCAGCGACTGCTGAAGGCTTCCAATGCCGCGGTCAGCTTTTGATCGACCTCGTCACTGATCTTCTTTTCCTTGACGAGCAGGTCACGAACTTCCGCGCGCTCATCCTTGATGAACTTGAGGAACTCCGATTCCCAGCGAGCGACGTTGTTCGGCTCGACCTTGTCGAGGTATCCCTTAGAGCCCGCGAAGATGATGAGGACCTGGTCCGCGACATGCTTGGGCTGGTACTGAGGCTGCTTGAGCACTTCGACCATGCGGTAGCCGCGATCGAGCTGAAGCTGAGTCGCCTTGTCAAGTTCGGTACCGAGCTGAGCGAATGCTTCGAGTTCGCGGAAGGCCGCGAGATCGAGTCGAAGACTTCCGGCGATCTTCTTCATCGCGGGGATCTGAGCGTTTCCACCGACGCGCGACACCGAGATACCGACGTCGATCGCGGGGCGAACGCCCGAGTAAAAGAGGTCCGGCACGAGGTAAATCTGACCGTCGGTGATCGAGATCACGTTGGTCGGGATGTATGCCGAGACTTCACCTTCAAGCGTTTCGACGATCGGCAGAGCGGTCATCGATCCGCCCCCCTTCGCGTTCGAAAGCTTGGCGGCTCGTTCGAGCAGACGACTGTGGCAATAGAAAATATCGCCAGGGTACGCCTCGCGTCCGGGAGGACGGCGAAGGAGAAGAGAGAGCTGGCGGTAAGCCGCCGCCTGCTTGGAAAGATCGTCGTACACGCAGAGGGTGTCGCGACCATTGTACATGAAGAATTCGGCGATCGAGGCACCCGCGTACGGAGCATAGTATTGGAGCGGAGCGGGATCTGACGAGCCTGCGACGACGACGATGGTGTAATCCATCGCCCCGTGCTTTTCGAGAACCGCGATCGTCTCGGCGATGCTCGATTCACGTTGTCCGACCGCGACGTAGACACAGATCACGTTCTGATCGCGCTGATTGAGGATCGTGTCGATCGCGATCGTGGTCTTGCCGGTCTTCCGGTCGCCGATGATCAGTTCTCGCTGACCTCGTCCGACCGGAGTCATCGCGTCGATAGCCTTAATGCCCGTCTGCAGCGGAACTTTAACCGGCTGACGATCAGCGATACCCGGAGCAGGGGATTCGATCGCGCGGCGTTCGGTCGTGTGGATCGGTCCCTTGCCGTCGACCGGTTCACCGATCGCATTGACGACTCGACCGATCATTGCATCGCCGACGGGAACTTCGAGCAGTGTGCCGAGTGCCCGAACCGTCATGCCTTCTTTAATGTCGAGGGCATTGCCGAAGACGACCGCTCCGACCGAGCTTTCTTCGAGGTTGAAAACGACGCCACGCGTCTGCTTTCCATCATCGAATTCGAGCATTTCGCCGGCCATCGCATTCGATAGGCCGTACACGCGGGCGATACCATCACCGACTTCCAGCACGGTGCCGATTTCCGCGACATCGAGCTGCGAGCGGTACTGGTCAATTTCCGCTTGGAGAATCGAAGTAACTTCGTCCGCTTTGAATTTCATAGGAATTTCTCGTCCGAATCACGTCGCGCAGCTTGCGCAAGTTCGTTTTCAGGGTCCGATCTAGAACGGTATCTCCCACGCGAATCCACAAACCTCCCAGAAGAGATTTATCGATCTTTGTGTGGAGTCGCGGCTCGACGCCGAACCGCTGACGAATCACGTTCTCAACGTCTCGTTCTTGCTCCTCCGTCAAGGGAAGAGCACTGCGAACTTCGACGGGAACAACTCCCCGCCGGCGGTCCGCCAATTCGTGCAACGCTTGGCCGCACGCCCGTGCCAAGCCCAATCGATCATGCCGATTGAGTGTCATCAGGAAATTTAGAAGGAGGTCGCTCATCGTTCCTCGGAATGACTTCTCAAGGACTTGACGGCGCGACTCACGGTTGATCGTTATGGTTTTGAAGAGCTGCTCGACCGTGGGATTCGGATCGAGGACATCAGCGATGAATTCATCGTACTCCGCGATGAGTTCGTCCAGCACGTTGTCCCGCTCGGCCAGATTCCAAACAGCCTCGGCATACACCAAAGCGAGTGGCATCTCTTCAGGGAGTACGGCGGCGACGTCGCTCATGAGGTCCTCCTTGCAGAGGAGCCCATTTCATCGAGGGCCGACGAAATCAATCGTCCATGATCCTCTTCGGTCAAATCATTGAGCAGTCGTTCCGTGGCGACTTTCAAGGAGAGTTCGGTCGCGTGATTCGCGAGTTCCGAAACCGCCTTGCGGCGAAGGAGGTCGAGATCACGAACCGCTCGGCTCTTGATCTTTTCGACGTCCTCTTTAGCTCTTGTCACCAAATCCTGATGAATCTTCACCGAATCCTTTTTGGCCGACTCGACCATTGCATAAGCCTGTGCCCGCAGCTCTCGGCGCTTGGCCTCCTGTTCCGCCCGAAGAGCCTCGATTTCACGCTGTGCTTCCGAAAGTTCTCGGAGCTGTGCTTCGATCGAGGCTTCCCGTCCCTTTAGAGCGGCGACGAGCGGAGGAACGCCGAACTTATAAACAAGAGCGGCCAGCAGGCCGAAAACGACAACAGACCATATTTCCAGATCGAGGAACCAGCGGTAGTCAGAATCAGCGAGAAGAACGAATGATGTCATCGTTTTCCTCCTGACTGGACCAGCGTATGAGCAATGCTCGCACCGATCGACTCCGCCGAACGTTCGATCTCGGACAGTCCACTGCGAGTGGCCTGTTCAATCTCTTCCGTCGCGGCCTTCGAGGCGGCGGCGGCGTGCTCGCGAGCGGCGGTCAAGAGATCGTTGACCTCTCGTGTCGCTTCCGCTCGGGCATCTTCAAGAATCTGACGTGCCTCTTGCTGAGCACGGATTGTTTCCGCATCAGTCGCTGACGTCAGCTTCGCTGCATCGTCTCTGAGCTTCTGAGCCATTGCCAAGCTGTCGGAAATCCGCTGATCCCGCTCTTTCAGGGCGGCGATCATTGGGGTCCAAACCAGCCGCTGCAACAAGAACCAGAGCGGCAAAAAGAGGAGCAACGTCCAGATGAAAAGTTGCGGGCTCCAGTAAAGGAACTCCGACCCCTTCCCGAAATAGTTTTGAGGCACGGCACCATGAATGGTGCTCCCGTGGCCGTGACCACCTTCGGCATGGTCATGGTGACCGTCACTGGCGGAGTGCTCATCGTGATGAGCATCAGCCGTTGCTGTGGGATGTTCGTCAGCCGCTCGAGCGGTAGACGATCCCAAGCAAACCACCAGCGCGATACTCGCTATTGCGAGCATCGCGGGTGTCCAGCCGTTCTTTATGCTTGCGGCGCGTAAGCCCATATCGCCGTCCTTACTGCCCACGTTCAGGTTCGTTAGAACAGAATCATGATGAGGAAGCCGACGATCACGCCGAAGAAGGCGAGACCTTCGATGAGTGCCGCGCTGATGAGCATGAGGCCCTGCACGGTACCCGCCACCTCAGGCTGACGAGCGACGCTTTCAACGGTCCGGCTTCCGATGAGGCCGATGCCGATGCCTGCACCGAGAACCGAGAGGCCCGCGCCAATGCCGGCACCCAGGCCGACACCGAAGGACTTGACAACCGGAGCTGCCGGAGCCGGAGCCCCACCTTCTTGAGCCATCGCCGGGGCGGCGACGATGAAACAGGTCACAATCGCGACGAACGCGAGCTGCATTGCTTTCCGCACTGGAACCACTCCTTCAGGACTGAAGCACGACGTGGCTGGCACGCCGCATAACGAAATATCTCTTCCAAAATTCCCGCGAATCACACGTTCCCGCGAACTGTACGGACGGCCCTCTCCTCTTAGTGATGAGGATGAACGGCCGCTCCGATGAAGATCGCTGAAAGAAACGTGAACACGTATGCTTGAAGAAACGCGACCAGAATTTCGAGCACACTGAACGCCACCACTCCCAAAATGCTCAGGGGAGTAATGAAGAGGTTCAAGAGGCTCGGACCGGTCAGAGCGATGAAACACATCAAGACGAAGAGAAGCGTGTGACCTGCCGTCATGTTGACGAAGAGTCGAAACGCCAGAACACAGGGCCGAATCACGTGTCCCAAAAGCTCAATGAAGAGCATGAGCGGGTACAACGCCAGCGGTACGGGCGGAACAATCGACTTGGCGTAGCCGACTGGCCCGTTTGAGATCAAGCCTGATCCATGGATGAGAACGAGCGAGCAGAGAGCAAGGGCAGTGGTGCAGCCGAGCCCTGCCGTCGCGGAACCCATCCAAGGAATCAAACCAAACAGATTATTCACCAAGATGAAGAAGAAGACGCTCCAAAGGTACGGTAGAAATTTGGGTGCGTCCTTTTCCCCGAGAGCGGGGACGACCGCATTGTCACGGATGAAAATGCAAATGGCTTCGATCGCGTTGACGAAAAGACCTTTGGGGTACCCAAGGCGGCGAAGGCGGACGGCCATGGGAATCAACAATGCCAGTAGAATGATCGTCGCGATCAATTCCAAGAACATGAACTTGGTCAGCCCGGTGATTCCTGCCCATTCGAGCGAACCACCCAGGAACTTCCCGGTCCAATCATGGAGATTGAACGAGCTACCGCCAGGAAGATGGATGTAGTCTGAATCGAGGGTATGACCCATCGGATCCGACAAAGGGTTTTCCCCAGCCATCCTTATTGCTTTCCAATCCCTGTTGAAATTCGTGAATAAGTGTCAGGAAGCCACACCGCGTGTGGATCTGAACTTACCCGTCCCCCACCGGCCAGCAATTCGATGATCAGAGACTTGCTCGCCGAAGCACCCGCAGTATCAGCCGAACATCGACGGCCAATGTAAGGGCATAAGCTACGATGAACCACCCCCAGAAGCCAATCGATCGTGGGGACAAAATGACGCACCAACAGATCACCCCGAGAATAAGCGACGAAATCAGTCGTAACGGATTTCCAGCCGCGATCATCACGGTGCGGTCTTTTACTGGCCAGTGAAGGGATCTCGCCACCACGATGGTGCTCGCGAGCGAGCCGGGAAGGCAAATCGCGAATGCGAGAATGACGTGTTTTGCCTCCTCCGCGCTGAAGGCTAGTCGCGCGATGAGTGCGATGAGGAGGGTGATGACGGCCCACTGGAGGAGGAAGCTTCTGACGAGTTTTCGCGCGAGCGCGCCAGCGTCCGGAATGCTGTCTGCAACAGCAACGTGGTCGACGTCACGACACCGATCAACACGCAAGCAAGTGTTCCCCACGGCATGGAATCGAAGTATCGATCAATCGCCAGACCGATGAGTATACAAATTGCGGTTTGCCAACCGACCTGGGAGATGGCCCAAAACGAGTTGAAATTCTCTCGTTCGATTCGAGCTTTGATCGATTCATGGGACGTGGAATCAACGTCCGTTGAGTTCCTGTCTTCCATAGTGCTGCTCCGTTCACGACTCAGAAGAGCCCCTAAAAGTCCAGAAATTGAATTAAAGAAGCTTCACAATCGAGAGACTTCCTCCGTAATGAAATGCACGTGCATGTCGCTCGAATTGTACTCAGAGGGTTTACTTTTTCGCCCCTCAAAACGATCGCTCTTTTAGCTGGGGATCGGAATGTTATTGCTACGGGCGAAAAGGTTTGCGCTTGACGAACTAGGTCCGGGATTGGTACGGTGCATCCGTTGCGGGCCTTATCATCGATACAACCGTTTTTCGAATCTCGGCGAGCGTTAACTCGGTTGTTTGTCTTCTGTTAGCAGATGAATAGGATGCCGTGAATCGCTCGCGGTCTGAAACAAAGTTCATCCGATCAAATCGAGTGGCCTTGTTTGAAACCGGAAGGGGTTCACGGAGGGTACGTCGTAATAAAGCCATTGTCAGTAAGAGATTGTGTTCTGTCATTGACGAGCCCTTGTTTCAAATGACGTCTTTGAGCAGAGACTTCATTCTCACTGAGCGAATCAACCAGCCGGAGTAATTTTCTGATGGCCAAGCAACGCGGCCCTTCCAGGAAGGGGAAGACCGTTACGAACCGCGCGAAGAAACCGGCGGCCGCTCCTGCTCCGAAAAAGCAGTCTCCCACCGCATCCTTGAAATCGATTGCCACGAAATCAAAAAGAGCGAATGTGGTTAGTAAAGGACCGAAACGCACGGTCACGCATCCGACCGCGAAGCGCGTGACATCCACCATTTCCAAATTGAACGGCAAGTCGTCAAAGCCGGCTGCGAAGCCATCTTCCGTGAAGGTTTCTGCACCTGCAAAGGTGGTGGTCGCTTCCGCGAAAAAACAACCGAGTTCCAACGGCCATGCAGTCAAAAATCCGTCGCCGCAAACCGCGCGGGTGGCGGCGGCAGCTCGAAGAACAGTCGCTCAAAGAAAAATCCCAGTCGATGCGATCGATCGCCGGAAGCTCGCCGTTCCTTCGCAGAATGGACATTCCGATAAGAACAAGGCGAAGCAGGATCGCATCGTGACGATGGTGCGTGATCCGTTTTGGCTTCACGTCTATTGGGAAATCACTCCGGAATCGATTCAGCGAACGGAAGCGGCTCTCGGTCCCGACTGGTATACCTCGAAGCCGGTTCTCCGGGTGCTCGATGTTTCCTCGGAAGACACGACCAGCGCCGCAGAATCTGTTCTTCGCGACATCCCAATTCATGGGGGAGTGAACAACTGGTACCTCGACATCGATGGTACTCAGCGATCGTACCGGGTCGATGTCGGTTACCTCACCGCCAAAGGCCGGTTCTTCGCGCTCGCGCGTTCGAATATGGTCACACCTCCCAAGCCTGGGTCGAGCGACAACGTCGATGGGCATTGGAACAGCGTTCGTGAGGAATGCGATAAGATCTTCGCAATGTCTGGTGGGACAGACCCTCAGAATAACTCCGATAAATTGCAGAAGTTCTTCGAAGAGCGATTTGGACGACCGATGAGCGCCGGGAGCCTCACCAACTATGGCTCAGGTGCTCTCAGCGGTTCACGCCGCCAACAGTTCCATTTTGATCTCGATGCGGAACTCATCGTCCATGGCCGGACGGTCACTGATGCCCGCGTGATCGTGCATGGCGAACCAGTCCAACTTCGCAAGGATGGAAGTTTCACGCTAAGGTTGAGTCTACCCGACGGTCGCCAAATCCTTCCTGCCACCGCCGCCACGAATGACGGTATCGAGGAGCGGACGGTGATTATCGCTATCGAGCGGAATACCAAAGTGCTCGAGCCAATGATTCACGACGGGCAAGAGTAAATCGCCTCGCATTTCGAACTCCACTAGTATCGCGGCAAGGCTGAGTTCGGCCTTGCCGTGTCTGTTTTTGCTTGGCCTTAATCCATACCGCTTGTTTCGGTCGTACGAGTTCGTGTTCACTGGACCGCCGAACTGATTGGCCTGCGTGGAAAGTTTTGCGCGAACGATGACGTCTCTGTCGTAGAATGACAGGAAATAGTCACTGGATCGGTCTTGGCTAAGGTCGTCGGACGCATTCATCGGGATTGACGGGAGGTGGGGAATGGTTGTTGATCTGCTGGCCAATCCCCGTGGGGAATCGATTCTCTCCTTCGATGATTATCAGAATCTACCGCTCGTGGAATTGACCGAACGCATTCGCGCGGCTCGAGAGATTCTCGGCCGACGGCTCCTCATCCTCGGACACCACTACCAAAAGGACGACGTGATCACCTTTGCGGATCTGCGCGGTGATAGCCTGAGGCTGAGCCAGCAGGCCGCCGCCGCGAAGGGAGTGGAGTACCTAATCTTCTGCGGCGTTCATTTCATGGCGGAGACGGCTGACATTCTGACCGATGATTCGGTCTCCGTGATCCTTCCTGATATGGCCGCCGGATGTTCCATGGCCGACATGGCAGACATCGACCAGGTGGAAGCCTGTTGGGAAGAACTTTCCGAAGTCGTTGACGTCTCGGAATATACTCCCATCACCTACATCAATTCGACGGCCGCTCTCAAAGCTTTCTGCGGAGAGCATGAGGGGACGGTATGCACCAGCGGCAATGCCGACCGCGTTCTTAGCTGGGCATTCAAGAAACGTCCCCGAGTTCTCTTCTTCCCCGATCAACATCTCGGCCGCAATACCGCTAAGCGGATGGGAATTCCGCTTGATGAAATGACGGTTTGGGATCCCCGTCGGCCCCTCGGCGGCAACGACATCGAAACGATTAAGAGGGCGCGCGTACTTCTTTGGCGGGGACACTGCAGCGTCCATCAGATGTTCACGACAGCCCACGTCGACTACTTCCGCAAGCGTGATCCAGAAATTAAAATCCTCGTCCATCCCGAGTGTCCGATGGAGGTCGTCGATCAAGCCGACATCATCGGCAGCACGGAATCGATCATCAACACGGTTGAAAAAGCGCCGGTAGGATCGAAGTGGGCGATCGGGACTGAGCTCCATCTCGTCAATCGATTGAAGAGTGAAAACCCCAACAAGGAGATTCACTTCCTATCGTCGATGGTTTGCATGTGCGCCACGATGTATCGGATCGACCTTCCGCATCTATGCTGGGCGATCGAGAATCTCGTCCAGGGACATGTCGTCAACGAGATCAAAGTACCACCGCAAGTCCGGGAATGGGCCCTCGTCGCTCTGGATCGGATGCTGAACCTCTCCGCCGTGCGAGATTGAAGCGATCGAAAAATCGTGTTGAGTTCGGCTCATGCCAATACGGAGTGTCATTTATCGATTGATCGCAAGTCCGATTAGAACTCTTGTTTTTCTGTTCGTGCTGGCCGCTCTCTTCACCCTCGTCAGAGCAATATTAGCTCCCGTCAGTCCATGGGGACCCGTTCTAACTGCAAACCTACCTGATGGCGGGACAATTGCCGTGCGCTCTCGTCTCATTGGGAACGAAAGTGAAGAACAACTTATTTGGACAGGCTGCCATCATCGAGTGATGGGTGAGTACTCTTTCAACGGATATCACGCCGGGCCTTTCTCGGTACAAATCCGATTCGATTCGAAACACATGGGGGTTTGGGTTGAAGCTGGCCATGAGGTTATTGCCTTCCTCAATCTCAAAACTCGTGAGTTCGATGGCGACCCATGGAGCACGGAGTTACCTGACTGGATTAAGCCGGGAAGTGGCGAATTACTTGCCTCCGGAGCCATCAAGGCGTGGTGGCAGCCCCTGATACTTTGGTAAGACAGGGGAGCGATCGGTCCTTTCATGCGGTGATTAGGCTCTCACTGCATCTTGGCGATATTCACAATCATCAATTCAAGCACTTTTCCTCGCACCGCGAACATTAATTGACTGATTTGCCAAAGGTGCCGGATTTTCCTGCTTTGTCGGCAATGCCGATTTCTTCGGGTTTTCACGCGTTTTCTAGTCAGGTTGAACCTCCCTAATTCCGATAGAGCATAAAGGCCGGGCAAGTCGCCCAACCCGGCGTCTTCGCAAAATCGTCACTTGCGAAAGAACCGTGCGGCTACAGCGGATTGCGATTCTCTGTAGCGGCCCAACAAGTTGGTGTTCGCCGGTCACTCTGGCGTGCGGCGGTACAGCCACATTGAAATCGCTCTAGGCGAGTTCTGGGAAAGGGTTTGGCAAATGCGAGCCGGTTTGCAAATTCATCGGTGGGTATTAGCACTGCTTACCGCTGTCATGCCTCTCGGTAGCACTGGCTGCATGAAATGCCTCTTCTGCTACCACAAGCCTTGTCAAGCGATGGACGTCTGTAAGACAGACTCAATTCCTCGCGAACTTGATAAGATTACCGGGCCGGAATACACGGTCGAGCCTCCCGACATCATCTATGTCGAAGCTCTCAACACGCTTCCCACACAGCCGCTCGTCGGTGAGAAACTGGTCCGACCAGACGGAACGATCAACCTCGGTTTCTACGGTGACCTGCACGTCGCGGGGCTCACGCTTTCAGAAATCGAAGGAAAGATTGAAGACCGTCTTAAGCATTACGTCAAGAATCCTCGTGTCCACATCGATATGGCGGCATTCAACAGTAAAGTCTTCTACGTCGTCGGACAGGTCATGCAACCCGGTCGCCTCCCGTACACCGGCAACGAAACGGTTCTCGACGCGATCATGCTCTCGGGCGGCCTGACGAACTACACGAATAAGTGCGACATCCGCCTTGTCCGTCCCACCCCAGAATGTGGCTGCGATATCGTCCTTCCAGTCGATTATGCCGCCATCATCAACTGCGGAGACACCACCACCAACTATCAGATTCTTCCGGGTGACCGCGTGGTGGTTCCCTCGACCGTCGGTTTCGAGGCCGCCGTCTGGTTGGATAACTTCCTGACTCCAATCGAACGAATCATCGGTGTGTCGTACCTCGGTCGATTCGCCTTCGGAAGCTGGAACACCAACTAAGCTAAATAAACTCGCGATCGCGGCCTCTCCCTCACGGGAGGGGCTGTGTTTGTTCAGGGACCGCATGACAGCCCAAGAGTTCACCCTCAAGAGTCAATCGCTTGTTAAGCTGGACCAGTGATGCGGGCGAGACGCGCTGAGCCGAGTTAAACGGCATCAAAGAGAGGGCCTGACCAAAGAGTTCGGTCCCTCAATGTCGAAAAGACCTGTGTGAGAGTCGACGGCAGAGGAGTCTGGGTAATGAGACGGTCATCGGTTTCAGCAATCTTTGCCTTGGCCTTATCGCTTTTGGTTCCGGCGATGGCCCATGCCCAGGTGCCGGGATTCACGCCCCGACAGAATTCAAGCCTTTTCATGTATCAGGCTCAAGCGGCTCAGGCAAATCGCTCCCAGCAACGCCAGCAATTGCAAAGCATCCAGCAGCAGTTCAAAGTTGACCGCCAGGACAATCAAACGATTCAGCAGTCGCAGCAGCACGAGATCAATCAGCTTCTCGGAGTTGAACCAATGGACCCGCGCGGTCCTCAGTCGATGAGACGCGGGACGGCGGTTTTTGGTGACCCCCACTTTAATAGCGGTCTCTTCAACCGAACGTCACCCTATTACGACTACGCATTCATTCAGCGACGTAACAAGGCGGTCCCCATCAACATCAATGGCGCGAATCGAACTCAACAAGGGTTCGGTACGTTGATCCTGGGTGGCGGATTCGGAGTCTTTGCGGTTCCGTATTGAACCTGATACCGAACTCCGTTCATCGAAACGAACGTAGCCCATGATCTTATGCGGAGATCATGGGCTTTATGATTGATGTCGACCGTTCAATCCTCAGCGCGGCTACCATCGCCGCACATCTTGACGATCTTGGGCGAGAACTTCGCGACAACGTCCACCAGATCCGACTGAGCAGCCATCACTTGATGAATGTCCTTGTATACACCTGGGACTTCATCTGAGCCGGCGGAGAGGACATGGACGCCCCAGGCCGCTAACTGCTTTTGAACTGTTCGGAAATTGAAGGTGTCGAATGCCTTGGTACGGCTCATACGTCGGCCTGCCCCGTGGGACGCGGAATGCAAGCTCGCCGCGTTCCCTTTCCCGCGAACGACAAAGGCCGGTGACGCCATCGAACCGGGGATCACGCCAAGCACTCCTTCACCGGCGGGGGTAGCACCCTTTCGATGAACGATGACCTGCTTCCCGTGATGCTCCTCCATCCACGCGAAATTGTGATGATTCTCGACACCCGCCAAGATCGTTCCCCCCAAGCGATCCACGACGAGTCGATGAATCACCTCATGATTCGCGGCAGCATATTCCCCCATCAGATTCATCGCCGCCCAATACTCTTGTCCCTCGGTCGAGTTCAAATCAAGCCAAGCCAGCCTTCCTAGGTCTTCCTTGTAACGTTTCGGTAGCAGTCGCTGTGCGATGCCGCTGTAGGTCGAGCAAACGGCCGCGCCGACTCCGCGACTGCCGCTGTGACTGAGAAGGGCGACGTACTCGCCGGCGGTCAGGCCAAGTTGCGGATCATCCTGAGGAAGCTCGAGCAATCCGAACTCGACGAAGTGATTTCCGGAACCGGAGGTTCCCAGTTGTCGCCACGCCTTGTTCTTCGACTCTCGGGTGATGCGGCTAACGGTCCAATCTTCATCCATGACGGGGTGATGCTGTGGCTTCTGATGTTCCACACCCACTCCGAACCGTGTTCCTCCCTCGAGGGCATTTCGATACCGGTCGAAATTATCCGTGATCGTTGAGGGAGGGACGTCAAGAATCGAAAGCTTCATCCGGCAGGCAATATCAACACCGACCGCATAAGGAATCACACACCCTTCCGTCGCAAGGACTCCCCCAATGGGTAGGCCATATCCAACGTGGGCGTCTGGCATGAGGGCAGCGGCCACCGCTCCAGGAACACGGCACGATTGCCTCATTTGCGCGTGCGCCCCCGCATCGATGTCAGTTCCCCAGGTCGTGTAGTCAACGGGTTCCTTTGTATCGGCGGCATCGGGTGTCGAGAGCAGCGTTGCCAACTCACCGAAGTAGGGATCGGCGATGAACTTCGTCGGAGAAGCAACGAGTTGGCGAAGTGTCTCTTTTGCGTCCTTGCCGCGCTGTCCCCCTTTGCAAACGGCATCGCGCACCGCTCCCGACGCCACTGAAACATAGTGCTCGGGAATGCCGAGATTCCTGATTTGTTTCGGATTCATGCATTCCTCCATGCCATGGATCGCCGCGATCGAATGCTCAGCCTTTGGGTGCCATTCGACGGCAGTTGAGGACAGATTCTGCATCCGTTCGGTTCGCTGAGAAAACACTTCGCCTCTGGCATTCGTGATCAACTCGCTTCACAATAGTACCCCGTGAGAGTCAATGAAATGTTTTCGTGTTTGGGGGAACCAATGTCGCGAATCTCTGTTTTAACCTCCGTTGCCGTCCTAGTTTCGTTTGCTGGATTTGCATTCGCATGTAAAATAAATGATCGTTCAGTTATCTGTTTCGCATCCTTGTCTATGATTGATTTTATGTTTTATATCAAAATACATTAACGATTGATCATTAATAATTTACAATTACTTATGTCTTATTTATTTCGTTCTTTTATCTTGGTCAGCTTTTGCATCGCCAGCATCCATTCGCAAGCACAGCAGAAGGATAGCTTGAAAACCAGTAAGGCTGCTGACACGATCA
>JAIEPU010000014.1 GCA_019748235.1 bacterium
CAAAGAATCTTGCCAGTCTGCCGATCGAGACAAAGAACTCGCTCTTGGCCGGTGGTGACTGATTTGTCGAACGGGTCGGCAGGGTTTTCCACTCCTTTCGGAAGCAGACGATCCATGACATAGACACGCTCTCCCACAACGCATGGACCTGCATACCCTTGTCCAACAGGAGTTCGCCACTTGAAGGTTAATTCCTTGGGAAGCTCGTTAACGATTCCCGTCTCACGCCATACGCCGTCACGCCTTGGGCCTCCCCATTGCGGCCAATCGTCTCCGATCGCGTTCATGGCTGTAACGACGATACCGATCCAGGCCAACAGGCGTACCATGAAGCTCTCCTCGAAAGTTCTCGAAAGTCCGTTTGAGCCAACCGTTCCCTGATGAATCAGTCAACTCTAACACGGCGAATAGTACCGACTAGTGAGAAGAATCTCCACGGCCTCGTATCGCGGGAGTACGCTGCTGTTTCCCCATCTCCATCTCGATTTCTCGCGGCGACCTTGAGAAATAACGAAAGGACTGCGGACTGGTTTGCCGACGAACAGCGTCTATTCATGGTTATCATCATGCCTAGCCCCCACTCGTCCGAGCCTGTTTGCAAGAGTCTTCTAATACGTCAACACTCGGATGGTGGTCGGAGTCCGCTTCATCCATGGAAAAGCTGATAAGGGGATAGTAGATACCGCCAAGCGATAAGACTGACTTACACTCGTAACTATGATTTTCGACGCGGTTTAACGTCCACCGAGATACCTTTTTAGACCGACTCCATCAAAGTGCGCGAGAAGATGACTTTTGAGTCTCCCCTGGCATAGAAGTCAGGAATGCGCCCTCGTTCCTCGTACCCGTGCTTACGATAGAAGCGTCGAGCTCGAGCCAGCGATGCTTGATCGCTCGTTTCGATGACAATGACACGAGTGCCAGCAGCTCGGGCCGCCTGCTCGATGTAAGAGAGCAATGCCTCCCCTGCCCCGCATCCATGGTATTCTGGCCTCACACCGATCCACCAAATGTTCCACACCTTATCTGCATATGGATCCGGAGCATAGTACGACCAGCCGACGGTCCTGCCATCGCTTGACTCGCGGCATGCCACAGCGGCATGCCCTTCCGGTAACTCCCCTTCAGCAAGCGAGTCTATCACGCCGCTCAAGAGACCTTCGGCTTCTTCCTGAGTGAACAGCCCAGTGCTTACAGCAAGATCGATCAGAGCTTCTTTTTCATTCTTGTGTACGGGCGTGATGATCACGCTTTCCTCCTCGTCTTCTTTGGTGACGAGAGCTGACGATAGTGGCAACTCCTTCAGGCACGTCGTAAGTGTCGAAACACAGGGTGCACACTAGCGCGTCATCTTCCGTAAACTATTTAACAATTGAGATTGATCGACTCATCGGAAAGAAACTGTCTATTGGATTCACGAATCTCCGCGGCTCCCGCGATGAGATACCGCTCGATGCGTGTCATCTTGAAGTTAAAAGCCTTCCGGATTTCTTGAACAATCTTGCGTGAAATGTTTCGTTTGATTTCGCGAATCAGTTGATCGTCCGTGACGATCTGATCTCGCCTGTTGGAACTGCACTCTCGTTAGGCATTTTGGGATCGGTCAAGAACCTGCCGAACTGAAGGTGGACCGGATGAGATTTGCACCCAGTTCCTTTATCGAAAAATCCTCTTCGAACTTGGCCCATTCCTTGTCCCCGTCGTCTTCAATCAATCACCCTCGTTCTTCGTGGTCGCACTTCAGAGCCCAGGGGATGAATGGCTCCGCCCGCGAATGGAATTCACCCAAAGAGAGGCTTCTTCAACGGGCCGCTAGTACTTCGATTCGCATTTCTCTGGCGTTCGGATCCAGAACCCGACAAACAGCAGGAACCAAGCGACCGTCAATCCGGCCCCGGCCAAAAGGTGCGACAGCTTGACGATCAACTCTTGCCAAGAACTGCCGCCGGTAGCGGCCGCCTGAGAAGCAGCAATCGGCAACGTCTGGATAGTGCCCCACCAGGAATTGCCGATCTCAGACAAGACCATCAGCCAAGTCAGCCAAACGGCCACCAGCATGGCTTTGATTGACTTGGGGCCGACCTGATGAGGCAATGCGAGCAACAGCACCGACACCACAATGTACAGGAGACCGTTGACTTCAAACTGAATGTGGGCCACCAATGCCAGTCGCGGATATGGGGTCGCCGGTACTAGAAAGCCCCAAATCAATCCTGCCAACACAAGTGCCAGCCCGTGCAACAAAATCTGTCGGGCTCCCTTGGAGACGTTCATCTAGAGTTTGCCTTCGTAGTTGGGCTCAATCCATGCATCAGACCCTTCATAGGATTCTTCCGGCGGATTGACGCAGATTTGCAGACTTGCACTGTGGTCCCTGATTAACGTAACTCACAATCTAAGCGTTGTGAATCTCAACGGCATCGACACCCGCTCAAAACGCACCGCCACAACTCATATGGGCGCGACCTGGGCTTCGAACCGTGTGCTCCCGTTTGACTTCGGGTTGACACACTGCGCCGTTGCACTGGATTGGGCTGCCATCGGGTGCAACCGCTTCGCGGTCGGGACTTCCCAGGCACCGCTGTTCGCTGCGGTTGCAGGTAGCCTAAAACTACCCAATGAACATGCTTCAGTGAAATCGCCCGAATGGTTTGTTGAGAAAGTCCGCGAACGAAGGAATGAAGCGTCGAACAAAATCTGACCTGCTATGGGTTTTTGATCCACTTCAAGAGCGAGTTTTCATGGATGCAAGGCATTGGGCCAGAGGTGACGGCGTAGCCGGAGCGGAGGGTGATTTGCCGAATGACAACGGGACGAACAGGCGGCACAAGATGACATGGATGTAACTTCGACCTGACGCATCGCCGGGTCTCGCGGACCGCAACCGTTTCAATACCGGAATAACAAGCAAATCCTCAGCTTGTCGCAAATACCGAATCTGGATGAGTTTTCTCCACAAATACTGACGTCTCTCCTTTCGGGAAGGAGTAATGTTGTTTCTCTTTAACCACATCAATTTCTTGCCATTTCACGGTGTAAATCCGTTACTCTGGACAGTCATGAATCGGCCCGCGGTATGTAATTGCTCTGATATCGCGTATGCCACTTATTTTGATTTGCTGAAAAGGGTGCCGAGATGCATCTCCCCTTCTCTATTTTTCCACTTCCTAAGAGAAACCGAAACCGGAAGCGGCCGACGGATATTCGTTCCTTCGAACGGCTCGAAGACAGGAACTTACTCACCGGCAATGTTGACTTCCTCATCCAGTCTTTCTCGGTTCACCCGCCCGACGGCGTTAGCGGGAACGGCTCGATGGTGCAAGTGTCTTGGACCGTTCGTAATGAGGGGACGGATTCGCCCGACGCCAGTGAATGGTTCGACAACTTCTATCTCTCCAACGATCAAACGCTTGATTCTTCAGATGTGTATACCGGCTTTCAACGCGTGACGACCGCCGATTTCTCGGGGGACACGTACACATTCAACACGCAGATTGAAGTGGGCAACATCGGGGCAGGAAGCAAATATCTTCTGCTCGTTGTCAATGATGGCAGCTTGCAGAGCGAAACGGACTCCACGAACAATGTCGCTTCAGCCGCGATATCGCTCATCGAACAGAATGTGAATCTCGAACCAGTCGGAGCAACGGTTACGGGACAGGAAGCAAGTCCTCTGCCTGTCTTGAGTCCGAACAGCACCTTCGTTCTAAACTGGTCCGTTAACAATACTGGTACGGCCCCCTCGCATGCGTCACGTTTTGACGACATCTACTTGTCCGACGACCCTGTTTTCGATGCCTCGGACACACTCCTCGATACCGAATACACCAACGAATACATCATCCCTGGGATAACGGCGACGTATTCGCGCGAATTGACCATCGGTTCGGAAACAGGGCCGAAGTATCTGATCATCGTGGTGGACGCCGGCAACAATCAATCAGAGACAGACGATGACAACGCGCCAATCGTCCTCCCGATTATGGTTGGGGAGGTCAACATTGATCTGACGCCCGCCGATATCTCGGTGGATCAGGACACGGTGCAGGCAGGGAACGGCAACCAGATCAATGTGACCTGGACGGTTCAGAATACGGGTCAAGGGGCCGCCACGGGGAATTGGGTCAATGAATTCTATCTCAGCAACGACGACGTTCTCGATGACTCTGACCGGCTGACCGACAGCAAGACGATCAACGGTTCGATTGCTGCGGGTGACAGCGCCACGTTCAACGAGTCCGTTATGATCAACAGCTTCTCTCCAGGGGCAGCGTACTTGCTCGTTCGAGTCAATGCGGGCGGCCTCGTGGCGGAGACGGACACCACCAACAACGTCATCGCGATTCCACTGACGCTGACCGTTCCCGATACGAATCTGTTCGTCAGCGATACCCGAGTCAGCGGCGAAGGCCTCCTCGGAACCGTCGGCGGCGAAGTGACTTCGTACCTAGTCGCGAGCGGTGGAACAATCCACCTCGAATGGGACACGTACAACGACGGCACGGACGATGCCCTGGCACCGCGCGTCGATCGGGTCTATCTCTCGACCCCAGGGATGACGAATGCTGTTCTGATCGGTTCTGTATCAACCGACCAAACAACGCCTTCCAATGGTTTTACAACCAACTCTCTTGATATCACGCTCGGAGACATCTTCGGTACAGCGAATCTGTTCATCATCATCGATGCCGACGATAACCAGTATGAAACGGTCCCATATGACAATGTCGGCTATGTCTACCTTAACGTGACCTCTCTTGGGAGCGATCTCGTCATCAGCGACGTCACGGCACCAAGCGAGGCGATGATCGGCGACGAGTTGACGGTCCAGTGGACGTCGAAGAACATTGGCACCGCCGACGCGATTGGCAATTGGTACGACTATGTCTATCTCACCCAGGATCCGAACAATGTCGGCTTCGGTTATGTAGTTCATCCCCGCACGGAGTTGGATGCCGGCCAGTCGTCGGAATTGACGTCACGAACATTCACGATTCCTGACGTTGAGCCCGGAACCTGGTACATCGTCGTCCGCGCGGACGGGCAGTCGACACTCCAGGAATCTGACGAAACCAATAACGACTTCGTGCTTCCCATTCAGCTCATAAGGCCGGACCGGAATCTGACGCTGAAGGATGTCAACGCGCCCTCAACGATTGTGCAGGGAGACACGTTTAATGTCTCTTGGACGGTGGAGAGCACCGGCACGACACCGGTCGACGGGCTTTGGTTCGACCGGGTGTACCTGTCGACAGATGACACATTGGATTCCAATGACTTGCTGATCGGTACGCTTGATCGAGGGTCGACGGATCCGCTAAATCAGGGAGACAGCTACTCTCTGAGCCAGAATCTATTGCTGACGAATAGGCCCAACGGGAACTACTACCTCTTTGTTTCCGTCGATCGTTTCGGCAGTATTGGTGAGACCGACACGAGCGATAACATCGTGCGATTGCCTGTTCTTGTGACAGGTGCTGATCTCGCTGTCACGAATGTACAAGCTCCCGATTCGGTTGTTCTCGGCCAAACGTTCGACGTGACCTATACCGTCCAGAACATCGGGACTGCGACGGCGACGCGAGATTGGGGAGATCAAGTTTCCCTAGTCAATTCGTTAGGCGTTTCTGTTCTCACGATCGTCGTGAACAGCGCGGACATCTCGCCCCTCGAGCCCGGTGCGAGCTATACGAAGACGGCGACGTTTACGGTTCCATTCAATCTCCCAACGGGAGCTTATACATTACGCATCGTCCCCAACAGCGGTGGACTTCAAGCCGAGAGTACGCGGCTCAACAACACCAGCATTCAGAACATCATCATCAATCCAGTGCCGCTCCCAGATTTAGTAGTGACTTCCCTTTCGGCACCCGTCGAAGGGGTGAGCGGGCAAGGCTTCTATCTGACGTGGGTTGTCACCAACAGCGGTACAGGGACAGCGACAGGAACGTGGCATGACCAGGTCTGGGCACGCGACGCTTCAAGCAATTTCCCGGTGACCTTCCCTTACGATTTCGCCTTCGCGGGGACTCTCGCTCCGGGTGAATCCGTCACGCGAACACAGCTATTCAACTTCCCGAACCTCTCCGGAAATATTCGGTGGGAAGTCACCACCGACGCGACGGGTCTGATCAATGAAGGCTCCGAGGGTGAGACCAACAATCTCACCGTCGCCAGTAACGTGACGGTCGTTACTCCCGCTCCGCCTCCGCCAGATCTCGTCGTTAGCACGCTGGTGCAGCCGGGTGGATTGATCTACTCAGGCGAAGACTTGTCCGTCACCTTCACAGTGACCAACCAAGGTGGCTCATCAACGAACGTTCCTTCATGGAGTGATTATGTCTTCCTTTCGCAGGACCCGTCACTGATCTATGACACCCTCCCCGGTGGAAACGACGACCGCTTCATCAATCTCAATCCGTATCGACCGATCGCATTCGACAGTGTGACATCCCTTGCACCGGGCGACAGCTACTCTCAATCTGTCAACATTCCCATCCCCCTCGACGCATCAGGTACGTGGTACCTGTATGTCATGGCCAACGGAATTGGCGGCCACTTCCCCCCGCCCACCCTCACTGAGTCCGATCGAGGAAACAATCTCACCCGCAGCGATGGCTTCCAGATCCAGCTTTCGCCAACGCCGAATCTCGTGACGAATCCAGTGACGGTCGCCGGAACCGCGTTTTCCGGTCAACCTCTGGTGGTTGATTGGAAAGTGACGAACGTTGGGGAAGGCGCGACGCCTGCTGAGACTTGGCTGGACCGCATCTACCTGTCGACCGATAACGTTTTGGACAGTTCTGATATCGCACTGACGTCGGTCAATGCCACTCGTGATTTTGAGTTCGACGGCCCCCTCGCTGCGGGACAGGCATACCTGCGCTCAATCAACGTAAAGCTTCCCGATGGGATCGAAGGGGACTATTACATCATCGTGGCGGCTGATGCTTTCAAAAACGTATATGAGCAAGGATTTGAATCTGACAATATCGCCGCAAGCTTGCCGGTTCACATCTTCCTGACTCCACCACCGGATCTTGAAGTTTCTTCCGTGACATCGCCGGATACCGCCCTTTCCAGCCATCCGATCAGCGTAACTTATGTCGTGCAAAACAATGGATCGACATCAACCTCAAATGCCACGCTCACCGATCGTTTCTATCTTTCCACAGACGCAGCGCTCGATGGTGGAGACATCCAAATCGGCGAAAGCGTCTATACGCGCGCCGCTTTGGCTCCGACCGGTTCCTATTCCCGAACCGTGTCGCTCACGTTGCCGAATGGAATCGAAGGAACTTATTACCTCATTGTCCAGAACGACGCGACCGACCAGGTATTCGAGGTTGATAACCTCAATAACATCGCTTCTCGGTCGATGACGATTCAGAATCTGCCCGCCGATCTCGTGGTCACCTCTCTAACGGCACCACCGACCGCGTCCACCGCTGACCCGATCATTCTCCATTGGACGGTTCAGAATACCGGCGTCGGCTCCACCGGTCCCTCTCAATGGATCGACAAGGTCTATCTCTCGCTGGATGGGACGACCACGAACACCATTCTGCTAGGGAAGTTTACTCACTCCGGAAGGCTCGAAGCGGGGGCCGTTTACTCGCAGAGCGCCATCGTCACAGTCCCTTACGGCGTGCAGGGTCCCCTGCATCTCTTTGTCGTCACCGATGCGCCATTGACAGTGGCGGAAGATGGCACGGGGGTGACCGAAACGGGCCCCGGCGGTCAGGTCTATGAAGGGGGAGCGGAGAATAACAACACTTCCTCTCTGGTCTCTCTGGCGGTGACGTTAAAGAGTCCCGACTTGCAACTCATCGGAAGTACGATTCCAACGAGCGCCTTGTCGGCGGATCTCTTGAACCTGTCATGGAACGTTCAAAACGCCGGTAGTGTCGTGACCAATTCGAGCTTTTGGTTCGACGATATCTATCTGTCGACCGACGATCAGCTCGATGGCAACGACGTATTGCTCGGCAGCACGCTCGAGAATGGCTCGCTTGCGCCGGGCGATTCTCGGTCGATGAATGCAACCGTTAGGCTGCCGCAGACTTTGACAGCCGGGACGTATTACATTCTGATCGCCCTCGATCGGCCTCTCCCGACGACGCTGCTCGGGCTAGATACGAACCTCGTGAGCGAGGGTGGTGGCGAAGCGAACAACGTGACGGCCTTCGCTCTCAGTGTTTCTCTGCACGATGTTCCCAATCTCGTGACGTCCTCTGTAACCAATCCGTCATCGGCGATCTCGGGACGATCGTTTGACGTCGGCTGGACGGTGACGAACAACGGGCCGGCGGCGGCTGATGGATCTTGGTACGACAGCGTCTATCTCTCGGCTGATCAGATTTTTGATACGACAGATCTTTCCCTCGGCACCGTCAAGCATCAGGGAGGGCTGGCTTCCGGCAACTCGTATTCCGTCAACAACTCGTTCAATCTTCCAGCAGGCTTGTCCGGATCGTTCTACGTCTTTGTCGTGACCGACTCGGGCAAAGTCGTCTACGAACGGGGCATGGAAGATGACAATACGGCCTTCCAATCGACCTCGACTGAGATCTCGCTGACAGCACCGGTTGACTTGACAGTCGGCAATATTGTCCTTCCAAGCAGCGGCACGAGCGGATTACCACTGACGATTCAGTACGACGTGACGAACTCGAGTACATCGACGGCCTACGCCGGCTGGGAAGACATCATCTACCTTTCCAGCGATAACACCTGGAGTCTAGATGACATCATTATCGGCAAAGTGACGCACACGTCGGACCTGCTTGCCGGCCAGAGTGCCGCGCAGTCGGCGACGTTCGACCTGCCCATCGTTCTTCCCGGATCCTACCAGGTGATCATCCGAACGGATGTTCGGAACATTGTCGTTGAAACAGATGAAACGAACAATGTCGGCACCTCATCGGCAGCGCTCCCAGTATCCGCCGAGGAATTGTTCGTTGGCGAAGACAAACCAATCACACTCTCAACGTCCGAGTCGCGGCTATTCCAATTCACGGCGACTCCAGGACAAGCGGTTCGCATCAGCGTTGACGGAGTGAGCAGTGACTCTGGGGTCGATCTCTATATCAGTCACGGTCAGGTTCCGACTCGCCCGATCTCCGATTTCCGAACGTCCTCGATCGCCGGCGATGAGGCGTCGATCGTCATCCCACGGACGGAATCGGGCATCTACTACATTCTCGTTTACGGTGCGGACATCGCTGGCGCGACACTGTCGGCTACCGTCATGGCCGAGACGCTGCCGTTCGAAGTGACTTCGGTATCACAGACCACCGCAGCCCCGCTCGGGCCAGTCACGCTAGAAATCAATGGCGCTCTCTTCGACCGATCGACGGTTTTTGAACTCGTGGGACCTTCCGGTCAAATCCTACAGTCAACCTATCAGCAATTCGAATCGGCCAGCGTCGGTTTTGCCACGTTCGATCTCACTGGCAAGGCGCTGGGAGCCTATACGCTTCGAGCAACAAAGGGAGACGAAGTCAGCGAGTTGGCTAACGCGGTGACGGTTTCCTCGGGGATCGTTGGGCAATTGGCAGTCGCCATTGACGGGCCGGATACCTATTTCCCGAATCGTCCCGGCTCTCTGAACGTGACTTACAAGAATATCGGCGATACGGATCTCGTTGCGCCACTGCTGACGATATCGGCAACGGACAATGCGATGCTGGGCTACACGCCGGATAATCTCAGCTTCGGGAAGGTGATTCAGATTGTCGCGACCAGCCCGGACGGCCCTGCGGGAATCTTGCGGCCGGGTGAATCTGTGACGATCCAAGTCTATTTCCGATCTCCGGCGGACGTCAACGCGTTAGCCACTTATAAGGTAGCGAGCATTAATGCGACTGACTCGCGACCCATCGATGACGACATACTCGACTATCGTTCTAGGCCAGTGAATATCACCGACGCGGTTTGGCAGCCCATCTTCGAAGTTCTCAAGCAACAGATCGGCACGACCTGGGGCGACTATGTAAAGACGGTCGCCCACTATGCGACACTCCTACCTCCGGAACTCGGTTATGCGGTCAGTCAGTCGTTCGATCTCGCGATTGCCACCAATGTGGCTCAAGCAACAATCCATACTTCGCTGAGAGGTAAGGTGTCGGCCGATTCACTTGCGGTCGACATCAGCGGCCGACTGTTGACGGCAATCGATCTCGCCAGCGGCAATACCTTCCTGACGACGACCTTGAACGATGGCAGCTTCATTTTTTCGGACATCGCGCCCGGCACCTATCGGTTCACGCTTGATGGTGCGGTGATTGCCGAAGATTTCCAGGTGACCGTGGGAGACGGCGATCACGTTCAGGGAATCACTGTGCCGGCGGACGCAGGCGGCACGGTCCAGGGACATGTTCTAACCGAGTCTAACGCGCCCATTACAAGCGGGTCGGTCTCTCTGTACGACTTGGATGCGAATCTATTGTATACTGGAACGATCGCGTCCAACGGAACATACACGTTCGAAGGTCTTCTTCCTGGCACGTACACGCTCGAAGTTGATTCTCCGGGGCGGGCCCAGTCGATCGCTGGTCCTATCATCGTCAGCGGCACGGAGGTGGTACTTCATGACGTCGTGATGCAGGCGGCGTCATCGATCACAGCGCATGCGGTACTTCCCGGCGGGTATGTTCTTTCGGACAATATTACCATCACGGCGACGCCGCACGATCCGACCAATCTGCTCGGTTTCTATTCCGACGACAGTAGCACACCGTACCTCCACTTATCGGATCTACCCGCCGGCGATTACGACGTGACGATCGAATTAGCCGGATTCCTGACAGTCACCATCAACAATGTGACTCTGTCGCAAGCTGACAATCTAGATCTGGGTGAGGTGAACCTGATTCCAGCGGCTAGAATCCAAGGGACAGTCCAATTCAACGATCCGTTGACGGCGACGAATCCACCGACGGTCCGGCTATTGTTGAATGGGACTCCCGTCGCTTACACGACCGCGAACGTCACGACCGGAGCCTTCTCTTTTAACCAACTGGCCGCGGGCAACTATGTCGTCGAGGTAATGCCGATTGTCGGCGAAGGGACAAGCCAAGCCGTCACGATTGTGGCAGGTCAGGTCGTGGACGACGTGTTGCTCCAGACATTGCCCGGCAGTTCCATCACGGGGACCGTCACCGATACAACAACCGATGCGCCACTTGTGGGTGCGACTGTCGTGATCTATGGCCCAACCGGCGCCTCCATCAATCTCACGACTAATGCGCTGGGGCAGTATCGGCTCAGTCGACTCGAACTTGGAACCTACACCGTCGCCTTGCCGACGGGTGGCGCAGCGAGTCGGCAAGTTGTAGACATTACCGATCTCAACGATCAAGAGTATGTCGCCAACCTGGAGTTCGATTCCGTCGCTCGGCTGTCAGGACAGCTTTTGGATTCGGTCGGCAACCCAATCAGTCAGGGGATCGTTGAACTACTCCTCGGCGGCCAGCCTGTTTCCCAGGCAACTGTTGATTCGAACGGAAACTACGCGTTCTACCTCACGTCTCCAGGCATCTTCCAGCTGCAGGCCTTTTCCAACAACGGTTCCTTCGCGGCAAAGGATATCACCATCTCTGGGGACGACGATCAGACGGCCAATCTCATCGCGGGCGGAGCTTCTGTCGAAATCACGGTTACGAATCCAGTAGGTTCCGTCGACAGCGCGTACGTCAGATTGCAACGGTTCGTCGGGGGATCCTACCAGGATGTGGCTCTCGCGCTCGCCGATTCTGACGGTCACGCATCATTCTCCAATCTGCTGGCGGGTGACTACCGAATCAACGTTCGCACCACGGACGGGCGCGGCGCGACGGCAATAACGACTCTCGTCGACTCGCAGGTGACTGCAATTTCGCTTCCAGCGGAGGATCGGGCAAGTCTCACGGGCATGGTCACGAGTGCCGGTCAACCGGTAAAGATCGCCGAGGTATCTCTCTACAACTCCACAACAGGTCAGTGGGCGTGGACGACATTTACCAACTCTCAAGGTCAATACTCAATCGCGGGTCTGCAAGCAGGAACATACGACCTCGTCGTTCGAGCGAGTTCGTATCGCAGTTACGTTGTCGAGGGAATGACCATCTCAACGACAGCTACTGCCGACGTCACTTTGACGGCGAGCACATCACAAATTCAAGGAACGCTGACCGACGGTTCGGGAACGCCGATACCAGCAGGGACAATTCTCGTCTTGGATGCCGAGAACCGAGTCGTTGGACGTGCATCCACGAACTCAGAGGGCGGCTTTAGCATCACCACCGTATTCGGCTCGGGTTACCATCTTCAGACGCTTGCTGAAGGATATCAGTCCATCACCGTCGACAATATCAGCGTCGGCGACGGAGACACGCTAGACCTCGGCACATTGTCTGCCCAAGCCGTTGCGATTTCGGCAACGGATGTGGCTACCACCCTCAATAGCGGTTTTAGTCTCTTGAGCGTCGGCGGAGGGGGCTCGAATTCGTTCGGTTCGCTTGCGATGAGTGCAAGCTTCAGCGCGACGTCGAGCGACAACGGGAATTCGACAAACGGAACGGGGACGTCGGGAGGAGCGGAGGGTTACGAAGATCTACTGGCTCTCATCGACACCGATGTCCAGACCGGTAACGTTGACGTCAACAAAGAACTGCTTTACATCAACAGTCTCGAGACGCGAATCTTTCAGGATTATCAGCCGGTCACCGAGATGGATCGTATTACAGATCCAGGAAGCCCACCTGAGTGCCCAGAGTGCATGGGTGCTTATAACGCACTGAAGACTGCCATCAAAGAACAAGAGAAAGTCTTCAAGGATTTCTATAAGGCTCTAGAGTCACTCAATAATCTTCAGGATCTTGCCATTCCGATGTTCATCGGCGAGATCGATTCGCAATTCGTCGTTCCTTTCCTCGTCCCTTTTGCAAAGTACGGTCAGGTCTTCGGTTTCATCGCCGGAATCGGCATCAATTTGGTGAACCTGAAGAACTTCGAAGACGACATTGTTCGAACGCAAACCGCTAAAAGCTTTGCCGCTAAGGCCGGAAGCATTGGGTCAATTCTGACGGGGGCACTCACGAACGCAGGGCAGTTTTTGAACTTCATGTTTGGAGAGCCACCTCCGGGAATCGTGAACAATCTCGCTTTCTTACCTCAGAGCTTTCCAAAATACGTGACGGCTCTAGGTCTGATTGGGAACGCTATCGACTTCTTTGCCAGCAATGCCAATGGCGAGATTCTTGAAGGTTCAATCGATGTGGCAAACAAGATTGATGTCACTGAGAACCTCGTGAAGACGCTGTCCGATTCGTTCAAAGAGAAGGTGAAGATCACCTTCAAAGCGTTGGAAAAGTATCAACAGTGCCTGAAAGACGCGGACTGCGAAGACGATGATGCCGGAGAGCCGAACCACGATCCTCCGCCTCCTGATCCACCGAATGATAAGCACGACATGCATACCGGGAAACCAAATGATCCTAACGACATTCTGGGACCGCAAGGTTTTGGCGACGAGCACTGGGTAGGAGCCGCTTCGAAAAGTAACTCTCTCTCCTATCTGATTCGCTTCGAGAATAAGCCAGAAGCGACCGCATCGGTTCACGAGGCGTCGATCACGGAAATGCTTGATTCCGATATCGACCCGCGCACATTCCGGTTCGGGGACATCACCATTGGCGGCAAGACGTTCAGCGTGCCAGCAAATGCCGCGTTCCTCGACATGCGGCTGGATCTCCTTCAAGAGAGGGGCATTTACGTTGACGTCCTGGCGAATGTCGACGTGAGGACCGGTGAAGTCTTCTGGCTCTTCGGTGCCATCGATCCGGAGACTGGCCTGACACCGCTCGACTCCCGAGTCGGTTTCCTTCCTCCCAACGATGACTCCGGGATCGGCGAGGCAACTGTCAGCTACACGGCGAATCCAAAGAGTTCGACAGTGACGGGCACTGTTGTTAGCGCACAGGCGACAATCGTTTTCGATTCCGAACCGCCTTTGGATACGCCCGTCTGGTCGAACAGACTCGACAAATCTGCTCCGACGAGCCATGTCGACGCACTGCCATCAATAACAGGCGATTCAGAGTTCTTGGTTTCCTGGTCGGCCGCTGACCTGGATGGAACGGGCGTCGGGGGCGTGACTGTCTATGTCTCCGAGAACGGTGGCCCCTTTGAGATCTGGCTGGCAAATACTCAGTTGACGTCAGCAATCTTCCAGGCAAATCCCGAAACGACGTACGCCTTCTACACGGTGGCGGTAGATCGCTCGGGCAACATGGAATCGCCTCCGATCGCGCCAGACGCCGTTGTCCGGACGACGCCGACGATTGAAGTATCGGGCCCAGCAGAAGCAGTCCTTTATCAAGAGGTCTCGTTCGCTGTCACTGTCGTCAATCAAAGGGCTGACGCCGGTGCTCAGAAGTACATTTTTGTTGACTGGGACAATGACGGAAATGCAGACCAGTTCTTCTCGATCGAGGAAGGAACGGTCAGTCACGTCTTCAATACCTCGGGAGAGCACTCATTCACCTTCTTGTTGTTGGATCACGACGGTAACACTATTGCGCAGATGACGAGCTCGATCAGAATTCTCGCGTCCACCACGCAAACGAACGAAGAGAATCCGAGTCTCACCGACCTTATCTACTCAGGCACGGCCGAGGCCGATCACTTCGTGGTGGAAGAGCTTGATCCCACTACCATTCAAATCACGTCATTGAATCCCAACGGAGATACCATTTCGAGCCAGACGTATTTTGGAATCACGGGGATCATCCGCATCTATGGAGGCGGAGGGGACGATCTGATTGATGCATCCAGCGTCGT
>JAIEPU010000037.1 GCA_019748235.1 bacterium
ACAGCTCATGGTGCTTTTGCTCATCGATCTTTTCGTCTTCCAGCGCGACAAAGCCACGCGCTGGCATCCCCTATTCGTCTTACTCTGCGGATGGGCGGCGAGCGGAACCGTGCTCGTGAAGGGTCCCGCATCCATTCCCTGCTTTCTCGGAACGCTCGTTGCCATCTGTCTGGTCGAGCGAACTCGTGAACCGCTCCGGTCGAGAACACTGTGGAGCGTGATCGGCATTTGTGGAGCCCTCATCGTCCCGGTGATGTTGCTGATCATCCACCGAGCGATGACGGCGACCGAACCGGTCGTCACGCAAAGAGTTCTCGGTTTCTTCTGGGAGACCAGCCTCGTCGGGGTTCTTTCCATGATCCCTTCCGCATGGATTCAAGCATTTCCCCTTTGTTTGTTTCTGATCACTCCCTGGATGAAAGAGGAGTATCGGGAATCACGATCATTGGAAAATCGACTCTCGAGAGTATTGGCGGCAAGTTCATTGATGGCGGTGCTCATTTACGCGACCTACGGCTTGACGAACCCTCGTTATGCGATGCCCGCCGTCACCTTTGTGTCACCGCTCGTGGGATACTTTGTTACCGTCCGACGATCGCTTTCGTTTCGATTCGCCCCTACCGGAATAACACAGCTCTCTTGGGGGCTCGGAGCCGCAACGATCCTGCTCGTTGCGTCGTGGGTGGGCTACATCGAGTATTTTGAACCACGAGCACGTGCGAAGAGTGGCCAACAGGAAGGAAGACGTCTGGCCGAGATCCTACCTGACGGTGCCCAAATCTGTGCGGACACGCTCATCGAAGCACGCCCGGAGACGCTGGGGTATGCGCGCGAGTTTGCCGGTCGACTTGGGAAACGGATTGAAGTGTATTGGACGCCCCTTCCCTCCAATCATCATCCCAGCCCCCCGCCCAGAGGAATGTTCATTGCACTGAGAACGGATAACGAGGAATGGGAGTATTGGAAGGAAGCGAGACTCTTCGATCAAATCGATTGGCAAATTAAAGGGACGGTCTACAAATATCAGTATTTGATGGGGAAAGTCGTTGATCCGATTCCTCAAACGGCCGGAAGTCAGCGCTAAACTTGACCCGCGTCACACGGTACCATTACCATTGCCGCCATGCTTTCGTCGAACTGCCACTCGAACAGGAGATCAGCGACAAATGAATCGTTCGCGACGAAACAGAAATAGCTGGGTCGATGCGATATTGCTTGGTCTTCTCGTCTTCGCTTTCTCGGTCCCTTGTCAGGCTCAAGAGAAAGACAAGGAAAAGGCCAAACCCGGTGCCGTCGCGGAGAGTGACGAGGGCACGGAAGCGGATGCCGCTGCTGACGAACCCTTCCTCAAAGGATCGACCGAGACACACATTCAAACGCTTGACGGCGTTTATTTGAATCTTCGGCTTTGGGTACCAGAGAAGGTGCAGACTCCGAAGGAAACGCCGATCGTCGTTCTGATGCACATGCGCGGACGCTCGCAAAGAGACTGGTTTCCCTTCGCGAAGTTTCTTTGTGACAAAGGCTTTGCCGTCTGCACATTCGATTTTCGAGGTCACGGACAAAGTCGTGACGTGAATCCTGAAGTCTACATGAAAGTCGGCGATGCGATGCGCCATGCAGTCGCGCGCAACGCCGCGGGAATCGACCGGCCACTTGTCCCGCGTGGAGAGCGTGAAGTACAGCTCGAGATCCAGGAGCTTTCAGGGGCTGGGAAGCCAACGACAGAAAAGATCGACCAATCCGAGGAGTTTCGGAACGGCAAGGAACTTGCCTTCGCTCTTCCCAATGATCTTTCGGCAGTGAAAGAGTACCTTCTGACCAAGCATAACGAGGGAGTACTCAATATTCGACGGCTTGGAATCGTCGGAGCGGAGCTTGGAGCGGCGATCGCGATCGAGTGGATGAATCGCGAGGAGTTTCCCATCGGTCGGCAACAGGGGTTCGAAGCCTTGGATGGAGATGTGGCCGCGGCAGTCTTGATGAGCCCATCCATGAGCATTGCGGGCTATCGTTTGGTGGCTGATTTCAATCAGCAAGGTCAGTCGATTCCGATCATGATCATCTCGGGGAATGATGGAAAGATGGCCGACGACGCGGAACGAATGGCACGAAAGCTTCGTGTCCCCAATCGCCAACTCGTCAAACAAGAGGATGACAAGAAATCGAACAAGCCGCGAAGCAAGGATCGCCAGGGATCAGGATTCTTTAAGGTCGAAAGCAAACTCGTCGGCAGCGAGCTGCTTCGTCCGCCGGTGGCGAAGCTGGATCAATACATCGGCGGCTTTCTGAAGGATAACCTTACCAAGGACAAGTCCCGCAACTGGCAAAAGCGTGAGCTCGTTCCTGAGCGGACCGGATTCGGATCAGGCTAAATCGAAGGTGGCGAATCCGGGACGATTATTGTAAGAGCTCAAAGCGCGCCACGCTCAAAGTGCTTCACCACGTGGAAATCACTTCTTCTCTTCTTTGCTCTCTGGGGGAGATTTGGGAGGAGTCGGAGTCGGCGGTTTTACCGGCTCGAAAAAGGTGATGCTCTTCACGATTTGACTGACTTCATCGATCAACTCTTTCGGGACGGATTCGGCAGCGTTGACGGCGACGGTCGCCCCTCGATCACCACGCACCACCACCCAATAATCGAGAATGCTCGGACGATTTCGAACCTTCCCCTTCATTTGGAAGTGGGCTAGACTCGCCTCTCCCTCCTTTTGTTCATCGAGGGGGATTGATTCTTTGACCTCGAGCTTTTGATCCGCGATGAACTTTGAGACTTCCGTTTGGAAATCTTTTGGCGTCGGTGTCTCTCCCTTAGGCTCGGCGGTTATCACAAACGAAATGTCAGGACCCGCGAAGTAAAGACGGCTTCCATCGACTCGCTGCAAGATCCACTTCCGCGACTGTTGCAGACGAATACCATGGAAGGGGGATTCAAAGTCGAGTGCGAGTAACGCCTCGGTCGGCTCCGCGGGAAGCTTCGCCACGGCGTCGTCATTTAGATCCGTGTCCTCCTGGAGTGGTTCGACCAGGACTTGGTAGTCGACATTAATATTGCCGACCACGCGATTATCAGGAGAAAGCGTCTCTTGTGTCCCAACCGCTCGCATTCGGCTGAACTGCCCGTTTTCAGGGTCGACGTACAATCCAATGCGCAGGTTATTGCGTGACTTGATCGGGCCGTTCGTTCCGACAATGCTGCCGACACCCGAAATCTGAAGGAACGGGCGATCCTTGATCTTCATGGTCCCTTCGACCTTGCAACGCACCGAGCCGGACTCGATCTGGTCAACCCCGGTCAACTCCGCGAGCGCAATCGGGTCGGCATCCCAGACATCGCCCACCTTGAGTTCGGCAGAGGGGATGAATTTCACAAGATCTAGGAGATGCACGTGCTCATCGAGCATGGCGAGATCGGGATATTGCAGCTTCGTGTCAGGAGAATAGATGACGTATCCCTTGTCGACGGGATCGAGCAGGACTCGCTTGAGGTTCGCGCGAAGCCCTGCTTTCTCGGCATTTCCACCGATATTCCGATCGTATTCGATCAAATCGTAGAGTCGAAATAGTCGCGGAGGTCCGTCGCTATTCTTTCCAGGCACGATTCGTTCGCGATAGACGACCTTCGATTTGCCCGAAAATTCACTTCGCTGCGCCGACTTTCCATCCGGGGAAGGAACTTCACCCCATCCGGTAAAGTCACTCTGATTGGTGACGCGATAGAGAGCGCCGGGCTTTAAGCCCCCTTGATACTCGGCCCCCCAGGTGGAAGCAGAAACAAGTAGAAGACTCACCGAAAGGACGAGCCAATGTACAGGTATGAATAAGACAGAGCCGGCAGCGATCGATTCATGGTACTTCGAAAGGTTGGCAAACATGAGCCGAACGCCTCCTGGTCCGGTAAAGACTCTTCGCCTCCACCACGGGAGGACTGGAACCACTATATCCTTCGGTTCCCAGGTTCGAACAATCCCAGTCGAGGGATCGGTGCTCATTATCGACGTACAGCCGTGATCACCATCGACTTCCAAAGTAGAGGAACTCGGCCGCAACCAATGAAGTGCTTGACATCGAAACCTGTTTCCCCAAGCAAACGACTCAAGGCTGACCGGGACCAGAACTTGATCGGCCCTCCGTCGATGGTCGTTGCTAAATGCTGATCCCATTTCCCAACCAGCGCTAGCGCGAGATTCTTCCAATAGCCGTGAAATGCTGTCGAGATAATCAGCGTTCCACCGGGCCTGAGTCCGTCTCGCAGCGCTTCCAGGAAACCACGTGGATCATACATGTAAGCAATCACTTCCAGGCAAACGATTGCATCGAACGTGTGGCCGAAAATGCTTTCGATGTCATCGGTGATGGAAGCAATCTTAAAGGTGGCCTCGGGGCAAGTCTTTCGTGCGATCTCAATTCCGGTTTGCGATAGATCGACCCCCGAAATCTCAACACGCGGAAGCTTTATCAATTCCCGGCAGAAGGCCCCATTGCCACATCCGGCGTCGAGGATCTGCGATCCGTTCAAATATTGACGAAGGTCATTCAGGACGGCGGGCCAGAGATAGCGGTGCCAATGATCCGGATGTTCAGAATCGTAGTTCGTGTAGACGTAGTGATAGCTTCCCTCGGCAATCAAACGTCTGAGCCATTCCCGGTCAGTCGCCAATTCGCCAGGGGTACTCTTCTCACCATCCTCAGCGGCGACGGTCTCCGTCAACGCTGGGTCATCCATCACCACGAACTCCTCTAAGTCGAATCAGGCCTCGTTTGCAATCGATGGCAAACGCATCAACACCTGGAACCGAATAGCTTTATGAATTCTAACCGTGATATGCCATGACAGGGCGTTTCGGCCCGATCTTCGGTTCCCCACCGCTATCCAACAGTATCTCACCCGAAGCGTCTCTTGCCTATCCATTTCGCATAATGCGAATGGCAGAGTTCAAAAATCCACGAAATCTACCTTACAGGCAGCGGTCAAATTCACCTGGCGGATCCCACAATAAGTGTTCCCGTCGAAAGTGAATCCCCTCAAATCCTTTCGACCCATGCGTGCTTGGTTCACGGCGTACGACCAAACAGTCGGTCCGGATAGAAATCAAAGGTTCGTCATTGTAGGGTGGATGCTGACCCATGCCGGAACTCCCAGACATTGAGGCGTACCTGGCCGCTCTTGAAACTCGTGTCTTAGGTAAGACACTTGAGCGAGTCAGAATCACTAGCCCCTTTTTACTTCGCACTTTTGAGCCTTCGATTGACGACGTCGAAGGAAGCAAGGTCACTCAGCTCAAACGCATTGGCAAGCGAATCGCCATCGGATTGGAAAACGATCTTTGGCTTGTCCTCCACTTGATGATCGCCGGCCGACTTCATTGGAAACCGCCGAAAACTAAACTCGCGGGTAAACAGAATCTTGCGGCATTTGATTTTTCCGACGGATCGTTACTGCTGACGGAAGCGGGGAGCAAGCGCCGGGCATCACTTCATGTCTGCCGGACCGGTGAACTTGGTTTGCACGATCGAGGAGGAATCGAAGTTCTAAGTACGACGTTCGCGATATTTCAGGAGCGACTCACTCGCGAAAATCACACCGTCAAAAGATCACTCGCCGATCCCACCCTCTTTAGCGGCATCGGCAATGCGTACTCCGATGAGATTCTTCACCGTGCACAGATTTCCCCCCTCGCTCATACGCAGAAGTTGACGGAGGAAGAACTCGTAAGACTTTTCATTGCAACTCAAGGGGTGTTAAGCGAATGGATGAATCGACTCAAACAAGATGCCGAACAGGCATTCCCGGAACATGTCACCGCCTTTCGCGAAGAGTTCGCGGTGCATGGTAAATTCGGCAAGCCCTGCCCGGCCTGCGGCACGGCGGTACAGCGCATCCGATACGCGGACAATGAGACGAATTACTGCCCGCGATGTCAAACAAAGGGAAAGTTGCTGGCCGATCGATCGCTATCGCGGCTCCTCAAGGACGACTGGCCGAAGAGCATTGACGAGTGGGAATCATGAGGTCATTGGGTGTCGTTCCGATAACCGCTGATGAAAATGTCACCACCGAGAAGAACAGGATCGCTTAACTTGAATCGAAGCGAATCGGCGAGAGGTATTCTCCCGAAGCCACCGGACGGGACGGGAGAGTCCTTTCCACCAATCACCATTCGGCCAAGGTAGATGCGGACAGCGTCGATCTCACCCTCGTCGAGAAATGCTCCGATCGCCTCCCCTCCTCCTTCGACTAAGACGTTCGTCCAATTTCTTTTCCCCATTTCATCAAGGAGTAGATCAATGGGAACTCGTTCGTTCTGGCTAGCGGGAAAGACCCAACACTGGCATCCCGCGAGTTCTAAGTTCTTGAGATGAGCGAGCGGCGCGGCGGACGTGCAGGCCACTACGGTCGGTAAGTCACGCGCGGTTTGAACTAATTTCGACTCCAGCGGCACGGAAGCCGTGGAATCAAGAATCACTCTTGCGGCGGTTCTGTTGCCCGCGGGGCGCGCCGTCAACATGGGGTCGTCCGCACGAACCGTCCGGCTACCAACGATGATCGCATCAAGGAGTCCGCGAAACTGGTGCGAATGCTGGCGAGCCACCTCCCCCGTGATCCATTTCGATTCTCCGTTCGCAGTGCCGATCTTACCATCGAGCGACATTGCCCATTTTGCATGGACGAAGGGGCGCCGTTTCGTGACAAGCTTGACGAAAGGAGCATTGAGGGCGGCCGCGTCCTCCTCGAGCACTCCGGTGGATACCTCGATCCCTGCCTGCCGAAGTTGCTCTCCTCCCTTTCCCGCAACCAGGGGAAACGGGTCAGTCATGGCATAGACGACGCGGCGAACGCCGCTCGCTATCACACGCTCGGTACAGGGAGGCCGCTTGCCGTGATGGCAGCAAGGTTCGAGCGTGACATACAGCGTCGCCCCCTTCGCGAGATCTCCCGCCTTGTCAATCGCGTTGATCTCGCCGTGAGGACCGCCGTAGATTTCATGATAACCTTCACCGACGATTCGCCCATCCTTGACGACGACGGAACCGACCATGGGATTCGGCTCGACGCGACCTCTTCCCTTTTCCGCCAGAAGAAGGGCGCGCTTCATGTATTCAACGTCGGAATCAGACACGATACGTTCTCGCATTCGTGCTGCAGCGAGAGTTACCTCCGCTGCCACTAAAAATGATCCCCGTCATCATACCGCAACCATTCCAACAGTTCGCGATTGCCAGAATCGACTGGTGCGAACATTTTAAGAATGATTTCGATGGATCGACGTCACCGCACATTCGAAAAAGATTTGGTTCTGTGAAAAGTTTTGTTGTCGCTGCGGACTGATTCGCAACTCGTGGTACGAAGATCAGTCATTGCTCACGTGGAGGAGCGGGTGGACGACCCTCTTTTCGATCCCCTGAAGGAGAGCCCTGCGGTGGAGGCCCGCCCGGGCCATTCATATCACCTCGCCAGCTCCGACCACTATTGGGAGAACCCCAAAAGGAGGCGGGACCGCTGGGCCTCAACACTTCACGGACGATGGGATTCTCGATGAATTGGATCGCCGCTTTGACATTGATCAGCTTCAGACTGTCGCGAGTCTCCTCGGGCGCCTCTTCCGGATGCTCGGCAAAGTAGAGCGTATTGACGATCGACTTCGCGACGTATTGATTGAGATTGGAAATCTCCTCGACCGCATCCTTGATCTTCTCGGGCTGTTCTTGGAGGAATGCGAATCGCTTCTTTTCATCCAAATCAGGAAGAAGCAGCACGTCGGCCATGAAGGCCCCGAACTGTTGCTTGGCCTCCTTCGACATGAGTTGCGGCAACTTCGCACCGAAAACCGCCTCTGGGTTCTCGACCAGACTCGTGAAGAGGGGTGACATCGGCAATTCGTTTTCTTGAAAGAAATTGGGCAGAGGCAAATCATACTTCAAGAGAAGGGCCAGCATCAGAGGAAGACGATGACGGCCGCGCATCTCATCCAACTGCTGACTTTCGAATGGGGTTAAGTGCGCTTTGAGACGCTCCATGAGCTGACGCTGCTCTTCAAAAAAACTGGATCGCTGGCGCTGTCCGTCAGGTCGTTTGGGAAAGCCTCCCTCCGGCCCTCCAGGTCCAGGGGGTGGAATTCGAGATGCCGCGATTTCCTCCGGCGGACGAACCGGAGTCAGTTCTCGTTCGAGTGCTGCCGCTTGCTCATTCACCAATTCCTTGACCACCGCGAGTCGTTCGTCAGCCGTCTTTGCCGCTTCAATTCGTTGACGCTCCGCAGGCGACAGAGTCGCGAGCCAACGATCATAGCGATTGAGGAGTGATTGAAGCTTCCTTCCCTCGGGGGTCGGCTGCTGCAACGACTGATGAAGTGTCCGAATGCGCTGCTGCTCTTCCTCCGTCAGCGAATCAAATTCATGAAGCCGATCGGTCATGATGGCACGGCGCTGCGCGGACATCGGCGCTCCGGCAACCCCGGCACCTGAGGTATCGGGCGATGCGGCCCTGATCGAATGACTTAGACCCGCCAAGGCAACAATCACCCAAAATCCATGAAGCAGGTTTCTCAAGATCCGGGCTCCAAGACTTGATCCATCTGATCGAGCACGTTCTCCTTTTTGAGACGCTTCAGAAACTCAACATCCCCCGTCGCGCGGTAGGCATCGAGCTTCTCGAGGATGGGTAGCTCCTCGTTGACCCGTCGTTCGACGGACGGTCTTCCCATCGTCAAAAACCATCCCACGGCAAAAGCGGCGACGATACCCGATGTCCAGAGGGCGGGGATAAGCCACTGCCGTTTCTTGATAACCGGTATGGCCTCAGCTTTAACCGACTGGGTGGCGAGTTGCACCGTTTGACGACTGAAGTCTCCCCCTGGTTTCGGCATGTCGAGAAGTTCGAGCATATCCCAGGCGCGTTGCAATGAATCAATCTCTCGCCGAACGGAGGGATCGCGAGCCATCTGTTGCTCGAGGGAATCAGCCAAGGCGTCGTCCGCCTCTCCATCGAGATAGGCGACGATCTCCTCGACCCGCTCATCACGCTTCGGTCCTGCTTCACTCATGACAACGCCTACTCTGCCGGTGCCATTTCCAACTCGACAACTTCCAAAAGATCAAACCCCGTCGCCGACGAAAAGTCACGGTGATTGCGAATTCACTTCGTGAGAACCGCTCGTCTCACCCGTCGGCGGAGAGGATCCGTAATAGGGCTCGAGGATATCCCGGAGAACGGATCTCGCCCTAGCTAAGAGGGATTTCACTGCCGTTTCGGATCGGCCGAGCACTTCGGCAATCTGTTTGTAATTCATGTGTTCGAACTTGTTCAGAATCAGGGCGAGCCGCTGATCGTCAGAAAGTTGAGAAACGGCCGCCCGGACCATTTCGCCGAGTTCCCCTCGTGCGAAAATGCGGCTCGGCATCGCTCCACTCGGTGCGATTGCCATGTACTCAAGGGGTCGAACGCTCGATTGGTTGGGGTCGACCGCCTCTCTCTCCTTGCGTCGACGGCGATCTCGTATCGAATTTCGCGCGATGTTATTGACGATGGTGAAAAGCCAAGTCGAAAACTTGGCGGTCGGTTCGTAGCGTTCACGGGAGCGATAGACGCGGAGAAAAACTTCCTGAGCCAAGTCTTCCGCCTCGTCAGCATTTCCGACGAGGTGATAAAGTAGCCCCGTGACGCGATCTTGAAACTCGGCGACGAGTTCAGCAAATGCGGCGTCATCTCCCGCCTTCACGCGCAGCATTCGCCGCGTCGCGGGGTCGAGTAACAAGCCCGAACTGATTGCTCCACTCGGATTGCTCACGTCGTCGTCAACCTTCGCCCCTAGAAGACATGGACTCATCCATCAATCGAGAAATCTGTTCGATCAACCCGCACTCGGATTTTCACCCAGCCCGATCGACACCACTTGCTCGTGGCTTCGCCTTAACTGGCCACAGGCCGCATCGATATTCGATCCCTTTCGTTTTCGTACTTTCGTGACGAGGCCCGCTTGCCTTAGAGTCTCGGAAAAAATCCGCGTTCGTTCTGAGGAAGGGGTTTTGTACGGCAAGCCGGACACGGGGTTATAAGGAATGAGATTGATCATCGCGTCCCTCATTCCCATCAACCGCACCAATTGACGTGCATGTGTCACGTCGTCATTGATTCCACCTAAAAGGACATACTCAAAGGTGACTTGGCGACCGGTTTCCTCGCGAAATTCGTCGGCGGCGCTAAGGATGTCCTCGAGCGCGACCTTCTCCGCCATCGGCACGATCTCTTGCCGCAATTTATTGTTGGGTGCGTGTAGCGAGACGGCGAGGTGGTACTGCTTCTTCTCCCGCGCCAGCCGTTTGATCTTGGCAGGCAAACCGACCGTTGAAATGGTGATGTTTCGCGCACTGATCCCGAGGCCATCTTTCGACGTCGCCATCGACAGCACCTTGAGGAGCGGTTCGAGATTCGCGAGCGGCTCCCCCATCCCCATCACGACGATATGATTCACTCTCTCATCGGGCGGAAGACGAAGGGCAAGCTGGAGTAGTTCTTCGGTCATCTCCCCCTGGGTAAGGTTTCGCTCGACTCCCTTCAGCCCGCTGGCGCAAAAAACGCAGCCCATGCCGCATCCCACCTGCGTCGACAGACAAATCGTGCGTCGTTTCTCCTCGGGGATGAGGACACATTCGACGTTGTGGCCGTCACGAAGTCCGAGGAGCAGCTTGGTGGTGCCGTCCTCGGCAATGGATTCCCGAACAACGGTTGTTCCGAAAACGGACCATTCAGCAATGAGCGCGACTCGCAGATCCTTCGGCAGATCGGTCATCTGATCGAAGTCAGCGACTCGGCGGCCGATCACCCATTGACGAATCTGCTTCGCGCGGAAGGGGCGCTCCCCCCGCTCCGCCAACCAGGCCTCGAGCGAGATTGGACCGTCATCAAAGATTCCCGGTTTACGTTCCATGCTCACGTGATCTAACCCTAATCGAATGAATTCGTTCCTTTACGATACGCAATCCGCCCCTCCGCGTGAAACGGAAGACTTGATTCTGCTGAGACTTGGGTGCAAATACCTCTCTTTGTCCGCAGTTTGCAAATAATCGATCACCTCGTAGAGGCATGAGTTTCCTCATTTGCTCTCGTCTCAATTTGGCTTTTAGTGACAACCAATCGGGTTTGCGGCAATTTGCTTGGGCAAGTACGGTGATGCCTCACAAAAGTGATTGCGGAGATTCGGCCCATGGGGCTGGGAAGTTCGGTTGTTACCGGTTACATCCGCTGGCCGAGCCATCCCGGTCAACGATCGCTTGCGACATGGCTTTCCCGGAAGCTGCTCCCCGAGCGGGGCACGCTTATTCGACTGAAAGATGGAAGCTGCCTTTGGCTCACCCCGACCACCGCTCACGATTTCGCAGCCATTCGTCACCTCGACATGGCACCGAAGCTGGCAGCCTTTTTGGCAACGAACATTAGGCCGGGTCAACTAACGATTGCCGCGGGCGTGGGAAATGGATTATCGCTCATTCGGCTCTCAAAACTGGTCGGTGCCGACGGGAAAGTGATCGGCATAGAACCCAACCCTCGCTCAATCCTTCGAGCACGTGAAAACATTCTGGCGAATGAGTTACCCGACAATGTCAGTCTCATTGCCGGTCAGCTTGGAGCCCAGGCGGGCATCTTGGCTGGCTCACCATCACCAAATGGCAAGGATAAGGCAGCTCACCGTGCACAGATCCAAGTGCTGACCGAGTCACTTCCCGAGCTCTTGTACCGTCTTGGTCTTAGGCGCGCGGACTTGTTATTGATCGATGGCACAGCTCATTTGCAAGAGATTCTTCAGGGAATCACTCCTGCTTCGCGACCAAGAATGATTCTTGTGAACGGGGGGAAGTCGAGCGACGCGGAGTTACTCATCAATCGCCTAAAAGAACTGGGATACAGAGTGAACGACCCTGCTGGTCAAACTATTTCCAAGAATACATTCGCGGCAAGTGACTACCTGATAGCCACCGATCGAGAGGACGTGACTTGGCTGACTACTTGATCACCCATCGGAATTGATAACGAGTGCGCTATCGAACGCTTGGCTTAGTATCTCGGGGTATTTCATCAATTGAAATGGGATGTCGCCAAAAGGCCTTCTCTTCTTTTACTCGTTCGAATTCATCGCCGTTAATGGAAACGAATACTGCAGCGCGGTGGTAGTATTCCAAATAGCAATCGATTCCTAAATGATGCAATTCGCCAACTGGATCTTCGTATTCAAACTCCAAATGTCCTTCGCCCGCAATGTTCACAACCATTGACTTAGACTCATTAGGTGCAATATCCCCGATAAGGTCGCAATTTCCTGTTCCAAGAATCTTCACGGACCGCATTTCGGAACCGCTTGAGTTGTGCACGGTGACTCGGATTCCGGGGCTAATAAGGGGAAAGAAATCGATAAGGATAATGAATGGAACAAAGGCCCAAAACAAAAGCCCCAGAAATGTAGACAAAAAAATGGATCTCACGATGTTATCAAATCTCGTGTTCGTTTGACGTGGTGAGTCGAAAATTGATTTCATGCTTATAGGTAACATTCGTCTTATAATCAGTCAGTAATTACGAAGTCAATCAGACTTCCGTGATCCAGCCATCTCATCTAATCAAGGTGCGATCGCCGTCAATACTTGATGCTCACGAACAATCGCGACTCTCACCTTCTCCGCCCGTTCTCTTTTTAAGGGTGGCAAGTAGGTCACCCATGATTCGGGCGAGCACTTGCTGATCCGTGATAGGAAGCTCGCGGTAGAGACTCGCCAGTTCGCGGTGAAGCGGCTCCCAGAGCTGTTCCGCCAATTTGAAACCTTCTTCTGTCGCTTCCACCAAAGTGGCTCGTCGGTCGGAGGGATGGGGGAGACGTCGAACCAGTCGCTCTCCCTCCAAAGCATCCACCAGATTCGTCACTTGCCTAGCCGTGACACCCAGTTCGTCGCTCAAATTGCACATGATCTGGGGCCCTTTACAGTGAAGGACACCCAAAAGCTTGATTCGAGCGTGGCTCGACCCACCCCCCGATTCGATCAACGACTGCACCCAGCGCGACATCGCCCGGTCAAAAGCAGGCATGAGCTTCACCAGCTCTTGCGCCAGATCTGACGACGCCTCTCCTTCACCGCTTGACATAACTGAACCACTTCATTAAGTACTACTTCACAAGATGTCGGTGTTGCTATTCTACGACTTGGACGAGGGATTCGTGGGAAAAGAAGGAGGACGTGGAGTTCTCCCCTTCTCTAACCCTCATTTTGATGGAGAGTGATCATGCATCGATGGATGATTCTTTTGGTGGCCGGTTTCGCGTTTCTGGGAGTGAACGCTTCGACGGTGCGTGCGGAGAGTTACGACCTGGACCCCGCCCACGCGGGAGTGACGTTCAAAATCTCGCACCTTGGGCTGAGCTGGACCTACGGCCGCTTCAATGATCTCTCGGGAGCATTTGTCGTCGATCCCTCGAATCCGGCCGCGAGTTCCTTCAACTTCACGATCAAGACCGAAAGCGTTGATACCGGCAATGCGAAGCGGGACGAGCACCTGAAGGCTCCGGACTTCTTTAACGCAAAGCAATTCCCCGTGATAACCTTCAAGAGCACTGCCGTTAAACAAGTGAAGGAAGGATACGAAGTTACTGGGGATTTCACCCTGCATGGCGTGACGAAGCCAGTTACTTTCACGCTCGTCGGAGGACGGACGGCCGAATTTCCAAAGGGGGTCGTGCGGACTGGTTTCACCGGCGAATTGATCATCAAGCGTTCAGAGTTTGGAATCGACAAGTTCGCGGAAGCGGTCGGAGAAGAGGTCTTCATTGCCGCGAGCTTCGAGGGAACAAAGAAGTAATTGCACCGCGTGCCCACTCCTTCCGGCAATTAAGATCGAGATCAACCGGCGGAGGAATCTGTCATGCCTGATCCTGTCTCGATGATGCTCGCCTTCGCAGGCGGAACCGCTCTCGCCGGTCTCGTCATCGTGGCCGGTCACTTACTCAGTCGTGACGGACTCGCGGCCACGGGGGCAGTGGCCGTTGGGCTGGGATTTTTGTTGGGTGCGTTCGTCCTTGGCATTCGACCTTCGTTTCCTCCACGCGAAGATCTCGATCGACTACTTCTCATTCTGCTCCCGATCGCCGTCGGCGCGGAGGTCGGGGCAGTACTGCTTTCTCGTTGGCCTTGGGCCGGATGGGCCCTCCGCGCATGTGTCGCGCTCATGGCAGGGCGAATCATTCTCGATGGGACGATCTACATCGCCGACATTGCCGGGCCCGGAACAAGAGAATGGTCGCCCACGTACGAAACCCTCCTTCTGGGCGGGCTCGCGACCTCACTTCTTATCACTTGGCGGTTACTGATCGGCCGAAAGAAGGAAGATGCAAGTCGGTGGACGGGAATCCTGCTGTCGTTGGCGATCGGGATGAGCGGAGTAGTGATCATGCTCTCGGGATATGCGACGGCCGGTCAACTCTCTTTCCCTCTCGCCGGTTCACTCTTGGGAGGGCTTCTGCTGGCTCGATCGCGAGAGGTGGCCGGATTGATCAGTGTCGGTATCGTGGGGCTCTTCGCTCTCTTGATGCTTGGGCACTTCTTCGGCACTCTGACGCCGACGAATGCCGCTCTCCTCTTCAGCAGTCCTCTGGTGGCTTCCCTACTTCAACGGGTGAGGCCCACGAAATTCACGCCGTGGCAACGTCGCACCTTGCAATTCTCTCTGGGAGCGGTGCCTCTCGTACTGGCGTTCATTCTTGCTCAGCAAAAGTTTGCCCACGATGCCCGTTCAACGGCGACCACCGCCACATCCGACAATTCCTCTGCGGATGACTACATGAGTTTCGGAAAATAAT
>JAIEPU010000091.1 GCA_019748235.1 bacterium
GCCGTTGGCAATCATCACGATCGACTTGAGAAGCTGCTCGTGAACTATCAACGTTTGGGCCTACCCATGCCCAAGAAAGAAAATGCGCGGCTAGCGATTTGCGAATCGGAAGAAACGCGTTTCCGCCGTGGCCGAGAAGAGACGATCGTCGAAGAGTTTCCTGCCATCACTGGTCAATCGTGGAAGGCGAACACTCGATCACCGTGGTGCGGAGCAGATCGTGCCCTCACTTGTTGGACGATCGATCGATTCACAGAGAAGAATCACGACGAGATCATGGCGTGGTTGTCCAATCGAACATCCAATCATACGAATCCCCGCCTTTCCCGATTCCTTCGATCGCGACCATTAGGATCGAATTCATTCATTGAAAGCGAAGGCAAATGGTGCCAGCCCTTTTGGGTTGATCGGTATTGGATGGAATCGCCCGCGGACATGCTTATTGTCGCCATTCAATGCCACAATTACGGCTGGAAGGATCTATCAGAGCCGATCTATGAGTTAGCTTCCGTTCAAAGTCCGACGGAAGCCGAGCAATCTCATCTCTTGGCCGAGTATGCATGGAACTTTTGGTGCCTTCGATTCAGATGGTATTTCGATCGCCGTATGATTGTCGCGCGACTCACGGATCTTCTCGCAACGAACCCCGAATTGAATTCAGCCGCTCGCGCCAATATCCTCGAGGATATGCGTCGAACGATCGCTCCGGTTAGCTCACCGTTCGGAAGCATCGAGGCTGATATCGATGCGCTAAGATCGATTGATGCTAATGAAGATTTGTTCTACTCAAGAGAGACGCCGCCTGTCTTTCAGCGAGACACGGAATTCATCGATCAAACACTCGATGAAGAGCTGCCGTGGCGACGGCTCAAAGAACGTGGTCCGGAAGCGATACCCGCGCTCGTTCGTCATATCGACGACTTTCGACTGACCCGATCCATCAGCGAATCGAACAACTACCTTTGGCACGTCCGAATCGCCGACTTAGTTGCCGTCCTGTTACATAAAGTGGCTGATACAGAATTCGCTTATGACCTTTTGGAGTCCGAAGGACGAGGTGTCGCTCTCGATCGCCGACATGTCGCGCATTGGTTGGAGAGTGAAAGGAGGGTCGGCCCAAAATCATTATCGCAGGAGCCTTCAGACGAATTCGATCCGATCACACCGACCGAGAGTTCACCAAAATCGGATGAATTCCGACAGGCGATACTTAAAGGTGATCTTGCGCTCGCTCAAAAGTTGATCGATGAAGATCCGATGATCGTCAACTCCATGAGCGCCGCTGGGCAAGAACAAAGCAATCTTTCCGAGACTGCTCTGAGTGTCGCTGTCCGAATCGACAAGCCATCTGTCATTAAGTTCCTCCTCGAACGAGGGGCTGATCCAAACCTGGCTGACTCAGTGGACTCCTTGCCAATCTTCTCGGCTCGAGATGGCGAAGTGGCGGAAGCTCTCCTGAAGCATGGTGCTCGATGGGATGTTCGGGACAGTGGTTGGGGCCGAACGCCCCTACGAAGAGCCGCCAAGCGAGGTCAAGCCGATGTCGTTCGCGCCCTGATGAGGGCCGGTGCTCCGCTCGACTTTGAATCGGCCGCTGTGCTTAATTGGACCGACGACATGCGACGAATGCTCGAGTCTGAACCCTGGCTAGTGAAGCTCCCCAGTCAATCGCTGCATTGGGCAGCTTACGCGGGTTCTAAGAATGCGGTTGAGTTTCTTTTAGATCGTGGAGCGGACATTAATGCCGGCCTTCCAGCAGATGGACCATGGTGGGGATTAACGGCTCTCTCGCTCGCAGTGAGCGGCGGTCACTACGACGTTGCTGAAATCCTACTCAAACGAGGTGCCTCCACCGATGTAGAGGTCCTCGTCGGCAATGGAACAGAGCCGCTGTCGGCGTATGTTCGCAATCGGTTAGACCAGAAATGGCAGAAGCTCTTTGCCGGTCGATGGGCGGATGAAGATCAAAACAGCAGCCAATGACCAACGACGGCTACCGCACGCGATACATCGTAAATGCGTATTATTCCGATCAACCATGCGGTGAGGACTTCTGACAAAAGTTCGCAGGGTATTGCTGAAAGAAGTGCCCGTTGAAGATGTGAACTAGTGCCCCCCGTCGGACTCGAACCGACAACCTAATGATTAAGAGTCCCCCCTGAAGCTCTAAAAACGCTTGTTTTCCAGGGTTTCCGATCCTCTGATTCCTCTGAAACCCCCCTGGAATATGGAAAGAGCATGGAAAATAATCACTTCGTGACGACGCCTTCGTGGCTCTCTTAGGTTTGCCTAATACTCGCCTTAGCTAGGGTTTCTACTCCTCGTCACAAGTATCATTAGTTGGACATTTGGTCAAAATACTCCGTGACCTTGGCCCAAAGAAGTATTCCATTTCGGATCACTGCCCGCTCACGACCCCCTTCTTTCCGCTAATCGCAGATTGTCGGTTAAATTGCCTAGATTACCGACCATCATTTCCGTTTTGGCGTCGTGATTCGTCGTTCGATCTCGATCGTTCTCTATCCTGTGGGTGAGATCGCCGTTTTCCCAGATCATGGGCTGGAACTTCAGGGTTATGGTGACTCGCCGCAACTCTTTGATGGTCCACGGCACCTTCATACGAGGGCAATTCGTGTTGTGGTTCATCACAGGACTGCCTTAGTCGGCGATACAAGGGTAACAATCGGGCTACGACCACGTTTTCTGGCGACCTTTATCAGTTCTGCACGTTCAAGCTCGCGCAGAGCACGATAAATGGTCTTCCGGTCTTTCCTAAGAAACTCATACTCGCTCGGCACAAGTTGGACAATTGGCGAGTTATAGACGTAGACCAACCTCCAGATGATGAGTGCGAGGGATAGCTCGATCCCCAAGAGATTCATCGCGCGCATCAACCAGCCCCATGGGATCGGCCCTCGAAGGAACTTTTCGCCGGTCGCGTGTCGAGGAATCGATGGAGGCGGATCTGTCACATCCGAATGAGATGGTATTCCGGTGAAAGGAACTCGGAACTTGTCGAGGTCAGGCAACATACGAGTCCCTCCCCGCAATGGCGGTGTTGATGATGGAACTTGAAGGCCGCTCAATTTCTCGAACAATGTCACTCACAACATTCCACATCGCTTCTCCGCGCGGATCCATGTAGCGGTCTGGAAATCGGATGACCTTCGCATCGGTGCCAATGGTGAAACCACCCAATACTATGCGCGATGCTTCCTCCATGATCCTGCGAGTCCGCTCGACGGTTTGGTCGATCTCGGACAGGTCCGCCTCGACTAGAACCGCGTCATGGACTGGCGCGCAGACGTGGATTCCCGCTTCGGTCAGCATCGAGCACGCGAGCCTTAGAATTTCGGCGCCGTTCGATTGCATCGGAAAATTTCTGAGCGAGCGTGGGTTAATGTCCGAGCCCGTTCGGATCGTCCATCCAAAAACGGTTTGCAGCTTTCCAAATAAAATCGCCGTATCGACGGCCGCTTGTGACCATCGCCAAAACCTCGGAAAAACGGCCTGATGAAGTCTCAGTAACTCACGAGCATAGGAAGATGTCTTGCCGATCTTTTGCCCGAGAGACACTTCACCAAGGCCGTAGAGTACTCCGAGGGCACATGTCTTGAACTGCTCGCGTATTGGACCGTGTGACAGCTTCGTCGCGCCATGAGGTGCTGCTCCTGCTTGGACCGCGAATTTCAAGTACGGGTCAGCCGATCGGTAGGCGGCGAGCATCGCCTCATCGCCCGACAGTGCGGCCGCAATGCCGAACTCCTGCTGAGCGTAATCAATATACGCTATGCCTCTTCCCGGCTCGGGCTTAATCAGTCCCCGCAGCCAACAAGACGGACCAAAAATAAATTCCGAGTTGCCGGGTTGGTTGCGGCCGGTCTTAGACCGAAAGGCGGACAGCATGCAACGATTTCGACGATCCGAGCCGACGGCCAAGTCGAAGAGTCGCAATTCTCCGATCGTGTGTCGCAACTCGCGGAGTGGAGCAATCGCCGGATAGATGCGAGCCATCTCGCGGAACACATCATCTCGGAGTTCAAGGGCACCCGATGGAAGCCTGGGCCAAGGGATCTCGTGGACACTCAACCAATCTGCGAACCGATTGGTCTTAAACCGGAGTCCGTCATAGACGCCAAAATTAGTATCCACCCGCTCGATGAGTTTTGACTTGATCGTCTCCCAGTGCTCTTCAAACCTAGCCAAAGACTGTGTATCGATCGGAACCCCAGTCTCTTCCATACTTGCTACAGCGGCCATGTACCGCCCACGTAAGAGCGCAAGCGGGAGGTCAATCCGAATTGTCATGATCGGCATGAGCTTGGCCAATGCGTCGACATCGCTCTGGCAGTAATCAAGGAGGGCGAATCGTTCAGAATCGACATAAGGTCCGCCACGCAGGGCTAGCCGTCTCATCTCCTCCTTCTCACTCGCATCGATCGTATCGAGTCCAAAGTATGCCATCGCTCCAAGCAATCCATTGCCACTGGCGATCAGCCTACCGTTGGTCAGGCATCGAAACTCCGCGAACAAATCGAGTACATGAACCGGCAGGGACCAGCCCAGTATCCGAAAGCAGCCGAGTTCCGCAGCGGCATAGTAGGCAACAAACAATACTTTGGAATCTGTCCGAAACGGAGGGCTCGATCGTGTGAGTTCGTCTTTCCAGAGTCGAATTAGTCGACCACTCCGCAGTTCGCGGGCCACCATACAAATCGGCCTGGGCCGTTCGCCCTTGAGGGCCATGAACTCAAAATCGCACAACCAAATCTCGTCGAAGGTCTCTATCGCATTCATCTCTTGATCTCCCGAAGAGGGCCGTCGGCGCGAACCTCATTAAGGCGCCAGCACGACCAGTTGAAAAAGTGCATCAGATCATCATCTCGCGACATTCAGCTATGGTGACACTGTGGCGTCACCGAGGTTGCCTGCGGTCGAAGCAAGACCATTAACTTGCGACCGGCTGTTGAAGAATTCACGACAATCAGATTTCGCCTCTTAGTCGTCTCAGAACAGGGTGATCAACCGTGTCGATGAACCTTTTCCGAAAGGCAATCCGCACAAGATCCTGCAACGTCTGAGTAGGCCAAGTGGGATCAGGAAGTGTGGCCTTCGTAATCGATGTCTCGTATGCCCCAAGTGATCTGTTCGCCGTGACGCGTATCCACCTTTTCATCCCGATATGGGCGGCTTCACGGGCACTCCGATGCCACTCGTTATCCTTGCCATCAACGCCAGGGCACGCGATAGGCCAGAGGAAAACGTCTCCGTTACGTGTGATGGTTGCGTACAGGGTCATTGGGCGTAACGTCGACTCAGTTCCCAACAAGTACATCAGATCGGCGGAGACCAGGTAAATCTCGCTCTCTTCTTTGAGTTCGAGCGTGAGAACATCGATCCGGAACTTGTCGTCTGGATGCACGCGAATCCATTGCTCTTTACCCGGCTTCCGCACATGGACCGTGGTTAACACCTTCTCTCCCCCGACCATTGCCTCGAAATCTTGGGATAGTCGGAGAGAGTCGAGGTTGAAGGGATCAGGTTTGACGATGCCGGGGTCGCCCGAAGGCCCTTCGTCCTTATTCGGTCGACCTGAACCATTCGAATCAACGAGGTCTTGGTCGTCGTTAGTGACCGAAGGAAAGTTATTGTTGGTAGTCATGATTTGCCTGCATTGGTGCGTGGGTCTGCGGCCTCGGAAGAGTTCCGACGGGCATTGAACGTAACGCGGAATGTGAGCAACTCTGCACCAGAGAAGCGGACATACGAACCGCGTTTCGAAGATCGACAAGATCAAATCAATGAGGGGATTGGTGTCCCCGGCCGTGTCGATGTTACCGTTCATGGAACGGCCGGGGTGGGGACTCGGGATGAATCCCCACCACCGCTGGCTGAACATCGGACACACCCATGAATTAAACTTTCGCGGAAGGAATATTTGGGGGTGCGGAATCGAAAATACACGTTTTTCCAGGATTTTTAAGCAATGTTCCGAGTTGGTTTAATCGACTACTTTGCTGAATTTACCAATTGAGGTGTGCTGACGGACTTGTCAATCACCGCGAGGGTTGATTAAGGCCGAAGAGTCCACGTTTACGAATCCATCGTACCTGACGGACTAGCGGCTGGATCGTTGGCATCAGCAGATCGCGAATCTGGACACAACTGATTCGACCCCCTCGCAAGAACGTTCGGGCACTCCGGGCGAAGCTCGAACTTCATACTGCCCTGGATGTTATTCAAGTCTCCATCGCTAGACCTAGTTAATGGTAGAGAGATAAGAGTAGAGGCAGGTGTTCCGTCGACGCCCCATCCTTGGGGCATAAGTGCCCGAGCCACATGGGTGGTAGACGATTGTTCGTTATGGGCTTTTCGGCTCTTGACGACCAAGAACACGGCTATCTTCTTCCAACGTTCGGCGAAAAGATCGCGACGTAAATGCCTAGCGTCAACACATTAGGCGATTCAACTTAAGACTGATGGCGCGATGCATGATCCTCCGCACTCCAAATGGCTCATGATTACTGCTGGCCACACCAGCCGGTGTCCACACGCAACCTTTCGGCGTCGTTGAGATCTTCATAATGACCGAGCCGGCTGTGTGTAGTGTACGGTCCGGACGTCAGCACGGTGACCAGTCGCGGAAGCAGTAAAATGAAAGCGTCGTTCAGTTCATGATACACCAGCGAACCCTCGTCACTGGTGATCTTCGCCCCGTGGAATTCGAGCTTGATCGGGCCGTCAAATCCCTGCCGCAACGGAGCCATTGGACCGTCCAACAAAGCTCACATCAATCCCTGGTTTCTAGGATGAATTAGCCACGAAAACGGGGTGAGATAGAGATCCATCTGGACAATTTTGGTTCAGATATAATCAGCGACAAAACGCGGAGGTTTGGATGGATGCGTCCGCAGTTTTCCTCCTCGATTGAAATACCTCACCTCCCAATTTCGACAAAGTTAGCCAAGCAATTGATCCATTTTTCGCGGAATTCTTTCGAATTACCTTTCGGCAGAATTCCGATGCTTTGGCTCGAAATACAGGCAATGAGCGTTACATGTGAGGATCAATTCGTTCTGTCAGCCTAATGGACTTCTCCATCGCATATCGGTGCTTCCCGGTTGGTAGTGCGGGCAGTTGGGTTCCGCGCGGAATTTCAAGCAACCGGGGATACGACCATGAGCATCTCAAAAAAGCCGCTTCGACCTCCTTTCAAGTGGCATGGCGGGAAACACTACCTCGCTAGAAAAATCATTGAATATTTTTTGGATCATTCCACCTATGTCGAACCGTTCGGCGGAGCGGCATCCGTCCTTCTCAACAAGAGTCCTTCTAAAGTTGAGGTTTACAACGACTTGGATGGACGACTCACAGGCTTCTTCCGAATTCTTCGAGACGAAGGGCCGGAGTTGATTCGCAGGTTGGCGCTGACCCCATACTCAGAATTGGAATTTGAAACGGAGAGTGTTTCCGCCGATGACGAGATCGAGCAGGCTCGTCGTTTCCTGGTGATATGCCGACAGTCGATGGGCGGGCGAGGTGACTCGTACTCATGCACCCTTCACCGTTCCAGGCGGGGAATGGCTGACGTGGTGAGTGGCTACTTGTCCGCAATTGATGACGAGTTGCCCAGAATCATCGAAAGGCTTCGGTGTGTGCAGATTGTCTGTCGCGATGCTGTTGAGGTCATTCAAAAATGGGATTCACCGGACACGCTCTTTTACTGCGATCCGCCATATCTGCCTGAAACGCGAACCACCAAATCTGTTTATACATGCGAGATGAACGATGAGGGCCACCGCAAACTCGCGGAGACGCTCCTCAATTGCAAAGGGCAGGTGATCCTGAGCGGATACTCAAGCCCTATGTACGACGAACTATTCCATGGATGGCACAAGGTCTCTTTCGACCTTCCCAACAACGCGGCGAGTGGGTCTACGAAATCACGCAAACAAGAGGTACTGTGGATGAACTTCGACCCGCCCGCCATTCAGGTCGCATAGTTTGGCCCGTTGCCGACCATCTAAACTAGATTGGTAGTACTTTCTTCCCCCTTTCACTTCCTCGACCATCAGCCCGAATTGGTGGCTTCGAGGAAGCGATGGAGGTGTGGAGAACTGGGTGGTTGCCGACCGCTACCCGCAATCTTCAGCCTTTTTCTTTCGAAGCTCCTGGCATCTTAGAGCACCGCACTGGCTGTCGTGACTGCTTCCACGAGCCGATCCCAGACCACCAGCAAGGGATTGATGTGGACTGACGGTTTGGGACACGTCATTGAACCAGAGACTTGAGTCGCCACAACATCGTGGCGGCTTCATCGGTGTGACCTCTCCGGCATTCGGGGACGATGGAAAGACTAACTAGTTGTGGGTAGTCTTCTCAGCGTCAAGGTTTTGGACCGTGGAAGCTTGTCGATGCGATGACATTGAAGTTTGTGCGCGGAGATTGACAGGTCACGTCGATCGAAGTGGGCTTCCGCCCAATGATTGGCTCGCCCCGCACACAGCCCTCCTTCGACGACGGAATAAACATGGCGAAGCCTTAGAGGTAGTCAATCGCCCACCCAATCCCCGCCATCAACGTTTGGCAATCACTGGCTAGTGTGCTGTCCGACCCAAAAAGATTGCTTGATTCGGCCCATGCTAAGTTCACGGTTTTGCCGCCGACTGCTGTTCCCCCCGTTTGCAACGCCCTCCTTGATGCGGTGGACCGCATCGATCGTGTACTTAAATTGATCCGATCGGAAATCAACCATGATGTAAGCCATCGTCAACTCCTTCACGTCACCGCTTCCCAATTGCCCGACTACGTCCTCGCCCCATAGGTACCACATTTCACGACTGCATTGGTCGAGCGCGACAACCACATCGGCCGCAACAACAGCCTTAACGAAGTCGGGATTTCGAAGGTCATCAGGGGTCGCGATCAATGGCAACTTTGCGGTAGTGTCTTCGGCTTGAAAAAACCTCATGTGTTCTTTGCCTTTCTTCAGTTGGTCTCGTCTGAATCTCTCCTTCCTTGGTGAATTGATTCGTCTGTCGCGTCATCGCGACGCAGATTAGTTTTCGACCGAATGTCTGGATTCGCAAGCTGTAGCGCGCGTCATTAGCCTCAAGCAAGTCCTACCTTGAACTTCATGGATCGAAGCTTGGCGGGACACTCACCATGCCGTCGGTCAAGGTGGCATCGACTGCGACGGTGATGCTCGCGCGGGCGGTGACGGCCACAACAAGGAACCGTTTGCGCGTCTAACTTGATTAACCTGTCGTCAATGACCGGACATCAATCCAAGGGGAGATAAGTCTAGTCCGCCCTCCACTTTATCGCCCAAGAGGGAAAGATTTGTGAATGCCTCACGCTTGACGATTACTCAGACGTCGCATTCGTGAACGAAGACCCAATACGCCTACAGTGGCAACCGCCACCAATGCCAAAGAGTTAGCCTCCGGGACGACTACGAACCCGGTGTTCGTCAATTCGAACACTGTTCCATAGACCGACGCAAATCCACCATTCGTCGCACCGTAGAGATTTCCCGCCGCGTCAGCGGTCAAGCCGGCATACAGAGTTGCCCCATCCTCCCCTCCAGTAAAGGAGTGAAGCGTTGTTAGTTCGTTCGTACCGGCAGTCAATCTGAAGGCCGTTCCATTGTTCGCTGACCCTCCGAAGAGTGTCGTTCCGTAGAGGTTGCCTGCGGCATCCATGATTAACCCGGCGATCGGATTGGCACCATCAGAGCTACCTCCGAGGGAATACAGGGTCGTCAACTCATTTGTATCTTTGGCAATCTTGAAGATCGTTCCATCGCCAAAATATCCACCTTCATTCGTCGTTCCATATAGGTTCCCGGCGGCATCTTGAACCAACCCGCCGTTAGGAAGGGCTCCGATTCCACTCGTGGGTACGAAGGTTGCCAACGTTGAAAATTGATGAGTATCGCCGGTGATTATGAATACCGTGCCGAATCCATACGGAACGCCGCCTCCGGAAGCACCATAGATGTTTCCGGCGGTATCTACGTAAAGTGATCCGTGAGGCCTTTGGCCGTCAGTTCCATCGGTGAATGAGTACAAAACATTGAGTTGTTTGGTTGTCGCATCGATCTCATAGATGGCACCATGCCCGTATTGTCCACCCCCTTCGTAACTACCGTAGAGATTGCCGGCCGAGTCTATGCTCAAACTATCCTGGCCTTCCATGGGTCTGATTCCGTCTGCCGTTGTAAACGAATAATAAGTCGAGAGTTCATGCGATACGGCATCGACTTTGAAGACCATGCCTCGACCGTACTGCCCTCCGTAACTTGTTCCATAGAGATTGCCGCCCGAGTCCATGGTCAAGCCAGATGGATACGTTCCATTCGTCCCATCGAATGTAACGTGGGTGGAAAGTTGATGGGTCAAAGCATCTATCTGGAACACCTTCCCTAACGTGCTTTCCCCTCCCATCGTGGCGGTACCGAAAAGATTGCCTTCGGAATCGACTATAAGCCCAGCCATCGGGCCCGCCGCTTTGTACGGAGTTATCGTCGCAAGAACCGTCAAGTCAGCAGCGAACAACAACGATGTCGGCATGGCCGCAAAGATGATAGGTAGAAAACGGGCAAGACGCATCGACATAGCTCCTTGGTTATTGTGGGTTAGTATCCACCTGAATGAACTCTTCGTTAGCTTTCGAACGAGCAGCGCGACTCGCGTCGAAACCTGACCTGCCAAATTGGGCGGAGACGGCAGTTACCTCTGACAGACGAGTGGACTTTTCGATCGGGCGAGGGGAATCTTTCCGATCTGAGTCCACTTGTAAGGCACGAGTACGACAAAAGCATCACATGGCCGGTTGTCGCTTTCGGACCAAGAATCTCCCTGTGAGCATCGCGAAGCTGCACAGTGCAAGAAGGGTGAGAGTAGACACTTCAGGAACACTGGCGGTGGCGACGATGTACGCATTGATCAGGCGAGTGTTCTGCAAATCACTGTGTCCGAAGAGATTCAAGTTGAAAGGAAACGTGCCTCCTTCACTCAGTGGGAGACGCATTTCCCAATGCCATTTGTCGATCTGAACCAGAGTCGCATCTGTTGCGGTAATTGGGAGAACACCGCTAGCATGCCCCCAGATCGGCGTTACGACATTGCCAGGAGTAGTGAGTGTGACTCCGTATTGGAGTACATCTTGACTTCCGTTAGCGAGCAATGAGGTGGTCGGGTTTTCACGGACAGTCTGACGCCTTATTTTGGGTGTTAGGGAGATTGTCTGATGGGAACGAAGAAGTCTGAAGAATTGCCGGTCAAGGGTCGGCGTCGGTTCACGGACGAATTCAAGGACGAAGCGGTACAGATGCTGCTTGACGGCCATTCGGCGGAATCAGTGGCGAGTCGGCTGGGGCTGTCGAGCCCGACATTGCTCTACCGCTGGAAGCGAGATCGGATCGGTCGAGCGGGCCCGGTCGCCGGCACGCTGGAATCACGTGTGCGTGAGTTCGAGCAGGAACTCGTTCGGGTCGAGCGGGAACGAGACATCCTAAAAAAGGCTTTGGGCATCTTAAGCCGAAGCGGTTGAGCGAGCTTTATCCTTTGGCTCTCCATCTAGCAGAGAAATCACAGCTGCCGCTTTCTGTTGTCTGTCAGACGCTCGAGATCAGTCGGTCCGCGGCTTATGCGTGGAAGCTACGACACGATCAACCAGCCTGTGCGAGTGACACCCTATTGTCATCGAGCGTTGGCCGGATCTTTCGGCAACATTGTCGCCGTTATGGCACCAGACGTATTGCCAAGGACCTCGAATCTTTAGGCATCGAGTGCGGACGTCAGCGTATCAGAAAGATCATGAAAACACAGGGATTGGTGGCTATCCAGCCGAAGTCGTTCAAGCCTCGTTCCACCGAGAGCAGACACCTGTTGGGTTACAACCCCAATCTGCTTCTCGAAGCGTCTGGTCCCACGATGATCAATCAACTGTGGGTGACGGATATCACGTATGTGCCGATGGAGGGAGGATCGTTCTGTTACCTGGCCATCGTGATGGATCTCTTCAGCCGACGAATCGTGGGATGGCAACTGCAGCAGGATATGACCGAGTCACTCGTCTTGGAGGCACTGAGAAAAGCCATCCGTGCTCGACAACCCTCACCAGGACTTCTTCATCACAGCGATCGTGGCGGCCAATATGCGGGAAAGGTCTATCGGGCCACGTTGATGCGAGCGGGCATCAAGCAGAGCATGAGCCGAGCGGGAAACGTCTACGACAACAACTTCATGGAATCATGCTTCGGAACAATCAAGACGGAATTGGAAATGGTCGAATACCAAAAGAAGGAGCAGGCAGAGCGAGAGATAGCCACCTATGTCGCCTACTACAACGGCGATCGGAGACACTCTTCACTCGGCTACCTGACTCCAAGCAAGTTCGAGCAACAACAGGCCTGCCGGAAATAAGCAACTCAACTGTCCGTGAAAACCCGACCACCTCACAACGGCGATGAGAAGGAGTACGATCCGGTCCCAGCCATCTGAATTGGACCCGACGGATTTGTTGGGTTGAGTATCGCGAAGGACTGGTGCCGCCATGCCTGTACGAATTGATTTCCGCCCCCGAAGTCCGCCACGGAAACAGTCGACACGTTTCCGCCAAGCGGAAAATCAGGCGTCTGCGGATTGCTGTCTTCGGGAGTAATCTGACCTACTCCATCGAAGGAGATGGTCCCCAAGTTGAAATCAACCGACGCTTCGAAGAAACCGCTGACATTGGTTTTTGATGATCCAGGATAGATCTCGGTCGAGACATAGTCTGTCGTAGCCGACGAGAACTTCTGCTGAACAACCCAAGTGCTTTGAGCGGGATCAATGTTGAACGTCAGAAGCTCCGCAAATGCGGTGTTTGACACACCAAGGATAAGCCCAATGATCAACCCCCATAGCTTCGCCCAGATCGACAATGGTGATGGTATCGAGGCATTCGACGAGTGATGGAGCATCAGTTGGTTCCTTAGAGATCAGAGTGTGGGACTGCGAGGTAAAGAACTTTGCCGTATGCGATCTTTGCGAAAGCATCGATTCTTCCGGGAAGCTCGGGCTAAAACGGGATGTCCCCAACTCCAACGACATTCACGAAGCGGAGATTCTGGACAGCATTCGCTTAGGGCGTTCGGATTGGTGGGTGACTTTTCAAAGCTTGTGGAGTCGACCGCTGAAGAGCTTTAGCAAGAGTGATAGGGTTTACCCCCCCCAGCGATTGGAGCAAACCCCGATAAAATCCATTCATACGCTTAGGCCCATCATGGATTAATCCGATTATAGGATATCCGATTTTGGGATCAAGATAATTCCCGTGTCTCTTTTGGAGGATGAAGAAAACCATCTATTCCAAGGACCAGGAACGGCTTCAGGTGCTGTTGCGGGAGCTGCGCGAGAGTCGAAAGCTTACCCAACGTGATCTTGCGAGCAGACTGGGTGTCCATCAATCCTTCGTCAGCAAGTACGAATCCGGTGAACGCCGACTTGATCTTCCCGAACTTCGACAAGTCTGTGAGGCGATCGAGATCTCACTTGTCGATCTGGTTCGTAAGTTCGAGAAGGGTTCATGAGCCGAAGTTCTGAACCATAATTGGTAAGAAGATTGCTCAGGAGCTTCGTTGTCACCACGATGTGTTCCTGAAAGTGTTTCAACCCCTCGATTAGCTTCTTCATTTGAACCTTAGTTCGAGAACCATCCGGAATAGCCACCAATAGAGTTAGCAAGCGCCAACGCTATCCGGTTGGTCCCATCCTTTTCTTGTCCGTAATTGCAAAATGATCGACCGCCATCATCCCCTTAAACAACCAATCCACGCCCTCGCAGATTCGGGGTTCACGTGGGAGGCAATCCATTGAGCGTTGGCCTTGAAGTTTTTCCTAGCCGTAAGCCAACGATGGCGGCGGAAAGGAGTAACCACGTGAAAGCCCATCCGACGAAACGTCCGCCCGCTGGTTTTTCCTCCGTTCGGCTCAACGCAGTCTGCTCTTGAGGATGGACGACGCCGTCCTCTCCGAGTTCCGGTCCCACTGAGAAGTCACACGGCCGAGTGGCAAGTTCCCAGAGTTCCTCGGTCACCCCCGCCACGGATGGGAAGGGCTTCGTGAAAACTCGCCGCTCCACGCTTCAGCAGCTTGGTGAGCGTGGCCGACCGTGTGTCGCCTGTCATGAAGCAAAAACGGACGGACGGGTTCATCTCGCTTAGCGCATCGAGCGTCATCAGTCCATCCAACACCGGCATCTGCACGTCGGAGAGCACCATGTCGATATGCCACCCGAAACGGCGGTACAAATCGATGCCTTCGCTTCCGTCCCGGCCAGTCCAAACCACGAACCCTCGCTCCCGCAACCCTTGCTCCTTAGCCTTGAGCATCAGCCGCTTGTCGTCGATGACCAGGACACCAAGCGGCCGGCACTGATCATGGTTGGCGGTTCCACGATGCGCATGCGGCCTCGCTGATTCAGGCAATTGGCATGACGACAAACTATCGAGTTCAAGCTCATTGATCATCTCGGTTACCATGCGATGTTCTCGAGAAAACGGTGAGGCCCATGACGTGACTTACAACCGGTGGAAAGGTGGAGGAATATCCCAGCGCTGCACATGCGTGCCGAATAGCGCAAGGTCCGCTGAATTTCACCGGGGTCCATTGAGCCACCAATCGCACAAGGGTGGTTCTTCGTCGCGAGAAGGGGCGGAAACTTCAACACCCAATGAAATGGGCGCGGAGGTACCCCTTAAGAGGCCTCAACAGCGCATGAGGCAGAGGACGTGAAGGCGATCTCTTGGTGAGAGGAACGCACCATCAACCCGAACGCTCTACCAGATATTCGCGTTGAGTGAGTTGTCGTTCGGTAACTAATGCAGAGGTGCGGGGTACAGGCAGTCGCAAACTTCGCCCGAGGCGTTACGAGCCTGTTGATTGGAAACTGACCGCATCGCCAAATTCTCGGCGCGAGCCTGACAGGGACATTGAGGGCCATACGGGATTCGCATTCCCGACGGCAAGCCTT
>JAIEPU010000153.1 GCA_019748235.1 bacterium
GCTTCCGCGCGCCACCGACACCATGAGGTGTCCCTGTCAGGATGACGGTTCCCGCCGCCAGCCGCGTGCTCGCACTCAGGAATTCGATCAACGTCGGAACGTTGAAGATCATGTCGTTCGTATTCCAATCCTGCATCGTCTGACCATTTAGGATCGTGCGGATGCCAAGAGTATTTGGATCCGCGATTTCGTCAGAGGTGGTGAGGCATGGACCAAGCGGACAGAAAGTTGCGAAAGTCTTTCCTCGGCACCATTGACCGCCGCCAAATTGAATTTGCCAGTCGCGCGCGCTGACATCGTTAGCGCAGGTGTAGCCGAGCACGTAGTCGAGCGCATTTGCCTTCGACACGTTGTAACACTCTTTTTTCAGGACAACCGCCAGCTCGCATTCATAATCGACGGCATTGCTCTTCAATTGACGCGGCAGAATGATCGGATCGCCAGGATTCTGGAGCGTCCCGCTGTTCTTCATGAAGACGACCGGGAATTCGGGAATCGATTGATTTCCTTCGGCCGCGTGCTGTCGATAATTCAGGCCGATGCAGATGATGTCGCGCGGCTCGAGCGGGGCGAGTATTTTTGCGACTTGCGCGACCTCTCCCGTATCCTTGAGAGAGCCGAAAAGATCACCGGTCAAACGGGTCGTCTTTCCATCAGGATGCAAGCGACCAAGGCACTTTTCGCCCGTGGGGGATTGGTAACGAACGATCTTCATTCGAATCTCCAAAGAGCTAATGATGTCATGCGAATTGAATTCCGGTCATATCGGCCGCGCGTCGCAGCTGCTCGCGAACATCGTTGGGTAGATTGATTCCTTCCACGAGCGAACGGCGATAGCTAGTCCACTCCCGCTCCCCAGGAAGCAGCAAGTGGTCGACTCCGTCGGCCGTTGGTGCGGAATGAATTTCGTTGATCAGCATTCGAAGCCGATCATCAAACTCATTGGTCGGCGAAATAGCTGCCACGTCGATGACGATGAATGATGCGTTGTGCTTGGACGGCAGACTCGGCTCGTCGAAAATCCAGCTCCCCACCTTCCAGGTCATCTCACCGCCGGGAAGAATGGCGGAAAGGATCTCGCACCACAGTCCGAAACCGTATCCCTTGTGCCCTGCCATCGGCGCGAGCGAAGCATGCTGTGGATAGAGTTTACCGTCACTGGTGGGATGGCCGTCGGGTCCGATGAGCCAGGTCGAAGGGATTGTTTCGCCTCGTTGAATGGCCGCATAGACTTTCCCCCCCGCCACGGCCGCCGTCGCGATGTCGAGCAGAATCGGATCACCATTCGTCACCGGAACGGCATACGCCAATGGATTACTTCCAAGTACCGCTTTACGGGAGCCCGGCGCGGCAACGCTGGGAATGTCGTTCCCGGTCACCATCGCGATGAAGCCTTCTCGCGCGGCCATTGCCGCATAGTAACCAGCCGCACCGATATGCCCGGTATTCTTTAGTCCAACGTAGGCAATGCCGACCTTTCGCGCCTTCTCGATGGCTTGCCGGATCGCGAACAGGCTACCGACTTGACCGAGCGACGACTGGCTATCGATGATCGCCCAACCGGGTCCTTCACGCTCGATGCGTGGCACAGCGCTGGCGACATATCCCCCACCCTGTAGTTTCCTGATGTATCCCGCCAGGAGTTTGGTACCGTGCGTGAAGACCCCCATGGCATCGGTCGTGGCCAAAGCCCTGGACGTTTCCTCCGCGTTGAGTGGACTCATTCCGCAAGAGATAAGCATCTCCCTGACGATCCGCTGCAACTCCGCGATCGAAATCACGCTCATCGTCGCGTCTCCCCCGGCACCTCGAGCAGTCATTGTTTCGATTTTCTCACCCGTCTCTTCGAGAGGCATATTCAGATGAGGTTCGCTACTACTTCGATCGTGCGCGTCGCACCATCTCTCGAATCTCCTTCGTTCGTTGGGTGATGGCTGCTCCGTCGGCTGCGTCCACAAACTCGGGAGGCATGAGCTCTCGACCAATGCCAATTGCACATGCCCCGGCCTCGAACCACGATGCGATCGCCTCGGCAGAGACTTCACCGAGCGATGTAGGCAGCAACCTTGACCAGGGACTCGGACCAAGGATCTGCCGAATGAAATCAGGTCCGCCGCCGGCTCGGGCGGGGAAGAACTTCACGATCTCGGCGCCGAGTTCCTCTGCCGTTGCGATCTCGGTTGCGGTCTGGCAGCCGGGGACGTAGGCAATTTTTCGCCGGTTGCAGAGTCGTGCAACTCCTTCATGAAATGAAGGTCCCACAATGAAGTTCGCACCGCGAGCGATGTAAATTGCGGCGGTCGCTTCATCGATGATCGATCCCGCGCCAAGGATCAGACTCGGCAATTCCTTGGCACAGTGTTGCGACAATGCATGGAAGACGTCGATCGCATGGTCTGCTCGATTCGTGAATTCGAAAATGCCGACGCCCCCTGCCGCCACCGAATCGGCGACGAGGCAGGTCGCCTTCGCATCCTGGTGATTGAAAACGGGCAAAAGCCCCTCCTCAAGGATTCGCTGGTAAGTTTCAAGACGGGTGAAGCGAGCCATGTTCATTCCTGAGAGAGACATTGAAAGACACACATCGATCAGTCATGACGGGATTAGGAAGATCGGGCGACTCCGTTAACGACATTCGGCAGCGGTTCCCCCCGAAGTGACATGACCGCAATGCGAGCGGCGGTCTCCCGAAGGGTGCGCACCGCTTTCGGACTGGCCGACGCAATGTGGGATGCCGTGATCACGTTGGGCAACTGGCGAAGCGCATGATCAGCCGGAATCGGCTCCGGATCGCATACATCGATCGCGGCGGAGGCAATTTGACCGGACTGCAAAGCTGCCACGAGCGAAGCTGTATCAATCAAGTCGCCACGAGCGAGATTGATGACGATCGCTCCCGGCTTCATCTTGTTGATCGTGTCGGCGCCGAGCAGTTTGCGTGTCTGGGGCGTGGAGGGGCAGTGCAACGTCACGATATCCGATTCCTCTAACAAGGCATCGAGCGAGACGGCTTCGCAACCGTTCTCCTTGACGACCTCTTCAGGAATAAAAGCGTCGCTCACCAGCCGACGACACTTGAATGGAGCAAGCCTGGCCGCGACTTCACGTCCGATGCGACCAAAGCCGACGATCCCGACCGTCTGATCTCGCAAAGTACGCATTTGTTCGAGGGGAGTCGCCAAGCCCCACTTTCCCTCTCGAATGAGAAGCGAGTTGGGAACGACTTGCCGTGTCGTTGAGAGAATAAACGCCAACGTATGATCGGCGACTTCATCAACGCAGTAGTCGGGAACGTTGCAAACGGCGATTCCCTTATCGCGTGCTGCATCCAGATCGACATTGTCAACGCCGATTCCGTAGCGCACGATGACTTTCGCGTGGCGCATCGAGGCAATCACTTCGGCATTGATCGGCGCGAACTGCGTGATGACCGCGTCCGCCTCTGCCACCAGCGGAATGAGTGCGGCAACCTGTTTGTCGTTCCCCGCGCGAACTTCGGCTCCCGCGGCATCGAGTATCCGTTTCTCAATGTCGAGAGAAGGAAAAGTGTAGTCCGTAATGGCGACCATCGGCATCGAACAAGGTCCCCGCGAATGTGACTTGCAAACTTGCACAGAGGTTAGTTGTCAGATAATCTAATCTAGTCGCTGTTCGAGTTCAACGGACGAAAGGTCGATTTCCTCATGAGAGCTCTCCAACGACCCAAAGTGCGCGATCACGCGGCCGAAGAAATCAAGCAGTACATCATCGGCCGTCATCTCGCGCCAGGAGATCGTTTACCCACTGAACAGCAACTGGCCGAGTCGTTCGGCATCAGCCGACTGAGCGTGCGCGAAGCGACCAAGTCGCTCGAATTCCTTGGAATCGTTGAATCGAAAACGGGCGTTGGTTTAACGGTGGGGCGCATCGACATGGGCCGGGTGACAAAACACCTCGGTTTTCATCCCGGTCTTCTTGATGCCGATCCCGTGCAACTCATCGACAGTCGCGTCATCCTCGAAGTGGGCGTCCTTCCGCACGTGGCTCGACGGATGAAAAAAGACAAGTCCATCGAAAAGCGATTTCGCGACCTCATCGATCGGTTCCGCTCCGCCCAGGATGTCAAGACGTGGATCGCCGTTGACGTCGAATTTCATCAATCACTCCTCGAAGCCAGCGGCCTCGAACCGCTGGTGGCGTTCGGCGATTTATTGCGTATCTTCTTTCAACGATTTCGCGAGAGCGTGAAGAAGACGGAGTGGAAGGCAAGCACGGACAGTCATCTTAAGATCGTGAATCTGCTGAAGGAGGGAGACATCTCGTCAGCCACCACGGAACTGCGTCGCCACATCGAAAGTCACAAGGAACGAATCTGACGCTTCGTATATGTGGGGAAACAATCGAAAACCATTCCCCTTCGCATTCTGCACCACTGCCGACCAAAACGGACTCCACGCGCGATCGAGCGATGATTACCTCGAAACTCAGGAACATTCGTCTCGTCGTTGGCACTTAGACGCAATGTTTCCGGATGGACGATCCATGAAAAGGCTTTCCTCGAAGTTTTGAAGCGTTGTTGATGTCGGATTCGACCTGATCGACTCGGCGGAGGAATGCCTCATTTGATCCTTTTCACACCACGGCTTTTGCGTGCCGTCGAATTTGAAGGGACATCCTCAATGTCCATGTACGCCAGAATCATTCGAATGATCTGCTCGCTCTTGGCCGTCATTTTTGGTCCATCGATTCGGTGCATCTGAAGCTCGTAAACGATGTTTCCATAGGCAAGGTCGAGTGCATCGTCGACTCCAATCAAAGGCTCGGGATGACCCACCTCGTGGATCCTCGCTTGCACGATCGCCTTGATCTTCTCCGCCGTGTAGGCGCCTAACGTGTTCCATGTCTGATGAAACCGTTCATCGGTGGATGCCTGTTCGATGAAGGCACGAATAAGATCCTGATTTTCACGGTAACCATCAACGATGACTGGGAATGCCGCGCGGAGTAGTTGAGCGAGGGGAACGTCTTTCAGTCGTTCCACATCGAGCAACTCGTCAATGGTCTTCTTTTGCGCTTCGGCATGTATTTCGAACAGACATCCCAGAAGCCCCGTCTTATCACCGAATCGCTGATAAAACGAACTGGTCGACGCCTTGGCCTTGCGAACGATTTCACTCACGGTGATTTCGCGGAAGGGCCTCTTCGCCAACAATTTCTGCGTTGCGAAAAGGATGGCCTCTTGCTTTTTTCGGCTTCGATTCTGCTGGCCGTCTATTCCCCAACTTCTTTTCTCGATTTTGCTTGCGGCCATTGCCACCCCGCGATAAGAAATGGGAACGTTATTTCCATTACTTTCCGAAACGCTCCGAGTTTCAGGAAGGTAATTGTTCCGAGTCCGTCGTCGTCTTCGGTAATTAAACCGATCCTGCCGTTCCCAGGAGTTTATGGATCGGGGCTGCGAATGAGCGGGTGAATGATGCTCATCATTAGGCGATTCCCCGATTGAGATGAGCAAGCCCGCGGGCCGCATACATCGCCGCGATGGAAACGACGGTCGGAAAAACGAAACACGGGACGTTCCTCGCGGGGCGTCCTTGCACATGGCAAGACTCTTCCGCCCCGATGAGTTTTAGCATGTGCCCCTTACACCTTCGTTTCACTCAATGGATGGGTGGAACTTTCAATCTCGGTAACCAGGATACCGCTCTGCAAGATCGCGACTCGCCTCTAATCTTGCTCCAGCAAATTCGAACGAAAGATCAAAGATGATAACTTCAGTAACGAATCAGCCTAGGAGCAATTCTGTGGGGACGGCGAGCGCTATTTCCGAATGGCACGACACCGATGAGATCTTTGCTCGATTTAAAGACCTGCTGAAGCAACCTCCCCGCACCATTCGCCGAGACAAGATGGAGAACCTGCTGAAGTATTTCAGTGAACGGTGCAAGGGCTCGAAACAACTCGCCGATCGCGCGTCCGAAGTCATCCCCGGAGGCGTGCAGCATAATCTTGCCTTCAATTATCCGTTCCCTTTAGGGATCGATCGCGCGGAAGGTGCTTATCTCTGGGATGTGGATGGGAACCGCTACACCGACTTTCTCCAAGCGGGCGGACCAACCCTTCTCGGATCCAATTACGAACCCGTTCGCAAAAAAGTCATCGACGTCATCAACTCCGCGAGTCCAGTAACCGGGCTTCTTCACGATTATGAGGAGAAGCTCGCTCGTTTCGTGACTGAGCGTATGCCCGCAGTCGAAATGTTCCGCATGCTGGGCTCGGGTACAGAATCGGTGATGGGAGCAATTCGACTCGCTCGGGCCTACACCGGGAAGAAATGGGTCATCAAGGTCGGCGGTGGCTATCACGGTTGGAGCGATCAAATGGTTTATGGCCTTCGTCTCCCCGGTACCGGGCGGCGCGAGGCCCTCGGCATTCCTCGCGGAGCAACCTCTCGGACTCAGGAATGTTTTCCCAACGATATCGGCGCGCTTCGCCGCCAACTCTGGATCAATCGGCTTCGAGGTGGAACGGCCGCCGTTGTCGTCGAGCCGATCGGCCCCGAGAGTGGAACACGTCCCATTTACTTCGATTACAATCGCCAGGTTCGTGAACTCTGCGACCAGTTTGGCGCTCTCCTTATTTTCGATGAAGTCGTGACCGGTTTCCGTTTGGGGATGGGTGGCGCTCAAGGGTACTTCAACGTCCGACCAGACTTGACCATCTTTGGGAAATGCCTCACCGGAGGCTATCCGATGGCGGGTGGCATCGGTGGTCGAAAGGACGTGATGATGCTCCTCGCCGGTGGTGTCAGTAATGTCGGCAAGCGGGCGTTCGTCGGAGGAACTCTGTCGGCCAATCCTCTCTCTTGTGCGGCCGGCTACTTTGCTCTTCAAGAGATCGAGCGGACAAACGCCGCCGTGATCGCCGGTCGCGCGGGGGATCGTCTCTGCCGTGGGCTCAAGGAAATCATCGAACGAAGGAAACTTCCGTACGTCGCGTACAACCAGGGCTCCATCGTCCACGTGGAGACCTCGGGACTGCTCCTCATGTCGACACGGACTCCTATCAAGCTCCTTCGTGAATTGAAGGCGAGAAAGCACATGATGGAGGAAATGGGAGCCGCCTACACCGCGCACGGCATCATCTCGGTCGGCGGAAGCCGACTCTATACCAGCATGGCCGACACTGATGAAGTGATCGATAATGCGCTCGATAGTTTTGACGAAGTCTTCAAGCTTGTTTAATCCGAGCAGCGTTCAATTCAGTCGCCGAGTGGAACGAAGACTATGAATCATGCGTTCGTCTGCCTGACACTACTCTTCAGCACGGCGGGCCTGGAGAATGCCCCGACGAAGAACCCCACAGCGATTGTCTCCATTGATCAGGGGAAGATTCGGGGACTCGTCGAGAGTGGCGTAGAGGTCTTTCGAGGCATTCCCTACGCGGCTCCTCCAGTGGGTGACCTTCGATGGAAGCCCCCTGCTCCACCGGCCCATTGGCAAAACATTCGGGATTGCTTCGAGTTCGGGCCGGCTTGCCCGCAGAATAACAACCCGCTTCAACACATGCTTCCACTGGGGGCCATCAAATCGTTCAGCGAGGACTGCTTGTCGCTGAATGTCTACCGCCCGGCCACGTCCACGAGCGAAAAACTTCCGGTGATGTTTTGGATTCATGGAGGTGGTTTCGGCGAGGGATCGAGTGGAATGGGAATCTATGACGGCTCGTCGCTCGCGAGAAAAGGAGCCGTGGTCGTCACGATCAACTACCGTCTCGGACCCTATGGATTTCTTGCCCATCCTCTCCTCACCGCCGAATCCGGATCCTCTGGAAATTACGGGATTCTCGATCAGATCGCGGCACTTCAATGGGTCAAAAAGAACATCGGACATTTTGGTGGCGATCCCGACTGCGTCACCATTTTTGGCGAGTCCGCTGGCGGAGCAAGCGTCGTCACGCTTCTCGTCTCGCCCCTGTCGAAAGGACTCTTTCATCGCGCGATCATTCAGAGCACGCCGGACATGTCGGTCCGCCATTTGAAGAAGGAAGCTTTCGGCAAACAGTCAGCGGAGGCGCAGGGTCTCGAAACGATCGCCAAGTGCGGCCTGAGCGAAAGCGCGGACTTGAACGAGATGCGAAAGATTCCCTCCGCGACGTTGCTCCAAAAGTTTCCTGCACTCCAGTTGACCGGTCATTCTGTCAGTCTCACCTCGCTCAAGCTTCCCGTGGAACCGTGTGTGGACGGCGTGGTCCTTATGGAAGATCCGAACAAGTCCATGGCAGAAGGTCGCTTTCATCAAGTTCCGGTGATCGTTGGATGCACTCGCGAAGAGGCGGCTCTCTTCCTTCTACTCGCAACCCTTCCGACGAAAAAAACGGATGCCGAAAACATCGTTCGAAAAGAGTTCGGAGAATTAGGAGAACGTATTCTCGCCCATTACCCTTTAGTCAACGAAGCCTACGGCATTCGTCAGCAGATCGGTCACCTCCTGACCGACCTGGTTTTCGGTGCGGAATCCCGTTACATCGCGCGGAACATTTCGAAACGAGAACCGAATACTTATCGATTTCTTTTCTCTCGCGGCTCTCGCATCCCCTTTCTCACGCCGATGGGGGCGCATCACGGGGCCGATGTCCCTTATGTCTTGCAGACAAATGATCCGGTGTGGCGATGGAAGGACTGGGATCGCGAGCTTTCCAACAAGATTCAACAGTACTGGGTCAACTTCGCGAAGACGGGAGATCCCAACGGAGATGACTTACCGGCATGGCCGAAGTATGACACGACAACCGAACAAACGCTGGAACTCGGCGATACGATCACCGTGATCAAGCAATATCGACATGAGCAGCACAACGTTGTTGATGAGCACAAGAATTGGCGTTAGTGAAATCGTTCGATCACTGACCATATGTAGTCATTGTCAAATACCATGGCTCGACTTGCGCCAGCATCGCTTATTTTTCGTGCATCCGTGCATCCGACGGATTAGCTTTAGACGAAGTATTTCTACATCCGTTATGAGGTTTAATAATGACGCATCCCACGCCCATTCCCCCTGTTTCAAACAGTGCTGATTTCGTCGGAATCACCGCATGCGATTATTGCAACGCGAGATTCCGCGTCCGGCCGCAACAGGCCAAGCTCGAAGGGAAAAGCATTCGCTGCCCGAAGTGCCATCGAGAGTTCATCGTCAAAATCGTGCAGCCTTCCATTGTCGAGCAAGCGGCCATCGCCTCCCGGGCTCCGGAGAACGGTCACGTTTCTCCTCCCTCTCCAACGGATAACACCACACCGCCGGAGAGAAAACGACGAACCACCAAGTCAGAGATCCGGGAACGCCATCTGAAACGGATCAAGAAGGAGTTTCGGACGTTTCATAAGCGGCTCTCCGCCATTGCGAATCAGGAGCAAAGCTCCGAAGAGGAAGTTCGCCGCTGGTGTATTGATGTGTTGAAAGCGGCGCTCGGTTATGACGATGCTGAGATCGACACCGAGATGTGTGCTCTCAATCAACGGATCGACATTGCTCTCAAGGACGAGGACAAGGTCTTCATGGTGATCGAATGCAAAAATATCCGATCTCGATTGCCGAACCAAGTCCGCGATCAAGCGGTCATGTATGCCGTGAACAAATCGGCCGACTGGGCGGTGATTACCAACGGTCAGGTCTGGAAGCTTTTCCGCGTGATACCGACCAAGGGCTCTGACCCGCGTGTCGTCGAGGTCTTCGATCTCGGGTTGCTCGATGAAGATGGCGTCAGCGATCGGGATGTTGAGTTTCTTTACTTATTGACCAAGCGAGCCAAGTCCGGTGATTCCGAACGGCACTTCCACCGAACTTGCTGCCTCGATGCCGAGAGACTGGTGAAAGCGATGTCTTCGGATCGCGTCGCTCGCTGCCTGAAAATGTCGCTCATGCAGTCTTACGCGGATGAAACCGGCAGCCGAGTTCCCATTACCGTCGAAGACGTTATTGAAAAGGTAAAGGAATTACTCGTGCCGGAGAACTTGTGAGGCAATCGATCGAGCAAAGGCAGATTGGCGTTTTCGAATCCGAGAATCTTGATAAGGTGTTTAGCTAAGCGATTTCATTAACGTACTAAACCAATTTACGAATTCACCGCTAGACCTTGAGGCAGAAAGCGATGGGATTACCCGTACGCGCCACTATGGATGATATTTCACAAACATGTTCCTATATCGCGCAAAAGCCGACGGGTGCAACCACAAAAGATATTACGAGCGTGGTCGGAGATAAATTATCTGACTCACGTCGTATTTCCGCGTTGCAGTACTGGGGACTTATTGAGCTACAAGAAGACGGAAAATACAAAATAACTGACATTGGACGGCTATGTGCACGCGACGAGGCTGGAAGATCTACCGCCCTTCAAGATGTGATCCGACAAATTCCAGCATACTATGCCATTATTGAGCGAGCTGCACATCGTCGCGAAGACTCCATTTCCTCTACGGATGTTAGTGCACATTGGCATCGTCACTTCAAATCTGAAGTCGGCGACTCTGATGATTATTTGAAACAACAGACAATCTCGTTCTTCCAAGTCGCCGAAGGTGCAGGGCTTGGAAATTTGATACTGGGAAGACGGGGAGCGCAAACTCGGTTTAGCTTTAAGGCAGACGCCCTTCGATTATTCATAGAGCAATCCACTGAATCGAATGACCAATCGCATATAGAAGATGGCGGTCATTCCGAGCTAACTAACGATGACCAAGAATCCCCGCATGACACTTACAATCCTTTCAACAAACCGACGTCTGGCCAAGGAATCTTTATCGCGCATGGTAAAAATCGAAAGCCACTAGAACAATTAAAGAAGGTGCTCGAAAAATTCCGAATTCCATTTAAAGTAGCGATCGACGAGCCAAACTTAGGCCGTCCGATCAGCGGAAAAGTACGCGAGACGATGCAAGCATGTAATTGTGCAATCCTTTTATTTACCGCAGACGAAGAGTTCAAGAATGCACAAGGAGAGACCATCTGGAGACCAAGCGAGAATGTTATTTACGAACTTGGTGCTTCGGCCTATCTATATGACAATAGGCTCGTAATAATGAAAGAAGATCGTGTCACTTTTCCGAGCAATTTTCATGACATCGGCTATATCTCTTTTCAGACGGACTCACTTGAAGCAAAAGCAACAGAACTTTTAAGCGAATTAATCGGCTTTGGAATAGTCAAGATAACCACTTAGAATTACTTGTAGTTCGCTGGTTTGCGCGTAGCATAAGAGTACTCCACCCGTGAAGACAATTTTTATAAAAAGGACTCGTCGAATGGCTAAAGGTAAAGGCTCTATTTGCCCCGGTTGTAATAAACAAACATTTCATGATAACGGCAGTTATGACGAATGCTCTCAATGCGGTTACATTGGGTGGTCGTGGAAAAAGGGAGTCTCACAGGTTGGAAAAGGAAAAGGAAATAAATGTCCGAATTGTTCTAACCAAACATTACATAAGGTCTTACAACTCGAATCCGGACAAGGGATTCGTCGATGCGGCATATGCGACTATAGTGGAATTGAGCCAATCGCCCAAGATTAACTGTCGTATCAAGCGAATTTGTTGTAACTTAAAGAATTCCACTAGATCATGATTTGGTCTAGTGGACTACACTTTGTTCAGTATTCCCCTCGCACTTGGAGTTTATCGAATAATTACTGAGATTTCGCAGTCTCGCCACACGCATCGAGTGCCATCACGGCCCAGGCGGTGCCGGTGTTGGTGATGAAGTGCTTACTATCCTTGGTAGGCGAAGGGGTGAACCATCGACCGCTTTCGCGCTGATGCGACTTCAACCAGCTCACTCCCTTTTGAATCCGCTCATCCGTGACAGGCACTCCCGCTTTCACCGCGATGCAGATGACCATCCCCGTCCCATAGGCGTCACTGACATCGACGAGAGGTTTCAAATCATCCTTTCGCGAGAATTCCGGCCAATCGATGAGCATTCCCGAGAGAGACCAGCCTCCATCGGGACGCTGCAAGGCCATCAACTCCGCGAGAATCTCCTTCTGCTTTTCATTGGTCAGAATTCCATCCACCGAATGCGACGCCCATAGCAGCATCGCTCGATGATGAGTGGTCGGCGCGGGGTGATCGGCCAGATACTTCTTCATCCCCTCTAAACCTTTGGTGGCGTTTTCATTCTTTGCGTAACCATCCGGAGCGGTCCCAACGGCAATTGCCGCGAACGTGACTCCGTAGTGATCGTCGAGTTCCATCGGAGCCCAACCGCAGTTAAGCCAGTCAAAACCTCCGTCAGATCGCTGCACTTCCCACATCCGGTCGAGCGCCTTTTTGGTCGTCGGATCCAGCTTGCCGGTCGATCGCTGGTCGTTGATCGCGAGCGACGCGGCCGTTGCAACGACATACACTGGCGCGGGGAGTTTCTTCTCCCACTTCTCCTCCACCATCTCCTCAAGTTGTGCACGAATGTCTTGGAATGCCGCCGTATCTCCATGAATCGATGGGCGGGACATCATGTACGCCGCCGTTGTATGGCAAGAGACGCATTTGAAGGTTTTCTGCCAATGCCACGCGGATCGATCCAGCGATTGCCTCGCCAACGATAAATCAAACTTCCCCAGCATGGGCTCATCGGCCCGAATATCGGCAGGCTTCTCGATGGATAACTCCTCGGCCGAAGCGGCCGCGCCCATTCCAATCGACACTAATAAGAGGAGCGGCATTGCTCGATAGACGGGCATCGTTTCTTCCTTCGGAACAAGAGTGTTTTGACATTCGCTATCTTGGTGCAAAGCCGCGCGGCGAATCCAGTATAATCATGGAAGCCTACGAATGAGCATGAATGAAAACCCAATTCGCTTCCGTTTCGCGGAGTATGGCCGATGACAAGTATTCTTGATCAAACGAAATTCGATGCATTTGGGGAGACGCTCACGAGTGTTTTGAATCATGCTGGGATCGCCCTGATGATTTCGATTGGCCACCGGACAAAACTGTTCGACGTGATGGCGAATCTTGGGCCTTCCACGAGTGATGAGATCGCCACCGCCTCGGGGCTCTCGGAACGCTATGTCCGAGATTGGCTCGGTGCAATGAGCACCGGCGGCGTCATTGAACATCAATCATCGAATAACACCTATCAACTTCCTGCCGAGCATGCCGGCTGGCTCACGCGCCGCGCGTCTCCCAATAACTTTGCCGCCGCCATGCAGTGGGCGGCCGTCCTCGGTCAAGTCGAGGATGAAATCGTCGACGCCTTCTCCCATGGCAATGGGGTTCCGTATTCTTCCTACAAACGGTTTCACATCGTCATGGCGGAAGAGAGCGCCCAATCCGTCGTCGCCGTCCTCTTCACTCATTTACTTCCCCTAGTTCCCGGACTCATCGAGAAGTTGGAGACAGGTATCGAAGTGCTCGACGTCGGTTGCGGTAGCGGTCGAGCGATCAATGAGATGGCGGCTCATTTCGCAAAGAGTCGTTTCCACGGATACGATGCCTCGCCCGAGGGAATTGACGTCGCGCAAAGAGAAGCCACCGAACGCCGCCTCACCAATGTGACATTCGAAGTGAAGGATGTTGCTCATTTGAAAGATGATAAGTCATTCGATCTGATCACCGCGTTCGACGCGATCCACGACCAAGCGGCTCCCGCGGGAGTATTATCCTCCATCGCGAAGGCTCTCAAGCCGGACGGCGTCTTTCTCATGCAAGACATTTCAGGCAGTGGACACGTTCACGGCGACATGAAACATCCCTTCGGTCCATTTCTCTACACCATTTCATGCATGCACTGCATGTCGGTCTCTCTTGCTTCGGGCGGACCAGGACTGGGAGCGATGTGGGGGCGCGAGAAGGCACTCGCCATGCTGAGCGACGCTGGTTTCAAAAGCATCGCGGTTAACGAATTGCCGCACGATCCGATGAATTTCTATTACGTCGCGAGACTCCGTTGATCGCATTCGAGGCGATCTCTCGGTAGATTAGTACCTAATCACGTCGTTCGTTTTGCGGAGAGCCGGTTGATATGCGTGCCATCGCGGGAGTCGTCGTTATTCTGTTCACCGCATCCATTGCATCGGCCGATGCTGCTGATCCGCAGGTCGAATTTACCGCCCCGACTCCACTTCTTTCGTCGGACGGAAATCTATCGGGTTGGGGATGGGCTCGACGAGCAATGATGACCTACAACCGTGATGCGATTCCGGTTGAGAGACTTGGACGCGTTAAAGAATGGGAACATTATACCGTCATGTCTCCCGAGTTCACGACGGGAGTCACCATCGCGCAGCTCGGTTCGCTGACTTTCGGCTCCGTTGAAGTGATCGACTACAAAGAAAAACTTCAGACGAGTTCGATGTTCTTCGGCTCACCCATCAAAGGTAAGTCGATCTTTCCGCTGCATCCCTTCGGCAACACTGACTTTCGTGGAAAGAATGATTTCATCACCTTTCGATTGGAAAATGACCGGCGACTGATCACCTTTGAAATTCAGAAGACGGCCGCCAGTCCGGCATTCAAAGGTGAAATCGAATTGAGCAACAAGCAGACGGATGACAGCATTGCGCTGGCACGGCCGTTCGCCGAGCCCGGGCACTTCTTCTACGAGAACAAGATCTTCGGCATGCCCGCAACAGGAGCAGTTACCGTCGATTCGAAGACGTACGTCCTTCCGAAAGACCAATCCTTCGCGATCTTCGATTGGGGACGAGGTATCTGGCCGCGAACGTCGCAGTGGTTTTGGGGACAGGGTGCGGGCCGGATCGATGGGCATCTCGTCGCGATCAATCTCGGGGATGGTTACGGCGACGACACCCGCGGCACCGCCAATGCGATTCTCATCGACGGAAAGCTGCACAAACTACACAACGTGAAGTGCGATTATGATCCCAATGACCAAATGAAGCCTTGGAAGTACACCAGCAATGACGGCCGACTATCTCTTACATTTACTCCGACTTATCACCAAGCCGCCAAGCAAGAGATTCTTCTCGCCGCCACCGAGCTTCACAAGATTCACGGCTACTACGCGGGAGAATTGACCGTTGAAGGAAGGAAGATCAACGTCGATAAGCTCTTCGGCTTCGGCGAACACATGACGCAGCGATGGTGATGGTTACTCAAACGTATGTTCGAGCCACTCGTTAGCACGGCCAAATGTTCATGACGAGATCGACAACGCGAAGGAGATCCTTACGGCTGACGCCACTGGATGCTTGCACCGCGAGGCCGTTCTGCACCGCCGTGAGGTATCGAGCCAGATCCGCTGCATTGATCCGTTTCGCCAAGTCCCCTTCTTCAACTC
>JAIEPU010000150.1 GCA_019748235.1 bacterium
GTCATTTGGGGAGGCGAGTTCGGCCGAACGCCGACTGTCGAGATCGGCGGGGACGGCAAGGGGAAACTCGGCCGCGATCACAATCATTACGGCTTTTCGGTCTGGCTCGCCGGTGGTGGAATCAAAGGGGGCACCGTCTACGGCGCGACCGATGAGTTCGGTTTCCGGGCCGAACAGAATCCGACCACCGTTCACGACCTGCACGCGACGATGCTTCACTTGCTTGGCTTCGATCACGAAAAGCTGACCTATCGCTACGCCGGTCGAGATTTCCGCCTGACCGACGTGCATGGCCACGTCATCAAAGAAATCGTCGCTTGATCAATCGTAGTGACACATAGGTGTCGCTCATCGCTCCGCCGGGTCGAACCCGCACTCTCACCACAATGGAAGGTGCTATCGCTCATGCAGTGTCGCTGCCTTATTCTTCTCGGTGCGCTCATTCTCTGCAGTTCGTCACTTGCTGAGGAAAGGGAATTACAAGTTCTTCTCAAAGGCGAACTCCCCACCGAGCTCGCGCCGCACGGAGCCGGCAACGTGTATGCACCTGACATCCTGCACATCGACGGCAAAAACATGATGTGGTACGGCGGGCAAGGAAAGGACGGTCACGATCGCATTCATCTGGCGGAATCAACGGACGGTATTCATTGGACGAGAAAAGGAGTCGTACTCGACAACTTGAAAGCCAATCACGTCAATGACCCATCGGTGGTGCTCGTGAACGGCGTGTACTACATGTACTACACGCAGGCCGATACGGCGGAGATGGATCAGATTCACGTCGCGACGTCGAAAGACGGAATCAAATGGGAACGGCACGGCATTGTTATCCCTGTCGGCAACAAAGGTGATTGGGATTCACACATCGTTGGTCGACCGAGCACTTTTTATGACGCCGACACGAAGACATTTCACCTTTACTACGACGGCCGATCGGAGGGACCTCGCTCGGTGGGGCATGCCGAATCGGAGGACGGTATTCATTGGAAGAAAACGCCCGCCACGCCGATCTTCGGCCAAAATGCGGGCGGTATCGACGTTCACCGAGTCGGCGACAAGTTCGTCATGCTCTACGAAGGACGCGACGGCGTCTTTCTCGCCACGAGCAATGCCGGGCTCGACTGGACTGATCACGGCCTTTGGATACCGATCACCAAAAGCAAAGCCGACGCCTTCGGCCATGTAACTCCGTTTCTATTGCTCGACGATAAAGGGCAACTCTCCGCCGTCTACTTCGGCGCCGCCAGTCGAACAACTTGGGATGGCAACGCGATCAGCAGGATCACGATTGATGAGGAGCGGACGAAGAAGCTGCAGGAGGCGTTAGCTACGCATTGATTGGAGCAAGTTCGGGTGCCATGTCCCACGCTTGCGTGGACATGGTGATCGAATCAACTCTACTCGATTGAAACTGGGATGGTTGGAATGAACAACGATGATTTTCCTCGGATTCACTTCGAGGAGCCATTCGACGAGATATGGGCTCACGAGGTCTGGTCGCGAGGATGGTATGGAGGTGTGACGGTGGAGTTGATAACGGGAAAGAAGGTAAAGGTATTTTTCTATGATCCAGTGCGACTAGCACAGGAACTTGAGTCAGAGATGAGCCAAGGCTTCCCATTTATTGCCGAGAAAAATATGATTGTAGTTAGCGACGTTACTCCGGAGATTATTCGAAAATCGATTGAGCGATTAGTGCTCGAAGTTTTTTTGAGTGAACCACGGGTGGCCCAGGCAACTCGGTGTATACACTCGCTTGCCTGGGTGCCGAAGGCACAAGAGGGTGCGGTTCATTTTTCTGCGGGAGATCAATCGTCATTCGCTTGCTAAATCCTACTGTCCGTACGATTACGTGATCACAGCGATCGAATGCGTCTCAGTTCTCTCATGTCACCCTCTTGTTGCTTCGCAATCCCGGCAACGAGTTGCCGGGACCACCCGATCATACCTCATCATCAAGCTCGCTTGAACATTCCACCCGAACGAGAAAACTCCTATCCTCTTTTCCTGGGCAAGAGGAACAGATAATAGATCAGCGTCATACTTAATCCTGGTATCGAGCCCCAGTCAACGAATAGCGGAATCCACCAGAATCTATTCAGCATTCCCATCGATGAGATTGCACATCCAATGGACCCCAACACTCCTCCCAGAATTGGAGTCCACGACACGTGCCTCCCTCGAAATTCAAGAAAGACGCAATACCAGTTCGTGATAATCAAAAATCCTGACAACAAAAGAAGCAGTACGGAGGTGATCTGCAATAGCATGAACAAAGTCCAATTCTCGCCGGGTGGCCCAGGCAACTCGTTGCCTGGGTGCCGAAGGCACAAGAGGGTTCTGTTGAACTAAATTGGTCGACAGATTGCTATCGGAAGGGCACGATCCATAACGAGTCGGTGATACAAACTGAAGTATTCGGATGCTGATAGGCTGACTCATGTCCCCCTCTTGTTGCTTCGCAATCCCGGCAACGAGTTGCCGGGACCACCCGATCATAATCCATATCGATGCGAGCTTGTACAGGGCACACTTGAACTCGTATTCGTTGGACACCTGAGCCAAGGCCCCCGCAAACGCACAAAGGCCGGTGAGTTATCCTCCACCGGCCTTTGCGAGTTATCGATCGTGTGAACGACTTGGAATTACATTTCCTTCGAATCGATCCACTTCATCATCTTGCGGAGCTTGCGGCCGACTTCTTCGATCGGATGGCTACGCTCGGAGCGGCGAGTCGCTTTGAAGCCGGGGCAGTTGGCCTTGTTCTCGAGGATCCATTCGCGCGCGAATTGACCGGTCTGGATTTCCTTCAGGATCTTCTTCATCTCCTTCTTCGTCTCTTCAGTGACGATGCGAGGTCCGCGGGTGTAGTCGCCGAACTCCGCGGTGTTCGAAACACTGTACCGCATGTAGTTCAGACCACCCTGATAGAAGAGATCGACGATGAGCTTGAGCTCGTGCATGCACTCGAAGTAGGCCATCTCCGGCTGATAACCAGCTTCGATAAGAACCTCGAAGGCGGCCTTGACCAGCGCGCTGACGCCGCCGCAAAGAACGGTCTGCTCGCCGAAGAGGTCGGTTTCGGTTTCCTCGCGGAACGTGGTGCGGATGACGCCGCCACGCGTTCCGCCGATCCCCTTGGCATAGGCAAGGCCGACCTGAAGAACTGAATCGGGAGCGCTATCCTCGATCGCAATGAGGGCAGGAACGCCTCCCCCCTTGACGAACTCGCTGCGAACAAGGTGGCCGGGGCCCTTCGGCGCGACAAGGAGAAGATGAACGCCGCTCGGAGGAACGACTTGTCCGAAGTGGACGTTAAAACCGTGGCTGCACATCAGAATGTTGCCGGGCTGAAGACCGGGCTTGATGTCGCGCTCGTAAACTTCTCCCTGAACTTCGTCGGGAAGAAGAATGTTGATGACATCGGCCTGCTTGGCGGCCTCGGCGGCGGAAACCGGCTTGAAGCCGTGCTCGACCGCGAGATCGTAGTTGGCCGAGCCAGGGCGCTGACCGACAATGACGTCGACACCGCTATCGCGCAGGTTCTGAGCCTGGGCGTGTCCCTGGCTTCCGTACCCGATGATCGCGACCTTCTTCCCCTTCAGGTGCTTCAAGTCCGCGTCGTTGTCGTAATAGATGACCAGCGCCATCCGGCACGTTCCTTTCTCGGTTCGTTAAAGACTGTGGAAAACTGACATCGAGCACCGAAACGTTGCTGACTTCGATCATCAGCGTGCCGGCACCATCAACCTCCACCCTGTTCGACTTGTCCCCAATGTTACTTGTCTGTTGTCTCGCGATGGTCGGCCGAGCTACGAACGAGCGCGATGCGTCCCGTTCGAGCTAGTTCGATAATGCCGTACGGCCGAAGCACGTCGACGAAGGCCTGAACCTTGTTCTCTGTTCCGGAGATCTCAATCATCATGGCGGTTCGGCTGACATCGACAATGCGGCCGCGGAAGATGTCGATGAGGTTCTTGAGCTCGCCGCGCCTTTCGGGGGGCGCTTCCACTTTGACGAGCATCAGATCCCGTTCGACGAACGCTTCGCTCGAAATGTCATGAACTTGAACGACGGTGACGACTTTTTCCAATTGCTTTCGTACTTGATCAAGAACCCGATCATCTCCTCGAACGACGAAGGTCATTCGGCTGAGTTCGGCCTGTTCGGTCTCGCCAACCGCCAGGCTATCGATGTTGTATCCCCGGGAGGCGAGCATTCCCGCCACCTGAGCGAGAACGCCGGGTTGATTCTGAACAAGAGCAGAGAGCAAATGGCGCATTTCGTTTTCTCGTAAGGGTTTTCGCGTCAAATCAGTGAAAAGAAGCGACAAGGGATTTGCCGCGGTCGACCCGTTCCCAAGTAAGCGTTTTAGAACGGATCGCTGCCGTGGGCAACTTAACGACTTACGACATCAGCACATTCATTGATGTTCACCCTATTCCCCAATTTGAGGGATAATCCCGAATCGTGATTCGGTTTTCCTTGACAGCCCGTTCAGGCTGTCTACACTCGGCAATACGCCGGAGTCGAGTTCATTCGCGCCGGCAGGATGGATCGAAAGATACGTACTGACCTCTGTGCCTATTGGCTCTGGGCCAATTCGGAAGTCTGTGCGAGAATCAGGCAGAGGCTGATAGGAACGAACTGCGGGAGAGGGGATTCTCAATGCGTGGGTTGCTCGTCGCGATCGTTGGAGTTGCCATCGGAGTCGGAGCGTTTCTGTTTGCTCGCTCCGCGATGAATGTGCCGGTGGCGGGGCCGACGATCATCTTTGCTCCAGGCGTCGAGCTGACGGCGGAGCTGGACAAGTTGCCCGAAGGATCAAAACCAACAATTCGGATCCCCCTAGGCGAAGACGCGAGCAAACGATTCGCCGAGGCGGTCTACGAGATCCCCGAGGGAGGATCGATCGTCTTTGATGAAGGGAAATACGAGTTCGATCGTGGCTTTGAACTTTCCAAAGCAGGCATCACCATCAAGGGGGCGGGTCAAGAGAAGACGATTCTGAACTTTAGCAAGCAAGCGGCCGGCTCGGGTGGTGAAGGAATCCGCGCGAACGGCGATCGCTTTACCCTTGAAGAGCTGACGGTCGAAGAAACGAAGGGTGATGCCGTCAAGGTCGAACGATCGAACGGCGTGGTCATGCGACGAGTCTCCACTCTTTGGCACAATGAAGGGAATCCGAAGAACGGTGCATACGGTCTTTATCCGGTGACCTGCAAGAATGTCTTGATCGAGTACTGCACCGCAGTTGGAGCTTCGGACGCCGGTATCTATGTCGGGCAGTCAGAGAACATCATTGTTCGCAACTGTCGCGCTGAGAAGAATGTTGCCGGCATCGAGATCGAAAACAGCAAGAATGCGGACGTCTACGACAACACCGCAACGAACAATGCGGGCGGATTGCTGATCTTCGACCTACCCGGTCTTCCGGCGGGGAACGGCGGCGGACACCGCGTCTACAAAAACACCATCTTCGAGAACAACCACGTCAACTTCGCCCCCGAGGGGAACATCGTTGCGACGGTGCCAGCGGGAACGGGCATTATGGTGATGGCGACCGACAACGTGGAAGTCTTTGAGAACAAGGTCGACAAGAATCAATCGTCGAACATGTCGATCATCAGCTTCCTCTTCACCGGACGAAAGATCGAGGATCCGAAGTACGATCCGATACCAGAAGGGATTTATGTTCACAACAATGAATTCACTGGTGGCGGTGACAAGCCGTCAGGAGCGATCAAGGCACTCGCCCTGCTGATTGGCCAGCCCTATCCCGATATCCTCTATGATGGAATCGTGAATCCGCAAACGCTCGTCGACGGTAAGGCTCCTGCCGAGAAGAGAATCTACATCGACAACAACGGTGACGCTGACTTCATCAATCTTCGTTTCGATCAAGTGGAGGGAATCGAAAGCCTCCTCGATCCGAAGAAAGCGGCCGAGCACAAGGAAAAGCTCGTTCGAGATCTTGGATCCGTTTCAGGCGAGATCGCCCTGCGGAAGGATCCGGTCAAGATCGAAGACGTGAAGCCGCAAGTCCAGTGATCACGAAAACGGATTCGCACGAAGATCATGGTTCAGTCAACGAATAAGGGGAGGATCGCTCGCACGACGTTCCTCGGAATAGGGATGCGAATGATCCGCCATTTCAGTTCAGAGTCACGCGAAGTAACAGGAGCGTGGGCGCCGGTCATCCTCGTTGCGGCGCTCGCGCTCCTCATCGCCCCCCTGCCTGGCTGCACCTCCTCGGAAGCGACCAAGCCGACGGCTTCGAAAAAGTGGCGACCGCCAAAGCAACTCGCTGAGTGGAAGATCTTCAAAGAAGAGAATGGAAAGCTGGTGCACCAACCGCTTGACGGGGTGGTCCCTTATGAAATGAACTCCCCTCTTTTCTCCGACTACACCGCGAAGTATCGATTCGTCAAGCTACCTCCAGGGACAAAAGCAAAGTACGACGAGGCGAAGGTCTTCGACTTTCCGGTGGGGACGGTGATCGCGAAGACGTTCTCCTATCCGCATGACCGACGTGACCTGAGCAAGGGGGAGAAGATCCTCGAGACCCGCATCTTGACCCATCGGGAGACGGGCTGGGAAGGTTTCTCCTACCAGTGGAATGAGGAACAGAACGGCGCGACCCTTGCCATTGCCGGCGCAACGGTTCCGTCGGAGTGGATACATGACGATGGAACCACCAAGAAGATCGATTACATCATTCCCGATGCGAACAAATGCATCAGTTGTCACGAAGAGGACAAGAAGGTTGTCCCGATTGGACCAAAAGCGCGGCATCTGAATCGTGACCTCGGCTATCCCGAGGGGACGGAGAACCAGCTCACTCATTGGTCGCGTATCGGCATACTGGACAGTGCGCCGACCGATCCATCAACCGCCCCCAAGAACGCGGTGTGGAATGATCCCTCCACCGGTACATTGGATGAACGAGCTCGTGCTTATCTCGAAATCAACTGTGCTCATTGCCATCATTGGGGTGGACCAGCACGGAATGCAGGTCTCGATTTCCGTATCGCGCAGGATGAAGGGGAAAAGATCGGCATTTGGAAAAGCCCAGCGGCCGTGGGACGTGGAGGCGGCGGGCGAAAATACAGCATCGTTCCCGGAAAGCCGGATGCGTCCATTCTCTATTTCCGACTGAACTCGGACGATCCAGGTATCATGATGCCGGAAGTCGCTCGGCGAATGATCCACACCGAAGGGGTCGCGCTTATCAAGGAATGGATCGAGCAAATGCCCGATCGTCACTCGCAGGAGCCGCCTAAGAAGGAGGCCGGTGGCGAGTGATCCCTTTCGATTTTAATGATCAGGGCCGTCGTGTTGTGGACATGCTCTTGTGACGCACTGGATGACCGCACGCATCGCTATCGATTATGCGACGATGAAGTCTCTCTCAGCGTCGGACGCGTGATCCGTCTATGGGTGGAAGAGAAATCATTCCGAACCTACTTCACTCAGTTACTCGCGGACTCCCCTTTTACCGCATTCCGTTGGGAGAATCCGCCACTGACGCGAGAATCGGGCACTAATCTTTTTGAGTTTGTTCTGATCGATCGGCCGTCGATCGATCGCCCCGCCGATGGAACTCCATTTAAGAAGTACTTTGAGGAAGCCAGTCCGTCACGCAATGTGACCTCGTTTGCCAGCCTGGGGAAAGATGCGACACTGATCGTCCCCTTGCCTCGTGGACCGCGTGACGCTTATCCGCATCTCGGGGCCTTCGTTCGCTCGGCGCCGACCGCACAAAGGGATGAACTCTGGTCAGTCGTCGGATCAGAACTCGAAAGGCAACTAGGGACAAAACCGATCTGGCTCAGTACTGCCGGTGCGGGCGTCCCCTGGCTTCATGTTCGCCTCGATCAAACGCCGAAATACTTCAGCTTTGAGCCCTACCGAAAGTTGAATTGACCAAGCCGTCGGTTCGCCAGCGCGGCAATCAATCAACAGCTTATTGTATTTTCACTAGCTTTACGGCCGTGCCGTAAGCGAGGACTTCGGTGGTGGCTTGAAAGAAGTCAGTGGCATCGTATCGCATGCCGATGATGGCATCCGCGCCGACTTGCTGGGCATGGGTCACCATGATCTCGAAGGCATCTTCGCGAGCATGCTCACAGACCTGCACGTATTCCTTGATATTGCCGCCGATGATCTGACGAAGGCCTCCCATGATTCCTTGAGCGATTCCGGGTGACCGAACGACGATTCCGCGTACGATTCCCAGCACTGAGTCAATTTCGTGTCCTGGCACTTCAAAACCTGTTGTCACGATCATCGCGAGATCTCCACTATCTCCAATTGGGTTCATGTTGCTTTCGCCTGTTCGAGCAGGACATATCGGCTCTATTAATTTGCCATTGAATTGGGGGGTGAACCGGCGAATGAAGAAGCTCAGATTTCGGTGACCAGTGAAAACGACTAGGTATAGGGGTCGAAGGGATTGTCTTATGCCAGAGGAATGATCCGTTCAGGATCGCAAAGGCACACTGTCCCTCTCCGCGGCTTCGTGTCTCTATCGAAATGAATCAAAACGAAAAGAACTCGACCTCTTGAGGGAGTTCGAGTTCTTCACGATTTTAAGTTATGCGGATTCGGCAAACGAATCGCTGGGCAATACGACTAAACGCTTTCGATCATCGGCATTCGAAACAATCCCGAAATCAATTTGGCGGGAAGCCAGCTTTCATGATCGCCGAGTCGTACAAGGTCATCGAAGGAAAGGGTATTGGTCTCGGCCAGTTTGCGAAGGTCCTTCGCGGTGAGAGGGCCGAATTCCTGGGTACCTTTGCGGTAAAACCATTTTGGGGACATACCTGATCCTATCACTCTGGTGGGAACGAACGAGGTAAGCAAGGTCGAGGATTAAACCGAGGGAGCTCACCTTTCGGCAAGCAAGTGTTGGTCAACGGTCCAAATGGTACCAGAGGACTGCGAACTGTCAAAAGGAAAATCATCATTTTAATTCGTAGACGTTGGTGAGTGGCCGCTGCCTATGAAGAACCACAAATACCACAATTGCAATCACTTAAGTCATAACGGAGAAACGATTATTTTCGCTCCGGTACGAGATTCGGACGCGTTGCCTGAACTACGGATATGGGACCCTCAGGGCTGAAATCCCGCTCCGATCGTTCGCTCGACGAGCAAGTTCCCGCTCCCTTGGTGTGGCGAATTCCTGGTCCCATTGGAGCAACTTTGGGGTCATCAGGTGGTGCCACAACGGAGGAACCATCGCGATGGAAATAGTCGTCAAATATCCGCTCAGCATCAGAGGGGCCTCAGGATAGGGCTTAAGGTCCTGGTAAGGAACTTCTCCCTCCGCATGGTGATGAGAATGCCGGGTGAGATTGAACATGCTCCACGAGCTTAAACGACGATTCGTGTTCCAGGAATGGCGCGGCTGCACGGGAGTTTTTGGATCTCGGACGAGCCCATAGTGTTCCATATAGTTGACGATTTCGAGGAGCGATTTTCCCCACAGTGCCGCCACCACGAAGAAGAGTGCTCCACTCCATCCTCCCAGTAGATATGCGGCAACAACCAACGCTGCACTCATCAGGTGGCCTCGAATCATGGCGTTGTGATGGGAAAAGATGGGTAGGTGCTTCTTTCGAAGTCGATCCGCTTCAATCCGCCAGGCGCTGACATTCCCTTTGATCGTCGAGGCGATGATATGGAAATAAACGTTTCTCCCGCGCGGAGCGGTGGCTGGATCCTCTTCGGTGGAGACGTATCGGTGGTGCCCGTAGACATGCTCGATGGAAAACGTGGTATCAAAGCTAAATGCCAATAGCCAGCGACCAATGGCCATCGAAACTCGATCCCACGTTCGATGAGTCAATTCATGCGCCGTGATCGTACCAACCATGCCAATCATCAGGCCGGTGATGATCACCGCGGAGACATGATGTCCAAATGATGTCGCCTCGCGAGCGGCAATCACGTCATATCCCGTCATAGAAGTGACGAACTTTCCAAATCCGAGCGGATCACCCGGCGACACACTCCATACACCTGCAAACACGATCATGACCAAGAGAGGTAGCGCCAGCCAAAGTTGAAATGTCAGAACCTCAGGATGTGTGAATCGGGGATTCGTGGTATCGTCTCCCGACCATTCATCTCCAAGCGTATAGATGACGAAAACAGCGAGCAAAACGATCGTGATCGTTGATCCCCCCGTCACGATGGCAGCGGCCGACAGCAATGCGACCAGATGGAACAGGAAGTACTTTAAATAATCCAGGGGACTCGCAGTAGGTTTCGCTGCTTCTGATGTTGCAGTCTCATCTAGCTTAGGCGTCACATCCGCTTGGGTGGTGAATCGGTCGAAGCGGATACACTCGTCTTCGACACCCTGCTCTTTGAGCGCGTCAACGGCTGTGTCAATCATTTGTGGTGGACCACAAAGATATGCGTGAGTATCCGGCTGAACTAAACCAGGAATGAAATCTGTGACTAAACCCCGTTCTCCATGCCAAGAATAATCGTTGAAGGCCGCGGATAAGATGGGAATGAATTCAAAACTTCCGTTCCAGCTCATCTCGACGGATTGAATTCGTTCTAACGCATACAGATCTTTCTGCTCGCGTGCTCCGAACAACAAGACAGCGTCCCGACGGACACCGCGCCGCGCGGCCTCCTCCAGAATGGCGAGTACCGGTGCAAGTCCGCTACCGCCCGCAACGAATAACAGCGGCTCATCACCCTCCCGCAGATAGAATTCACCCCGGGGGCCAGAAAGCTTGATGAATCGCCCGACGACGTCTGTGTCATTGACGAGCGTGGAGAAAGCTCCGTTTGGAACCTTTCGAATGAGGAAGGTCACCCTCTTACCCTCGGGGGGTGATGCGAATGAGTAACTTCGTTCCGCCGGGAATCCCTCGATCGAGAGAATCACATACTGACCGGCGCGGTAAGTGATCGGCTCTTCGAGTTCGACAGTGAGATGCACGATGTCATGGGTCACACGTTCTTGGCCAATGATTCGACCAAGCCATTCCTTTCCTCGCTCTACCTCCGGATGCTTGAATTCAAGGGCCACATCGGTGAGCGGCACACTCTGACACGCCAGGATATATCCCTCATCTATCTCATCCGCAGATAGAAGGTATCCGGTCTCGGTCAGTTCCTTGACCTTGCCGGAGACGAGACGACATTTGCAAGTTCCGCACGCCCCGACTCGGCAACTGTAGGGCACATCAATGTTGTTTCTGATTGCTGCCTGCAACAATGTCTCTCGTGGCTGAGCAGCCATCGTCTGATCATTGATGGTCACGCTGTTCGAATTAAGCCGGGTGTGAAGCGTCTTCATTTGGCCCCCCTTTGACTCAGCACTTGACGGTCTCGAATGTACCCGAAGAAGCATGAGCAAGGCGCGAGCAGCGATTGACAAACGGGGGTCATTTTTTGACAATCGGGAAATGGCGAAGGACAAACAAGCAGAGATCATGCTCCCGGTTCATTACGTTCGGCTCATTGCCGACCAAGTGCAAAGTCGCGGAGTCAATGTGCAGCATTGGCTTGAGCGGAGCGGCTTGACCGAAGACAGACTCGGTGACCCGAACCTGTCGTTAGGTCTTGCAACCTTTCAGCAACTCATCCGGGACGCTTTAACCTTAACGCGCGAGCCGGCGCTCGGTTTATTCATCGGCGAACGATTAGTGCCGAGCACGCACGGCATTCTGGGTTATGCCGCGATCAATAGTAGTACCATTCGACAGTCGCTTGAATTGGCCGAACGATTCGTCGGAATCAGGATTTCTCTACTTAAACTTTCACATGTCATCACACGAGGAATGGTAAGAGTTCAATTGACCGAGACGTACCCATTAGGTGAGATTCAGCGGCCCGTGATTGAAGCGGTGATGCTGAGCGTGAAAAATGTATTCGATACGATTTCGATGGGGACATGTCAGATCACGGGCGCATCATTCACGTTTGAGGAAACATCTTACGCCCCGATCACGCATGATGTCTTTGGCTGTGATGTCCGCTATCGCCAAAAGTGGAATGGATTTCAGTTCCCCGAGCGACTCTTGGACTTGCCCCTTAAGCTCGCAGATCCCGAAGCCTTTGAGCAGGCGGCGACTTTCTGCCAGCGTGAGCTTGAGAAGATCGCGTCGAATGATTCCATTGCCGCGAGCGTTCGACGTTTGCTCTTGGAAAAGCAGAATGGCTTCCCATCACTTCAGGTGGCGGCTCGACAATTCCACATGACTCCGCGCACACTTCACCGACGACTGGAGGACGAGGGGACTTCGTTTCGGGAGATACTCGACGAGGTACGTCACACCTTGGCGGTCGAACATCTGAAATCAGGCAGATTCAACATTGAGGAAATTGCCTTTATGCTCGGTTACTCCGAGCTGGCCAACTTTCGTCGAGCGTTCAAGCGATGGGAATCAATGCCTCCGTCAGCCTTTCGCATTCGATCCGATTCCGGACGGCCAAGGCAGAACAAAACCCGCTAACATCACTTAGCCGCCATTGATTGGCGGGCTCTGCTTCGACCGTCGGTGTTCATAGGGGACACCTTTCTTCAAAACCGAGGGCCGAAATCTCCGGGCTTAGCGCCACGCGGTGGAGGGCCGAATCGGCCATCGCGCGGTGGGCTTGGATGCTTTCGAAAGCTTGGATCGGGCTCTCCCCGCAACAGCCGAGGAATGGAGGGCCAGTCCTCCGTAAGAAAGTAGGCGTACGTTCCGTCGGGATATTCAGGAGTGACGCAAACGCGTCCGTTGCATTCATCCAGATCACCGAGCCCCTCGATAAACTCATAGTCATTCACGAAGGTCCCGTCATAACTTCCGCCGGGTGAACTAAGATCTCCTCGAAGCCCTCCCGGCCGTCTCCCTTTCTTCAAGCGATAGCTTGGTTTCAGTTCGACGATTCTGGACGACGAATCATTGGGATCTTGATAGCCATGAGTCGCGTAAATCGGGAAACCGTCTGCTCCCCACCCGATCAATGGTGAATGTTGTTTGGAAGTGAAATGGAGATCGCGCAGCAGCCCCGTCGGGATGCCGTGATAATGATATTTGCCGTCTGGCTGCACGTGCGCGAAGTTTGTGTCTAAGCCAAGTGGTATCGATCCGCTGAGCGCCTCGTATTGCCAACCGCTCTGCGGATTTCCCTGCCAGAACTCCGCAGCGCCCGGATCAAATAGAACACCGTTGATAGCAATGCCGAAGTTCATGCCAAGTTCGACCGGAGTCTGAACTTTGCCGATCCTCGGATTCAAGGTCAGACGAAAAGTGGCGACTCGCGGCTCGATGACGTGCGGATTACCTCGATTCGGAAACGGGCCGACTTTATGCTCAGGAATTCCATTGACCTCTAATACTCGGTATCCATTTGCCTCGGACGTGGAAACCTGGCTCATGATTTTCAGATCTTGATTCGCTTCGACCAGGACTAGTTTGCCCTTCTTGTTGACGGTGTGCCGACGCATGGGTGGTCTTTGTGCCGAGGCGATGGAAGAGATCAGCATTACCGCCGTCATCGAATATGCCGTTAATCTCCTTGATCGGAGTCGGAAATTCAGCATCGACGCGGTGCTCCTTGGAATTGATCGGCTAGTTCAGCACAGACAGCCATCACCCTGTCCTGATGCCCCATCGTCATCGCCAACGATGGATGATTGACGCGCTGATCTACATCCCGATTGGAATCATCTTTTGGAAATCGCCTCAAAACACAACAAGATCCTCTGGCGTGGCCTTATGGACACTAAACCTCGGTTAACGGTCCATCACCGATATTCGCCTCAGTGAAAAACCAGCGTGATGGAAGACTCCCGTCAAGTCTTAAGTAACGACAGCACGTTGGACAAAATAGCCACCTACTCATCGATTTGGAGGTGAATGATATTGCAGGCCATGATTTGGCGGGTAGTCTGAATGACGTTCCTTTCATTTCTTTTTGCAAATCATGTCTTCAAACGCAGAGGCACTTGTATGCAAGGTTTCGCCCATCGGCTGCTACGATCGTCGACGATCATGGTATTCGCCGTCACTGCCGTGCATTCTTCGATCGCGCGGGCCGGCGATGCCGCTACGACGGACCTCTTTCTCGGTCTGACTCCCGATGCGGCAAAGGGTTACAAGATTCTGCTCTCCGAGCCGATGGCGACCACCATCATGAAGGTTGGCGACATTGACCGACTTTGGACGGTGTGGGAGCCGGAGGAAAAGGCGAAGGCGGAGAGTGCCGACGCCGTCGAGCGTCGAAAGATGACGTTTGAACGTTATGGTTGGGCCAAACGTCCTGGAGACGCAGAGCCTAAGATTCCGCTCGACTATACCGAGGATGGTCGGGGCAATCTGGTCACGAATTGTTTTTCGTGTCACGGCGGTAAAGTCGCGGGGGTGACAATTCCCGGAGCTGGAAATACGCATGTCGATCTAACGACTTTATCCACGGATCTGGCACGCCTACGCGCGGCTGACGCGGGCCGCGACCCGGCAACTGTGAAAGACTCCGTCGCTCCATTCAAGACACCCCTCAACTACCATCGGGGGGTGACCAATGCGGTGATTTTTGCTCCCGTCTTTGCCGGGCTTCGCGATCCGAAACTTGGTCTTCAATTCAGCCAGCATCCCGAGATGCTATTACATCACGACATGAATCCACCTCCATGGTGGAACTTCAAAAAGAAGACCCGCATCTATACGGATGCCTTCGCACCGAAAACTCCTAGGCAATTGATGCCCTTTGCCATGTCACCCCTCTTCTCCGATGAGAAGTTCCACTCATTCGAGCCAAACTTTGTGCACATCTATCAGTACATCGAAGAATTGCAGCCTCCCAAATATCCCTACCCTATCGACTCGACGCTCGCGGAGCGTGGTCACGCGCTCTTCAACAAAAACTGCTCTGAATGCCACGGAACGTACGGACCTGATGGAAACTTCCCGAACAAGGTCGTCCCTCTCGACGTGGTGGAAACGGATGGCCGTCGCTTCAACGCCATTTACAAGGAGCGACGTGAAGCCGCCAACAAAGGATGGCTTCAGTATTACGGCGAGCATCCGGTAGACGTTGAATCGAAGGGGTATCTGGCACAACCCCTCGATGGTGTTTGGGCCTCCGCTCCTTATTTCCACAATGCCTCGGCTCCAACCTTGTGGGACGTGATTATTCCCACAACATTCCTGCGAAGTCGATGACTCTTCACCGGTTCGATTAGCGTAAAAACGGGTGAGGAGGAGTCGTCAATTTCCGTTGGGATGCCTTCACCTTCAATGCGAATCGGCGTTCCCTCGAGCC
>JAIEPU010000045.1 GCA_019748235.1 bacterium
GATGTCCCTTACAACAAGTTCGTCCTCGAGCAATTGGCGGCCGACAAACTTCCGCTCGACGGAAATAAGCGTGAGCTAGCGGCCATGGGATTTCTCACCGTGGGCCGGCGATTCCTCAATAACGGCCACGACATCATTGATGATCGCATCGATGTCGTCTCCCGGGGATTCTTGGGGCTCACGGTCACCTGCGCTCGTTGTCACGATCACAAATACGATCCAATTTCGATGGCGGACTACTATTCGCTGTACGGCGTCTTTGCGAGCAGCAATGAGCCTGATCAGCGGCCGATCATCGGCGAGTCCGAGTCGGCGGAACTCTTCGCCAGCTATCAATCGGACCTCGCGAAACGTAACAGTGACATTGACGCATTCATCGCAAAGAAGCGTGACGAAAAAGAGGCCAGACTCCGCAAGGAACTCCCTCGTCTTGTCATGACTTGGCACGAAACGAATGGTAATCAGGACGATCCGCGCGTGAAGGAAATCGCGCAGGAACTGGGACTCAATCATGGATTCGTTCGAACGTTCATGCAGCGGTGGCAGGGATTTTTGACGGCCCGACTTGCGCCGGAACATCCGATTTTCGGCATCTGGGCCCTCTATGCGAAGGATCCCTCTGTCGACTTCAACAAGATGTCGGGTGAGATCAACCAACAGCTCACCGACTCCACTGGAATGGCGAAGACCATTCTCCCCGTCATTGCCGAGAAGTTCCGATCAGCCACGCCCCAAAATATGAAGGAAGTGGTCGACCGTTATTGCCAGATGCTCATCGGCGATGCCCCGGAAACCGCGGAAGTTCGAAAAGTTCTCGACGAACCAGGATCACCGGTGAAAGTTTCGATCGATGAAACAGTCGGCACTTTCGATCAAGGGGAGCGTAATCAACTGACGGACCTGCGCAATCGTGTTGAGGACGTGCGCGTCACACACGCCGGCGCTCCCCCCGAAGCGATGGTCATGCTGGACAATCCGACGCCTCAAGAACCCCATATCTTCGTTCGCGGTAATCCAAATCGGCCGGGAGATACCGTCCCACGCCGATTCATTACTTTTCTCGACGAACAGAATAACCCCCCATTTAAAGAGGGAAGCGGACGAAAGGAACTCGCGGAGAAGATCGCCGACGCTTCGAATCCGCTGACCAGCCGAGTCTTCGTCAATCGGCTTTGGCACTGGCATTTTGGAAAAGGTTTGGCAGCCTCGACGAGTGATTTTGGCATTCGAGCCGATAAGCCGAGTCATCCTGAACTTCTCGATTATCTTGCCGCCGAATTCACCGAGAATGGCTGGTCCACAAAGTCGATGCATCGCGCGATGATGGAATCGGCCACGTATCAGCAATCGAGCGAGGACCGCTCGCAAGGTCGCGAACTCGACCCCGAAAACGATTCTCTCTGGTCGTTCCGTCGGCGACGTGTCGAGTTCGAAGAGCTCCGAGACGCGCTTCTGGATTCATCCGGCGAGCTTGATTTGCGTGTGTGCGGTCGGAGCGTCCCCATCGTGGGGGACAATTCATCCCGCCGTCGCGCGGTTTACGCCTACATCGATCGACAAAACCTTGAGGGACTTTTCCGGACGTTCGACTTCGCGAATCCAAACACCAGCATTCCCGTTCGATTTGTAACCACAGTCCCGCAACAAGCTCTTTACTTGATGAATAGTCCATTCGCGATCGAGCGAAGTAAGACCCTCGCGGATGACCCGGCGATTCAATCAATCGAGTCGATTGAACATCGAATCAACGCCGTGTACGAGCGGATCTATCGACGTCGAGCCACGAAAGAGGAAATCGCTGCCGGCAAGTCATTCCTCGATGCCGAGGCAATGCGATCCATTCCCGACAGCGTTCCAGTCTGGCAGTACGGCGTCGGTGAAGTCGACTCAAATTCGGGACGAGTTGTCGGATTCAAAGCATTCGAACACTTCGTCGGCAATCGTTGGACCCCGCGAGAAATCTATCCCGATCCTGAATTCAGCCACATCGCCCTCTCCGCAGAAGGGGGGCATCCCGGCAAAGATCGTCGCCAAGCGGCCATTCGCCGGTGGACCGCCCCTCAAGCGATGTCTCTTTCCATCGACGGAAAGTTGAATCATCCACAAAACCTGGGGGACGGGATCGAAGGGATTGTTGTTTCGAGCCGCACGGGAATCATCGGTCGCTGGACCGCACACAAAAGTGAAGTCGAGACGAAGATCGAGTCGGTTGCCGTGAATAGAGGAGATACGATTGACTTCGTTACTGATCCCAAAGAGAGCCAGGATTTCGATTCCTTCCGTTGGTCGGTGACCCTCAAGGACTCATCGAGCGGTGAGACGAAGAAGCCATTGATGTGGAAGTCACAGACCGACTTCGCGGGCCCCGGTTCTCCATCGCTTAATCCCTGGCAGAAGTATGTGCAAGTATTGTTGCTCGCCAACGAGTTTGCCTTCATTGATTGAGAGTAATGGATGCCAACGAGAGGCTATTCGAAGATGGGTCGGACTCCCTTTGAGATGAATAACATGCTTTCGCGCCGACAAATGCTTTCCCGTTGCGGCACCGGCTTTGGTGGTCTTGCACTCGGTAGCCTTCTGACTCAGGCCGGCCTTTTGAATCCTTCGCCGGTGCTCGCGAATTCATCCTCGCCCCTCGCGCCAAAGATGCCTCATTTCGCACCGAAGGCCAAGCGGGTCGTTCATCTCTTCATGAATGGCGGCGCCAGCCATATCGACACATTCGATCCCAAGCCCGAATTGTCGAAGCGTCACGGTCAGCCGCTTCCTTCCCCCAACCTTTCAACGGAGCGACCGACGGGAGCGGCCCTCGGTTCCCCTTTCAAGTTTCAGAAGTATGGACAGAGCGGAATCGAAGTTAGCGAACTCTTCAAAAACACCGCCGAATCGATTGATGAGATGTGCATCATCCGTTCCATGCAAGCGGATGTGCCCAATCACGAACCGTCTCTTATGCTCATGAACTGTGGTGATGCTCGCCAGGTCCGCCCCGCTCTCGGCTCTTGGGTCGTGTACGGCCTTGGCACGGAGAATCAAAACCTTCCCGGTTTCATCGTGATGTGTCCGAATGGCTACCCGATCGCGGAAACACAGAATTGGCAATCCGGCTTTCTTCCGGGAATTTATCAAGGGACGTACATCGACCCCAAGCATACCCGGATCGATCAACTCATCGAGCACATCGAGAACAAAAGCGTCACGCTCGACGAACAGCGAAGCCAGCTCGATCTGTTGATGCAGCTCAATCGGCAGCACGCGGGGCAAAGACCGAATGATTCACTCCTCGAAGGCCGGATCCAGTCTTTTGAACTCGCCTATCGCATGCAGATCGACGCCACCGATGCATTCGACGTGGAGCGCGAGCCCGAATATATCCGCGAAATGTATGGCAAAGGGGTCCATGCGCGGATGCTGCTGCAGACGCGTCGCCTGCTAGAGCGAGGAGTCCGGTTCGTTCAGCTTTGGCATGGTGAAGGTCAACCTTGGGATGCGCATGACGACCTCGAGGAGAACCATCGCCGTCTGGCCGGTCAGTGCGATCAAGCCATCGGAGCTTTTCTGAAGGACCTCAAAGCGCGCGGCATGCTCGAAGACACCCTTATCGTTTGGGTAGGTGAGTTCGGTAGAACCCCGACCGTCGAATTACCGACCCCCGGCGCTAATGCCGGCAAACAGAATGGGCGAGATCACAACCATTACGGGTTCACGGCGTGGCTTGCCGGAGGTGGTGTGAAGGGTGGAACCGTGTATGGCGCGACCGATGAGTTCGGCTTCAAGGCTGTGGAGAACCCAGTGCACGTTCACGATCTGCACGCGACGATCCTCCATCTACTCGGCTTTGATCACGAGAAGTTCACTTACCAATTCGCTGGCCGTGATTTTCGATTGACCGATGTTCATGGAAAAGTCGTACGCGAGATCGTCGCTTAACAAACTTCGGAATTCCGGACAGATTAGTCTCGCGAATCCGGAATAATGCTTTAGACTCTTTCCCTTCGCCTGCTTTCACAACCAACCTGTTCCTCCTATTGACGATATCGCTTGGATCGTGCTTCGGAGGTGTCAAGGAATGACATTGCGATGAGACTTTATTCATTGCGCGGATCGAAAGCGATTTGTTGTCTCGTGCTCCTGAGTGGTATTGGATCGATCTCTCGCTTGTCGGCCGCGACGCCGATCTACGTCGATAATCGGGCGGGAAGCGATTCTTACAACGGGCGAACGCCAAGTCACCAAGGCCCTAGCCTGGGCCCGGTGCGATCCATTCAGACTGCCTTACGTCGAGTGAGCCCGGGTGGGACCATCATCCTTTTGCCGACGAATGCTCCCTACACCGAAGACTTCACCATCAACAAGACGCTGGGTTCGCCGAGGTATCCACTTGTCATTGAGGGAAACGGCGTTGAATTCGTAGGATTTCAACCGATCAACGTCGAAGCGTGGCAACATGAACACTCGGGTACGTATCGCCTGATCGATCCCAATCCGCTCGCCGTGCTGATCTATTCACAAGGAAATCTACTAACACCAGCTCTTTCAGGCGACTCGCCGGATCGGCCTTCGCTCGAAGAAGGGGAATGGACGCAGTGGAAGGGAACGGTCTATTTTCGGCCTGGCCTGAAGCAGTCGATCGATTCGTATGAGTTGTCGAAAACGGTAAGGCCCGCCGCTATTGTCGTTGACCGAGCATCGAATGTGGTCCTGAGGAATTTTCGAATACGAGGTTACGGCCTCGATGCGATTCAAGTTCGCGGCCCGGCCAAGGGAGTTCGAATCGAGGGATGCGAGATTGCTGAAACGGTGCGAGCAGGCGTCGCCGCCTTCACGAATGTCGATCTCGAAGTCAAAGGTTGCCGCATTGCCGCGACCGGAACTTCCGGGGTCATCGTTGACAATTATGTCCGACTCGGCCTCGAGTCCGTCACGATCGAGGAGTCCCCTGAGCGTGTCGTCGCTGGAAAAACATCCACCGTCGACGATCGAGGGGGAGAAGCTCTACCGATCGCCAAGGGGCCATTCATCCGTCCGGTCGGCTGGCGATCTCATTTGAGCGAGGCGGTAGAAGGGCACCGCTGAAATCGATGAACCTTCAATCGTGAAACTCGCACTTCACGTCCTCCCTTCCGGTCAGGTTGCTATCCCATGCTGGCGATTCCAATGTCCCGGCCTTCTCGCGCCTCTATCTTGCGCGCAATTGCCGTACAATGAGCGTAGCCTGTAGGCGATAAGGTGATCGCCCATTGGCAGATTACACCTCTCGGTGCGCAACAACAGTCGCCGGAAAAATGGAATGCTCGACGTCGACGACATCCTGGGGCCGAGTGGACGAATTGCTCGCCGATTAACAAGCTATGAGGCGCGTGACGAGCAGTTGACCATGGCTCGCTCCGTGCAATCCGCGATTCGTGAGCGAACACCGCTCATCGTTGAAGCCGGAACAGGCGTTGGGAAAAGCTTTGCGTACCTGGTCCCGGCCCTCTTGGCGTCGATGGAATCAGGCGGAAAGCCAAAGCGGATCGTCGTCTCTACCAACACGATCAGTCTGCAAGAGCAGCTCATCAACAAGGATCTTCCTTTTCTCCGAAGCATCTGGCCTGAAGAATTCTCCGCCGTCTTGGTGAAGGGCCGATCCAACTATATCAGCCGTCGGCGGCTTCAGGTGGCACAGGCCCGCGCGCAGCAAACACTGTTCGAAGAGGGTGCTCATCATCAGCTCCAACAAATTGCCGAGTGGACTCAGTCGACGCGAGACGGAAGTCGAAGTGACCTGACCTTTCAACCGATGCCGGCCGTATGGGATCTTGTTCAGAGCGAGCATGGGAATTGCCTTGGACGTGCTTGCCCGGAGCATGAGCAGTGTTTTTATTATGCGGCTCGTCGGCGAGTCTGGTCGGCCAACTTGCTCGTGGTCAACCATAGTCTCTTCTTTGCCGATCTCGCCCTGAAGCAAAGTGGCTACGGAATTCTCCCCGAGTACGAGATCCTCATCCTGGATGAAGCTCACACGCTTGAAGAAGCGGCATCGTCCCATCTCGGACTACAGGTGACGAGCGGCCAGATCGACTATCTGATGAACCGCCTCTACAACGAACGAACTCAAAAAGGGCTGCTGGTCGCGCACCAATTCGGCGAACTGATTCACGAATCCGAGCAAGTTCGACATCTGGCTCACGACCTCTTCGATGAGATCTATCGCTGGCTCTACGATCGGGGAAGCCAAACGATGCGTGTTCCGGCAGGGATCGCGGTCGATCAGGTTTCTCAGAAACTGAAGGAGCTTGCTCGCCACGTGGGTGAGGCGGCGACGCGCATCGACAAGGAAACCGAACGGATCGAGGTGACGGCCGCCGCGCAGCGATGCCGGGAGTTCGGGGAATCGATTACCATTTGGCTCGAGCAACAACTCAGTGACGCCGTCTATTGGGTCGAGACGGATCGAAGAAAGCGGGTAACACTTGCCTGTTCGCCCGTGGAAGTAGGAGACCAGCTTCGAAACATTCTTTGGGCCAGTGGGCCGACTCCGATTCTCACGAGCGCGACGCTCGACGCGGGAGGGAGCGACGGATTTGAGTTTTTCAGATCACGCGTCGGATTGCTCGACGCGACGAGTCTGAGTCTCGGCAGCCCCTTCGATTATAAAGAGCAATGTGAACTCCATCTCGTCGTCGACATGCCCGATCCCTCGTCGTCGGCAGACGCTTTCGATCGCGCCTTGCTCGACCGAATCCCCAATTGGATCAACACCACCGACGGCGGAGCATTCGTACTATTCACCAGTCATCGGTCGCTTCGAATGGCGGCGGAATCGCTGGGGGGCTGGTTCAAGATGAATGGCTATGCCCTCTTCGCCCAAAGTGAGGGACTGCCCCGTTCCAAGATGCTTCATGAATTCAGAAAGACTAAGAGAGCGGTCCTTTTCGGCACGGACAGTTTTTGGCAGGGCGTCGACGTCCCCGGCGAAGCGTTACGGAACGTCATCATTACCCGTCTACCGTTTTCAGTGCCGGATCGGCCGTTGATAGAAGCGAGGATTGAAGCCATCGTGGCGAGAGGGGGCAATGCGTTCGTCGACTACACCCTTCCCGAGGCAATCGTCAAATTCAAACAGGGCTTCGGCCGATTGATTCGCACGAAGACAGACCGTGGGCAAGTCGTGGTGCTGGATCCACGTATCGTCACGAAACAATACGGCAAGCGATTTCTCGATGCGTTGCCCGAATGCAAAGTCACCATTCACGGCGATAAGAAATCAACCATTCAAAGGGATTGAACGGCAGAGACGTTTTACCAAGGAGACTGCATCAAGCTCACGATGTAGCCTGCCATATCATCGAAGAGTTGCTGCTGGGCCGTCGCTTGTGACTGCCCAAGATCGATCAAATAGCTTGCATTGTCATCCAGCGTGAATGTCTGTGATTTTTCACGAATCACCGCCCCCGTCCGAAGATCGACCCAGGTCAACGTGAGCGACATATTCATGATACCGCCGCGTGGATTGTCGTATCCGTCTTCACCGTAGGGAGACTTATAGATCGACTGGATCGTCCCACGCAGTTCGGTATCGGCGTCGGTTTGAACGACCTTGTAGGGAGTTTGAGCTTCGATCGCCTTGATAACGGTTTCGGTCAGTTGGAACTCAACATCACGGCGAAGCCCCTTCACCTTGAAAATAGGAACCGAAACCGTCTCGATCTGTTCGTTGTAAAGACCGCGAGTCGCATAGCCGCAACCTGCTGACATCACCAGCAGCGAAATCATCGCCCAAGATGCCAGTCGTCTTCGCACTCGATCGACTCCTAATCTCTACATCTTCATTCACGAACGAACAGAGAACTCAGAAACGCTCGTTTTAAAGCTGCTCAAGCCAATTTCGCATGCCCCAAAGGGATTTCTTTTCTGGAGCGGGCTTCCCCTTCTCCTCTTCGATGGTTTCTTCCTCAGCTTCCGCTTCATTCGTGAGCGATCGCTCATCGCTACCGGGAAGCATCTGCCTGTTCTCTTCCGTCACAGAGGGAGTTTTGCCGTCCGCTTCCTTTGCCGATTTACGATCGAAGGGATTGGAGAGGGGACGAGCTGTCTTCGAGGTAAAGGGATTGCTAAACGTAGGGAACTTGAAGTGCTTGGTTTCCTTATCCCCCAACTCGCGAATTCGCTCTTCCGCCTTACGAGCCCAGTCGGTGTCGGAATAGTCCCTCACGACGAGCCGGTAATAATACTTGGCAGACGTATATAGACGACGCCGTCGAAAATCTTCCCCCATTGAGTAGTCGCGTTTCGCTCGTTCGATGTGGATCGCACGAACATCTGCCTCCAGCCGGCGGACTTGTTCGTCTCCAAAAGCATCCCGTGAGTCGAGCGCCGCCTTTGCCATTTTGTAGGCACCGTCGAGATCGGTATCGTCGTACTGGGGCCCGCGATAAGCCCGTAGGTAAGCCTGTTCACAAAGAATCTTTGCTTTGCTCACGTGCTCACTTTGCGGCTGATCCATGATGAGCTGTTCGTAATAGGTTGTCGCCTGAATGTATCGATCGGTGAGAAAGCTCTCGCCACCCGCCATCATCCCGGCATCATCAGTGAGTGGTCCAAATGGATCGTACTGCTGGATGACTTCGACGGTATCGAGAGCGCGCCCGGGCGTATCAAAGATTGGCCGGGTCCGGTCGAAGAAGTTGATGTAGCGTGAGAATGCACTGTACTTGCCTGGCTTACCCTCGGCACGAAGGCGTGAATCCTCGAGCCAATAGTAAGCGATGTCGTACGACCGCTGAATCGCTTGCGGCATGTATCGAGTCGTCGGGTACTTGACGAGAAGAGCGTGATAACTGTCCTGTGCCTTGGGCAACTTGTCCAGCTTGAACTCACACTCCGCCTTCATGAAGAGGATATCTTCCTCAATCGGCTTTCCCTTGTACCTGCGAGCAAGCTTCGTGAAAGCACTGTGCGATTCCTTGTAGTCTTCCTTGCGAAACAACTCTTCCGCCGCCAAATATGCCGGGTTCTTGTATCGATCCGTACCCCGCTCGGAGTAGACGGGCCGCAATTGGCCGTCCGCCCCCTTCACCATCTTGGGATGGTTTTTGTCCTCACCACTCGCACCAAACGCCCGCTTCACCTTCCCCCATGTCGAGTGATCTTCATTAGGATCTTCCAAGCTGACGGCAGTGGAGGATTTCTTTCGGGGCGCGAACATCCGAACGTCAGCGGACGGATCTTTCGCCTTCTTGTAGATGTACTCCCAGACTGGCATTTCCGCCATCGGCAGAGCGTACGAGTTCTTCTTTTGGGGCTTAGGAGATTCCGAGATATCCTCGCTCTTCATGTCTTCGTTTAACTGTCTTGGAGCGGAGAGATTCTCGCTAGGAGCGACATATTCGGTCGCCTCGTCAGCGATTTGAGCAAACGCCGTCGTCGAGAATCCAAGCAGAGCAACCGAAACAACGCACCAGCTCAGGAACCATGAAAGTTTCCCGGCGATATACGATTGAATCTGGTGATCCTGATCCATCACAGCCGCTTCGCCTCCTAAGACCGAGCGAATCCTCGAACGATCGGGATGAACGAACTCAGTGGGTGCCTGAACTTGGTGCTGGGCGAGGGCTATACCTGGCTTCTCGAACAGGTCAAGTCCAAGATGAGAATCGCAGTGGGAGATGAAACAGAGGCAAGTAGGACGTTATGGAGAACCAGGTGATCTCCCATTTCTCCATGCTTAAAGGGCCGACGGCCTCGGTTCTTTTGACCTGCTCCTGAGTAGCTGATAAATTCTTATAGGGTCACACATCTTACCGAGGTTCTTCATGAGTCTTGTTTCGATCGTCATCGGGTCCGCCGTCATCCTTTTAATTGCCTATTTCACCTATGGTCCCCTGCTCGTCAAATTATTGCAAGTACGGGATGACCATCCGACCCCGGCGGTCGAACTTCGAGATGACGTCGATTACGTTCCGACCGAATCCAAATTTCTGATGGGCCAGCACTTCTCCGCGATCGCGGCGGCTGGCCCGATCGTCGGCCCCATTCTCGCCGGAGTGATGTTCGGCTGGGTACCGGCACTCATCTGGATTCTCGTTGGCTCGATTTTCATCGGTGGTGTTCATGACTTCACGTCGCTGGTCGCATCGGTCAGACACAAGGCCCGGTCGATTGCGGAGATTGTTCGCGACCACATGTCCCCTCGTGCCTACCTTCTCTTTCTCTCGTTTATTTGGCTAAGCCTCATCTACATCGTCGTCGCATTTACCGATATCACCGCGTCCTCATTCGTGAAACCGATCTTACTTGAGAACGGTGAAACGGTAACGGGCGGCGGCATCGCGACGAGTTCGATCCTTTACCTCATCCTTCCGATCATTATGGGTATTCTGCTTCGCTACACGCGGCTGTCTCTTGGTTGGGCCACCATCATCTTTCTCCCGCTCGTGGGTGTTGCGATCTGGGTCGGTCAAAAAATTCCATTCGATCTTGGAGAACTACTCAACTTATCACCCGCAGACGCTCAAAGAGCCTGGTGTGTGATCTTGGTTGTTTACTGCTTTATCGCGTCCATTGCACCAATGTGGATCCTGCTTCAGCCTCGCGGCCATTTGGGTGGTTACTTCCTTTATGTCGCATTGTTTGGAGGCATGATCGGCCTGCTGATCGGCGCGAAGCCGATCGAATATCCTGCATTTAAGGGGTGGGAAACTGCAAAGGGCGATCCCCTCTTCCCTGTTCTTTTCATCACCATTGCCTGCGGCGCCTGCTCCGGTTTCCATTCATTGATCGCCTCTGGGACGACGTCAAAACAGCTCAAGAAGGAATCGGATGCCAGGGTAATTGGCTATGGCGCGATGTTACTCGAAGCCATGGTAGCGATCGTTTCGCTTTGCTGTGTGATGATGCTCAGCGCCCAACACGAACTTGTCCAAAACCCTAAACCGAACTTCATCTATGCTCTGGGTCTGGGTGGATTTCTGGAAGTGATCGGCGTCCCGGTGATGTTCGGCATATCGTTTGGACTCATGGCGTTCACTACGTTCGTCTACGATACGCTTGACGTCTGCACGCGATTGGGACGATACATTCTACAGGAATTAACCGGCGCGAATGGTCTCATCGGTCGATGGATGACGACGGGAATCACCGCCGTAGCCCCTCTTTACTTCCTTCTGGAGCAACAAACCGATGCTCAAGGCAACATCGTCCCGACATGGCTCGTATTCTGGAATGTTTTCGGAGCAAGTAATCAGCTCCTCGCATCCCTAACTTTGATAGGTTTGTCGGTTTGGCTTTGGAAAACACGGCGAGCATGGTGGGTCTGGATCGTGCTTGGCCTTCCGACCGTCTGGATGTACACGATGAGCATGTGGGCGCTCACGCGAATCGTTCAGGCGAATATCGAGAAGACCACGAATCCCGTACTGTGGGTTTCCACCATCTTGCTCGTCCTGGGGGCGACTCTTCTCCTAGAGGCGATTTGGACCCTAGTCCGTCCGTCTGGACCTCCCACCTCGACGCCGATGATTCCCATCAAGGATGCAGCGATCGGCACTACTTCGTAAAGCTAATGAAGTTGCTCAATACTTCAGGCCATTGGCAATCAACGCTCTTGAATTGCTGATGCCATCGATTGGCGGCGGGCCTCGCACTGCGGAGCATCTCGATTGGTTCAGCTTGTCACGAGGTGGAGACAGTTTCCGAAGTCGCTACCGTGACCGGATCGGCGGCCGTCGGTCCACTATCCGCTGGAGGCGAGGAATGGGAAATTGCCCCTCTCGTTTGCTTTCGCGGAGGACGGACGAAGCAGGCGATGAACGCCGGTAACAGAATCAAATCGCCGATCAGCGCGGTCGCCAAGATGGCACAGGCCAGAACTGAGAAAAGCCGCGTCACCGGAATCGAACTTGTCATCAATGAACCGAATCCCGCAAGCAATACAACGACCGTGGAGAGAACGGGATTGCCAATCGCCAAACCTGTCCGCCGGAGAGAATCCTTCAGATTCCAATCGACCGGAAACTCATGTTGGAACCGGGTGACAAGATGGATCGTATTGTCCACGGTCATGCCGATCCCGATATTGAAGACAATGACGGTCGCCAACTGAAGTGGCTGTCCCAGCCAGACGAGTCCCGATGCCACGAGGACGAGTGGGAACAAGTTCGGAATAATGCATAGCACACCCAGCAAAAGCGATCGAAACGCCATCGCCATCGTGCCGAAGATGATGACGGCCGCGGTGATCAATCCGCTGTTCATGCTTGTGATCATGTCTTGAATCTTGAGAGATGCCACCACGGTCGTGCCGGTCAGCCCGAGCTTGAAGCCGGGGTGCCTCTTTTCAATCTCCCCCAACTTCGCTTGAACATCGCGAAAGATCGGCTGATATACTTGCGAGCCGATATCACGAACATGCGCGCTCACGATGGCTCGGTGCAAATCCTCGCGAAGAAATCGTTGCACGAGAGTCGGCGGAACGAGCAGATTAAGGCCTGGCAGATGCTGCAATACGAGTGACATGCGGGCATTACGGTCAACGTTTCCTGGTAATGTCCTCATCACATTCAAAATCGACAGTGGGTGAGCCAGGAGCGGTTCTCCCGTAGGGGAACGAGGAGCATCCTTGCCAAAAATATCGTGAACTTCGTCAAGGACGCGAATGAGTTCGGGGGAGGACGCAGGCATCGTTTCCGGCCAGTCCACAATCGCGTGCACCATCAAGACTCCACCAAATGCTTCATCGCACCGGGCCATTGTCTGATATGCTTCGCTATCGGTGGGAAGTGTTTCGGTGAGACGGTTGTCAGGCTGCAAAAATGTCGTGGTATATCCCAAGTAAAGTGTCACGATCGTCCCAAGGATTGCCACGGTTTTAGGCCATGTGACGACCGTCGCAAGGAGCCTGACGACCGCAGCCACCGGCTTCGGAGCATCTCCTTGGTTCTCGCGAAGAACAAGATTGTCACCTAATTGTGTGCTTGCCAGTAATGGCACCAGCGTCATCGTCGAAAAGAATCCGATCATGACTCCGATGGCGGTATCGACACCCATGTCACGTATCGTCGCCACATTCGCGACCAACAGCGAACCGAAGCCAATTGCCGTGGTGAAAGAGGCCATGAAACAAGCCAAACCGACATGGCGGATCGCCCATTGGCACGCCTCGAGCCGACTCATTCCCTGAGAGCGGGCCTCGCGAATACTCGACAGCAGATGAACTGAATCCGTGAACGCGATCACGAGAATCATCGGTGGCATGACGCTGTTGACGACGTTTAGTTTTTCTCCCATGAACCCGAGCGTACCGAGCATCCAAAAGACGCCGATGAACGGAGGGAGCGTGACGATGATGACCGCCGACGGTCGTCTGAAGACGAAGATCCCGACACAAAAGGCGATGACGACTCCGAGGACCGTGTAACGCAATTGAATCCGCCGGAGACTTTGAATCACCTCGCTTCGGAGCGCGGGGATGCCTGTCACCGAACCGCTTATCTTCTTCCCCTTGGTTTCTTCATCAACGATCTGTTGAATCGATTCAACGATGGGCTGAACTTCCTCGATCGATTCGAGTTCTCCCTTGATGCGAGCGAAGATCAGAGTCATTCGCCCGTCATTCGAAAGAAGCTGGCCATTCACGAGCGGATGATTTGCCGCGTCGCGTCGCGACTGGATGAAGACGTTCTCGGGAGCGTTCTGAACCGGAAGCATGGCGCGGGGAAAGCCATTCCTGGGGAAGACCGTCACGTCCGCGAGACTCTGCACCCCTGCGATTCCTTTGATGGACCGGCAACGGTTACCGATACTCCGAATGACGTCGACGGAATTTGGAGTGAAGAGGTCGTCTGATTCGAGAACGACGACGCAGTCGTTGTCGTCGGAACCGAAATCCTTGAAAAGCTGTTCGAGCCGATGATAGTCGTCATCATCAGAGGCGAAAAGCTTGCGCGGAACGTCATCAATCGTCAGATGAGAAACGCCGTAGCCGGCAAAGCCTGACACAAGGATCGCAAGGAGCGCAATCAAAATACGGCTGCGACCGAAAATGTCGGCATAAATATTCATGAACGAGAATCCAACCCTTTATTCAACCGCCGCCGTTTCCGGGTCCGAAGTGAGTTTACACAGAGTTTGACGGCGATGCGACACAATCTCCGCCGTTTGATTCCTACTCCTTGCGGGGTACCTAATCGGCTCAACCCTCGAAATGTTTGGCTGGCTCGTGGTGTGTCTCCTTCGGTGGGAAAAGCAGCGACAAGCCAATCGAGCCGCCGATGCAAAACGCGATGATTCCAAGAGACCAGGTCACTGGGAATTCACCATGAAAGAGATCGTTGAGCCAAAGCATCTTGAGGCCGACGAAGATGAGGACCGCGGCCAGTCCGTACTGCAACAGATGGAACTTATCGACGGAGCCCGCCAACAGAAAATAAAGGGAACGCAAGCTGAGGATCGCGAAGATATTGGACGTGAAGATGATGAGCGGCTCTTTCGTGATGGCGAAAATAGCCGGGACTGAATCGACGGCGAAGAGAATGTCTGTGAATTCCAGAAACACCAGCGCGATAAAGAGTGGGGTCGCCACCCACTTCCCCGCTTGATTGATAAAGAACTTCGATCCGTGGATTTCCGGTGTCACCGGAAGGAATCGTTTGAGCAATCGTAGCACGAAATTCTTCGACGGATCGATCTGCTCGTTGTCCGAAAAGATCATCTTGATGCCGGTGAAGATCAAAAACGCCCCAAAGATGAGGACGACAAAGCTGTACTGTAACAACAGAGTACCCAGCGCGATGAAGATCGCCCGAAAGACGAGGGCTCCAATAATCCCCAAATGAAGCACCCGATGCTGGTATTGCGCCGGAATTCCAAAGAACGAAAAGACGACGACGAACACGAAGATGTTGTCGATCGCAAGCGACTTCTCCACCACGTATCCGGTCAGGAATTCGAGGGCGATTTTCTTTGCCATCGCGGCTTGAGCAATGGGGTCAAGGCCAGCAAGGGCGGGATGTGAGGGAAAGCTCCATCGACAATAAAGGTACAAGCCGAGATTGAACAGGAGGGCCAGGATGATGCAGCCGATCGTCCAGAGGACCGCCTCACGCATCGAGACGGTGTGCGCCTTACGGTGAAGTACACCCAGGTCCATCGCGAGCATCGTTAGCACGAAGATCACGAAGCCAAGGTAGATCCACCAGTATTCGACCAGCGGAAAGAGAATCGTATTAGGTGCCACGTCATTTCCCTGGACGTCACATGGAGACCATTACTTCCCAAGTTTAGGAAGAACGACCGTGGGTGTCGCACCGA
>JAIEPU010000228.1 GCA_019748235.1 bacterium
TGATGCCCATGTTATCTGGATGGACCGACGTCTTTGAAGTCCCTGGAAAGCGGACCACTGGGACCAAGGCGCAGAAGTATCTCATCACCGGTCCTGGATGGAAGGGTGATGTGCCGGACGGAGTGACCGAACTCAAATCACCCACAAGCATCGTTTGGATTCTTGGTCGAACCTACTGCACCGGTACGCCTGAAGACTACAAGTTGGTTCATGCGATCCAAGACAAGTACTCTGTCGTTCCTTTGAGCGCGTATGGCAAGACCTATACGCCCCCGATGGGTACTGTCGATCCTTCGATCGATTCGAAAACACCGGTGAGAGATCAAGTTCACCGAATGGATGTTTCCACCTACTTCAACACCTTGGCGATGCTGATGAAGGACAATCCACCGGCGGAGGCGGATGCCTCTATGATCGAAAAGATGGCGAAGATCGGCATTGTTCCGGGTCAACGCTTCGATGTAAGCAAACTTGATCCTGCGGTGGCAAGAGGTCTGCAGGAAGTTCCCAAGGCTGCTCAAGCAAAGATCATGGGTTATTTCAAGAATGCCGGAATCGACGTCAACGGCTGGCAAGTCATGACAAAGACCGGCCTCTATGGAACCAATTACCTTCAGCGAGCATTTGTGACCGCCATCGGCCTTGGTGCCAATCGTCCCCAAGACGCCGTCTATCCGACCTCCATGGTCGACGGAGACGGCAAGCCTTATGACGGGGCGAACAAATACGTGATGCATTTTCCGAAAGGACAAACGCCTCCCGCGAAAGGCTTCTGGTCCTTAACGATGTACGATGCTAACTATTTCTTCGTCGAAAACCCTCTTAACCGATACACGGTCAGTCCTCGTAATGCTCTGAAATACAACGAGGACGGTTCGCTGGACCTCTACATTCAACACGAGTCACCGGGCAAGGATAAGGAATCGAATTGGCTCCCCGCTCCCGCCGGGCAATTCATCCTCATGCTGAGGCTTTATTGGCCACAAGAGACCAAGCCATCGATCATTGATGGCTCATGGGCGCCGCCCGCAGTGAAGGTCGTGAAGTAATTCGCGAGATCCAAGAGCACGACGTGTGACCGTTAGGCCCCCGAGGGAGAGGTAGACTCTCCCCTCGGGTTTTCCTTTCATTTTCCCCTCTCGCTCCTCTCACGAATGAGCAAGCCATCTCTCATCAAGTATGAAGAGGAACTATTTCTTGGTGGTATCGTTACCACCAAGCTGTAGGCCGACCTTCGTTTGATTGATCAGGTCTTTCGCCTGCTGTGCGATCGTCGGACGATCGAGAATCGCGATCGTCATGTCCAGCGTTCGAAGCTGTCCACTGGGACCATGGACTGAGCTTGAGGAAACGACGGGCGAGAGATCGATCGAAAGATCCTTGGAGCCGTCGGCCATTTGATACGCGACGAGCACAAGCCGAGATTGATTCGGACCAAGTTCGGTGACTCCTTCAGGAGGAGCCTTGACCGACAGTAAGGCATCGGCCCCCTGGAACTCGAGAGACATATCCGTCTTGGCAAAACGCTTCAAGTCTTCACTCCCTCGATAAGCCAGCCAGGCTTTGTTCTTATCTTTGGTGGGAATGTCCGCGCCCTGGCTTCCGCCGAGCATGATGGGCTTATCCGTTTTATTCGTCATTCGGATGGCGATGATTCCCTTGCCGGACTCCGGCCCCAGCATCGAAACATATTCGGCGCGGACCAAATCATTTTCCGCGGTAGGAGGAGTGGGAAGCTTGGGAGCATCGACACGGACGCCGATATGTTCGCATCCCACCATGCAAGTAACGAGTATCGTCCATGCACTCATTGAGCGAATGACACCGTTCATCTCATCCTTCCTTCCATTGGGTCCCCGGTGGGACATGTCTTCCTTGCGAGTCCCCTTCGACGGCCAACTCGCAACTCTCTCCGCGGAGAAATTACTTATTCGAGGGCAGTAACTTGCTCGACGATGATTCGTGGTATGGGAACGTGATCCCGCTTGCTCACCTTCCCTGTGAGACCGACCTTCTTGCCGACGTAGCCTTCCCCCGCCAAACCTGGCGCGAAGTTAACGTAATGCGACGGTTGCCCTGCGGCGTCTTCAATAACGTACGTCAACTGGTTGTCGATGCTGACCGTCGAACGGCGGAGAAATCCCTGCGCGTCGTAGCTGGCGACGAGCGTGCCCGAGGTTCGACGAATCTGCTGGAGCTTGTTGGCGAGGTCCTTGTCTTGTTGCAGGAAAACATCTCGGCGGGAAGCTATCGACTGATACTTGGCCAATAGCTGTCGCATCTGCGCCTCGGTCTGACTCAGGCGTTGTACTTGAGCGCGGTCGGCATCTGTTTTCGCTTCTTTTGCTAGTCCATCAATCGCCTTTTTTGCGGAATCGAGATCCCACGTATCAGGGAGGCTCGATCGCATCTGCGTAAGCTGCATTTTCAGGGACGAAACCTGATCCGCAAACGGGGTCGTCGCATCGATCTTGAACGAAACAGGCGTCACCGACTTTGCCGTCGTCGCAACGGCAGTCGTTTGACCAGACCATGAGGTAGCCGCTCGCTGAAGCGGTTCCGCGGCGGGTATGATTCGCGTTCCGACGCGAGCGGCAATCGGGAGATTGCTCGGTGCCTGTACCGGAGCGGAAGCGCCAAGGCCCGTTTGAGGCGTTAAGCGTAATTCGGGAGCGCCTCCCACTTGCGGCGTGCGCACCGAAGTCGCTTTGATGTATCTTTTCTCCCCCGATACCGGGAGGATCTTAAACCAACGAGCCGGACCAGACGGACCGTTGAGCTGCTGTTCGTCAATGACGTGAATGACGTCTCCCTTACTCAGCGTCAATTGACGGACATGATGTCCGTCGCTGAGTGAACTACCGACATACACACTGGTCTGGTCCAAATCGACGGTGGCCGATCCGTCCGTGTTCTCTTTCACACGGGTCGCCTCGATCCAACTGAAGCTGTCGGTCGGAGGAAGGATGGCATACCATTCGTCGGTCGCAGAGCCAGAGATGGTAACAACCTGGCCTGCTTTGAGTATGGCGGTGGGATAAAAATTCGTTCCCGGCCCTGAAAAAATGTAGGCGTCGCTCCCGACCACCTCTGCTTCGTACGACGCGTCCGGCATCGCCGAACCAGCCGCTAGCAAGGCGTTGACGAGAACTGCCATTCCTAGAGCAATCAAAGCCGACCGCATTCCCGCCTCACCGTACGACAAGCGGCTCGCCTGTCGTCTTCCGTTCGTTGCCTCCCGCGCGAAGGTCGAATGAGAGTGATCCACCAAACCACTCAGGGGAATAATTTCCCCGCTCTCGCGCAGGCGAACCTGCTCGGGTGAAAGTCTCGGATGCCATCCCTTGGAGATTGAAGCTCTCCAAAACATTTTCGCGGAAATGATTCAAGTCGGACTTATTCAAAATCCGGGGGATTCGAGAAGGGTAATTGGCGAATCGTGAAAAATGGAGAAGTGAGGCAAAAACGGCGCGATGCCACTCATGCCTGATTGGTCCGAAAATCGTATCTCTCGGGTAACGCTTCTCGGGTTCGGGACACCAAAGGAAGGAAGGCAGGGATGAAGATGTTGTGGCTCGCGTTTGTGATCGGAGCGGCTCTTTCCTGGGGTAGCTACGTTCCTCTTCTCCACGAAGGACAAAAGGAGCTCGGTGGAGGCAAGCCTCCCAAGGGTCCTCTCCGCGCCTTTATCTGCGTCGGTGTTGCTTACTGCATCACCGCTGTTCTTATCCCAGGTATCTTCCTTTGGGGGACAGGGGCGGAGGAAACGACGTTCAACGTGCGTGGGACCACGTTCGCCACGATCGCGGGTGCGATGGGAGCGGCCGGCGCTCTCTGCATCATCTTTGCGATGAAAAATGGAGGGACGCCGATGTACGTTCCCCCACTCGTCTTCGCCGGGGCACCGATCGTCAACGCGATCGTTTCGATGGCTTGGCACCCCCCCGCTAAGTCTCCCGGCATTTTGTTCTTTGTAGGCCTCGTGATGGCCGCCGTGGGAGCGGGACTCGTTCTTTACAGCAAGGCGAGGGCGGAAAGCCCGGCCAAAGCGACGGCGACCGCTCCCGCCGAAACGCCAGCGAGTTCTCATTAAATCGGTACTCAAAAACGATCTGAAGAAGCGCATCATGTACGAAAATCATGATGCGTTTTCGTTTCACTCGTTCACCGCAACAAAACGATGCCAGTCGTAACCATCAGGTAGTTGACGATCGGCAGCGAACTCGAGATGCAGTGTTCGACGATTCATCTTTGAATCTGGTTTCGAATGGCCACTGCTATGAGTCAGGAGTGGCCGCATGGCCAAAACATCACCTGCTCGTCCCAGAACCAGTTGAACATTTGCCGTGACACTCTCGACCGACTCACTTGATCGGTGAGATCCGGGCTGCACTCGTAATGGCCCGTTCTCCTCGGTGACATCATCCAAGAAGATACGCAAAGTCAACATTCTCTCGAGTAACTCAGGCGGCGCCTCGACATGCGGAACGCCAGCCTTAATCGTTGGGTGGGTGAAGGAATCGCTCGCCAGCTCATTGTCGACAACTGCAATCGTCGAGTCTTTGTGCCAGGGCAAGACCCAGCTTTGTCCCGGCGGCTTGTCGAAATAAAGCGCACGCACTAATCCGAAGTCACTTCCGAGCAAGCGTCTCAACAATTCGAGGATCGGGGGCACATTCCAGACGGTCGATGCGGACGGCATCCATTCCAGAACATTTCGGGCGGCCACCATGGTTCCATTCCGGCGTTTGACGGCGCTCGCCGAATGCTCATTGTTCGCAAAACCGGCCGTGATCTCCGATCTCATCTGTGCAAGTTGATTTGCATCGAAAATCGAAGGCAAGACCACGAAACCATCTTCTTCAATTGCATTGACCCAGGACGACAGTGACGGAGAGATCAAATTCGCAATCTCCTTTTCGCGCTCATCTCTCTTCTATAATGCTTCTATTCCGTTTCTGATGTCCATATCCAAAGCAAAGTGATCTAGCGAATGATGGGTGGTGAGGCATGAAGAAGTTGACATGTCCGACCTGTGGTGCGGAGGTGAAACAAGCGGGAGGTGAATACCCCGTCACGTTTCCTTTTTGCAGCGATCGTTGTCGTAATGTCGACCTCAATGGCTGGTTCACGGAGGCCTATTCCGTCCCCGTCGAAACGAACCGCGTGGTCGAACAAGCGATGGATGAGATCAACCAAAAGAGAAGTGATCCCAAAAGCAGTGACGGAACCCCATTTCTGAACTAAGGCCCATCCATGCCCGATGTAACTCCTTTGGCAAAGCATTTAGGAAACACTGTTCCGCTTCGGACTCAGTTTGCTCGACTCATTCGCTTGCCGAACGTATTTTCCGCACCTCCTGATGTGATGGCCGGCTTCGCTGTCGCGGCGGGCTCAGTACCTTTTTCTGGGACGCTCGCGATCGTTCTATTGGGGAGTTGTCTTCTCTATGCGTCGGGGATGATATGGAACGATTACTTCGACTTCGCTGCCGATGCCCGTGAACGTCCCGCTCGCCCGATTCCCTCTGGGGCTATCTCGCGATCGAGCGCGTTTCTCCTAGGCGCACTCATGATGATCCTTGGGATCGCGTTCTGTTTCGTTGCAAGTTGGAAGGCAGGCCTCGTTTCGATCCTTCTTTCCGGATCCATTCTTCTTTACGACGGCGCGCTCAAGCGACTTCCCATCGCGCCCGCGATGATGGGACTTTGCCGCTCATTGAATTTGATCCTGGGAGTCGTCATCGCGCGGCATATTCTGGGTGTGAGTAATTCACCCGATTGGGGAATCTATGTCGCTCTCGCCAATGGCATTTATATCACCGGTGTGACTCTCTTTGCGCGCCGCGAAGCGGGCACTTCTCCCCGATCGATCTTGATTTCGGGGGGGGGAGTAATGCTCGTCGCATTCCTCTTCCACTTCGTGATTTGGGTCATGGCGGGTCACTTTTCCATACTCGGAATCGTCCTACTGACGGGCTTTGCGATTCTACTGTCGATTCGAGCAATTCCCGCCATTTCCGCACCTCATCCGCAAACGATTCAGCGGGCCGTGAAGACGGCTGTACTCGGAATTATCGTGATCAATGCCGCCACCTGCGCGACATTTGCGGGGCCGCTGCCGAGTCTTGTCGTGCTCGCGCACTTGATCCCAGCGCTATGGATTGGACGCTGGATCTATTCGACGTGAGATAATCGTTTATGGTGTTGGTTCACTCGCCTGACGTGCGCTGCCTCCGTGAATAGAGCTGACGCGCCATTGGCTATCTCTATTCCGCTCGAACTGCACATAGACGGCGCGATCCAGAGAACGATATGCCCACTGCATTTGCTCTTGTCGTGGTCCCGTTACGACACGCGCACGAACATCGGGATTCCCGAGAATTTTCTGGACCATCTCCTCATCCATTCCAATGTCGACCGTACGCGGCTGATTTTCGCCGATCTTGACATTGGCAGCTTGCTCGGGAGTCAGCCAATTCCCCGACGATTCCCTGAAATAGCCGAGTCGCCTCAGAACGTCCCCCGCTTGTTCATAGTTCGGTTCGATTTTGACGGCTTCAATCAATAACTCCGCGGCGTGGGAATCTAATTCCTTGTCGTCCGGGTACCACTCCAAAATGATCATCGCCAGATCGTAGCGAGCCCGAGCATCCTGCGGATAATTCGATCGGCCAGCTCGCTTCGACTCGTCCGCATTCTCGCTCTCCTTTTTCCGGATGCGATCTTCCATCATCGTGAGCCAAGTGCGGCGAATCTTATCTGAGCGACCCGGCTCTTTCAGGCGATCCTTCAAATGGTCGGTCATCCATTCCACATCGCGTCGACGAAGCCTTATAAGCTGCTGCTCATCCTTTTGAACCGCCTTCTCGAGCCAACCCTTCTCCACTTCAGGATAATCGCTAATGAGCCGAGCAGCTTCATCAGCCGCCTGATAGGCATTCAACTCACCTGATTGAACTTGCTCTTCAATCGCACGGCGACGAAGCTTCATCTCCCAAAAACGAGCAAACGAGGGGCGATCCGCTTCCTTTTGGTTCGTATACGTACGAATCGGATCACGATCGTACGCTTCTCGTTGTTGATGACTAAGGGTCGTCGGCAGTGCCGCATTTCCTCGAAGGATCTTGGCGATCTCGTCAGCAAACGAATTGATTTCCGGGGGAGACTTTGGATTTTTCTCTTCCAGCTGAACCCAAAGAAGTTCGTGATCAATGTCCGCAAAATCAGGCGTTGGAAGATAGTCTTGATCTTGAAGGCGACGACGGAGCGATCGAATCTTCTCGATATCTCCTGTTGCCGCTTGTCGTTCGACCTTTAATCCCTTGGCATATGCGGCCAGGGAGTTTTCCTTCATCTTGGAATCGTTGTACAGCCGGAAGCGTTGTCTTGCCCAATCGGCGAGTTCGTACCACGCGGCGAAGTCTCCTTCCTTGATCTTCTTGGCTCGGCTTTCGAATTGGTCGACATCAGAGGGCAAAAGGTTCACTGACTGGACATCGACGATAATCTGTGATCCGTCGGCTTGAACAGTCCCTGTCACCGCGACATTCCCTCGCAGTTCGGCAGGACCGCGCTCGCCGACTCTGAAAATCACGTTGCCCGCTCGCTTCAGCCGGAACTGTCTGGCATCACCCGTACCGAGCACGCTCGTGACCACGTCTTTGACTTGAATCACCTGGCCACTCAGCCGCCGGTTGATCTGGTCCGGCTCAACGACTTGTGGCGCGGAGATCGCCATCGTTATCATCCAGATCAACATGTCATTCCCTCTCCAGAGGATCGAGGACTTTGACTTGCTGTTTCACGAGGTCTTGCGATTCTTTGTCGGCAACACCCAAGTAAGCGAGCAACGATGCCTGCGTGATCAACACGACCGATTTTGGTTCGAAACTCAACGACCATTCGCGATCAGTCTTCTGGAGAGAGGAAAGGCGAGCAAACAGGAGCACTCTGGTAGGTGCGGAAAACGAAGATTCCCTGTAAAGTGATTCGCGAGGGAATCGAATCGGCACTACCTCATTATTGACGAATGTCACCAGATCACAACTCCACCCGCCATCGTCGGTCGACGTGACGACGACGTCGAGCAATAATCCTTTACCCGCAATCTGACTTTGTCGTCCACTCATGTCTCCAGCGACGAACGTGAGCGCCATATCCAGTGGTTGTTGCAACATTCGGCAGGCCGCATTTGTTTCCGCGGCGACATGACGAATCGCCTCCCAATCCTGTTCAGGCTGTTTTGTGTGATTCATCCATGCAACGGCTTGAGAGAGTTTCTCTTCCGCATCGGGAATTTCGCCCGCTTCGAGAGCGATCATTCCGGCATGGCTCAATCGGTCGACTTCCGCGCGGGTGAGTTGCTCACTTCGAATCTTGAGTTGACGGTAGGCCGTGAATGAAACAATCAACAACACCGCGACGATGACCAGATTTCGAATGGCGAATAATCGTTTCACACGAGCGGCCGTTCCCTTTCGGAAACGGGCGACCCCCGCACGAGCCAATCGTAATCGGCCTCGGAGGGAACGGCGACGAACAAAAGAATGGACGGCTTTCAAGTCAGAACGATTCACTGGCGGAGGTTGCGGAGGATCGGGCGACAGGAGGGGACTGTCTCCCAAGACAAAGATAGTCCCCTGGCAACTAGGACATGTCAGCGTTTGATATTCGTTCTGTCGATAACCTTCGACCGTTTCTCCACAGAGACATTTTACGCGATAGGAAGTTGGAGCAGTGGACGCGCCCCGTCCGGGGCCGTTCCCGCGATTCTTCAACATCTCCAGTACGTTGGGCACCGGAACGGCTCTACATCCAGTGAGGGTGACCATGCGACAGGACCAGCCGAAATCGGCCGGCCCTGTTACCATCCTATCGTATCAGGCTTTTCAACAGGAGGGAGAAGTACGAATCAGGTAGTTCCGAGTGAGTTTATCCGAGTGGTATCGACACATTCCATCCCGACGAGTGTGAAGTCGTCGTCTATTTGGCCATCCGGGAACAGGTCATCGAAGACCCGATTGATCAATTCCTGAATGGGGCGTCCTCGATGCTCGTTCAAGCAGGCACGGAAAGAGTCATTCCCTTGCTTCTCCCCACCGAAGCGAGCACAGTCGATGCCGTCGGTGTAAAGCAAAACTTTATCCCCTGGCTGCAGGGTATGACGCTGCGTTTCGTAGTCCGTCTCGAACACGCCGAGCAACGTTCCCTCTGCCTTCAACTCTTGAATGGGTCCTTTTGGAGGAATGAGCAGTGGATAGGGGTGCCCCCCTCGTGCGAACTGAAGTTCGCGCGTCACTTGGTCGAAGGTGCAATACGCCATCGTGATGAAGGGATTTTCCGACAAGTCCTGCCTCACGATGTCCCGGTTGAGTCGTTCCATCGCGTCACCTGGAGTAAGAATCCGCTCGGTGGAATCGATCGTTTCCCGAAGTTGAACTCCCTTCTTCACGAAAATAGTAAGCAGTCCGGCGGGGACACCATGTCCCATTGCGTCGGCTAGATAGAAGGCCGTTTGACGCTTGTTCAAACGGACCACATCATAAATGTCGCCACTCACTTGTCCGAAAACGGACATCTTCACGCCGAATCGGATTGCCTCGTCATTCGGCAAATCACGCGGCAAAAAACTTTGCTGAATGCGGCCGGCGAGTTCCAGCTCTTGATCGACCTGTTGATAGGCGCGATGAAGTTGCTGATGCGCTTGTTCGATTTCTCGGGACTGTTCGACCACCTGATCCTGCAGGAACTTGATTCGAAGAAGTGCCTGGACTTGCGATAACAAAACAACGGGATCAAACGGACGCACAAGATACCCATCGGTGCCGATACGACTACTGAACGCGCGAAGAACGTGATCGTGATCATCTGTCACAAAAATGAGCGGGACGAATCGATTATTGAGGCGATGGCGAAACTGTCGACAGAAGTCGAGAACTCGTTCCTCCGCGGAGGCGGGTCCTTCAATCAACACGAGATCAAGGTCATCAATGCCCTCGAGTTCCAATCGATCGACACTTAAGGGGCAAAAAGAGGTATCATAGTTGGCGATGTCGAGCATCGAGCGAATGTCGTGCATGCGCTCAGGCGCGGTGGAACAAAGCCGAATGCGTGGACAACGGGTATCGAGGGTATCAATCACGTTGTTGCCAATCGTTGTTGGATGAAATGACTCGACAATCGGCAATATCAAAAAGAAATGATGTGCATTCCCGCATACCTGCTCGTCCTTGAATAGTCCGTGAAGGGACATCAAGTGGCTCTCAAGAGTGAGAGCCAAAGGTGACGGGATTCTCTTTGAATTGCCACAAAAAGCCTTCATTCGCCGACAATTGCATCTGTCGACGGCAAGCTCTCGTATCGAACATTGACGAATCAATGTTCAATCGATGGCCTGACCAAAGGCCCGAAAAGGGGTTCATAGACGGGATGGTAGAACGCACATCGTTGAAGGGACAAGTTGCGTCGCTACCGTTCAAAATCTATCTTGCCATTACGCCGACGCCAGCAAGTGGATCGGATTTTCTGCTCTCATCCTGATGACGAGGGGATTTCATGGTTTCGATTCGACGAACAGTCTCGACGTTTATGCCATCTGTCAATGATGGATGGCGCACTCTCTCTATCTATCTTCGTACTCGTGCCGCAATCACCTCACTCATCATGATGATCGCTTGCCAGCTGGCGTTTGCAGATCTTCCGCTCGCACGCCTGAACACCGTTTTTCCAATGGGAGCGAAACAAGGAACTTCAGTCGATGTGACGATCGAAGGTTCCGATCTTGAAGGGGCGACTCAGCTTTACTTTAGTCGGCCCGGAGTAACAGCGGCTCATTTGGAAGGACTCAAGTTCCGAATCACGGTTGCGGCCGATGTTCCGATCGGCCCGATTGATGTTCGCGCGATCGGCCAATGGGGAATCAGCAACCCCCGCACTTTCGTCGTGAGTCCTCTTGCTGAAGTCGTTGAACTCGAGCCGAACAATTTGATCGAACAGGCACAGAAAGTCGCCGTCGATTCAGTCGTCAATGGAACGATATCGAGCCGAACCGATGTCGACTATTACGCTGTTACTCTCGAAGCAGGTCAGCCACTTGTCATTGATTGTTTTGGCGAACGGATCGACTCTCAGCTTGACGGCGTATTGACGCTGTTCAGTCCCGAGGGGCGGGCGATCGCGCTATCGAATGGATATGAGGGAAAAGATCCTCGTATCGATTTCGTCGCCCCCGCGGCAGGGGAATACCGCGTCCGTGTCCATGACTTGATCTATAACGGCGGAACGCCCTACTTCTATCGCCTGGCATTGCACAAGCAGCCGGTCATCGATTACGCATTTCCCCCCGTCGTGGCTGCCGGTCAACAAGCCGAACTGAAACTGGTGGGTCGAAATCTCCCCGGAAGTCAGCCGATGGAAAAGGTCGAGGTTCAAGGTCGACCGATGGAGCAGGCTCCATTAGCAGTCGCCGCTCCTGGAATGGAGGACTCGACGATTCTCGTCGCCGATACATACTTGCAACCTCGACAAGCCGTCGAAGATGGTTTCGCCGTTCGCGTGGCGAACAGTTTGCCCGTTGTCATCGGCGTCAGTCGTCAGCCGGTGGTGATTGAAGCGGAGCCGAATGATACCGATGCTCAAGCGCAAGTGGTCAACTGGCCGAGCGAAATCGTGGGACGATGCGATCGGGTCGGTGATCACGATGTCTATCGCTTCAGCGCGAAGAAGGATCAAGTCATCGATATCCAAACGCTGAGCGAGCAGGCCGGGTTCCCGGCAGATCTGTCGCTCCTCCTTCGTCGAATCACCGGAACGAATGCCGAGAATGGCCAGATCACGACACAAGACATTGCGGAATCGGACGACAACGGCGCGAGTGTCGGAGGTCTCTCCTACATCACGAGCACGCATGACCCTTCTCTTCGTTTCACTGTCCCGGCGGATGGAGACTATTTGCTGGACGTAGGTGATCGTTTTGCGGAGAGCCGGGGGGATGCTCGTTTCGTCTATCGAATCCAGATTGCTCCTCCCGAGCCGGATTTTCGTTTGATGGTCGCCCCCTCTGAACTTTCGAACTCTTCCTCTCTACTCGTTCGAGCGGGAGGAACCACTGAGGCGGTGGTCTATGCTCTTCGTCGTGGTGGATTCGCTGGGGAGATTCGTGTCAGCGTCGAAGGCCTACCCCCCTCACTCAAGGCCGAACCGATCGTGATCGGACCGGGGGCGACGGAAGCTCCACTGGTCCTCACCGCCGCGGCGGATGCACCGGAATTCACTGGAACGCTCGAGGTCGTCGGTACTTCGACTGTCGGCGAGAAGACGTTGAAACGAAAGGCCCGTTCCGCCACGATCCTTTGGCCGGCGGGGGGGAATACACCACGTCGGGCCCGTTTGACCCGAAGCACCTGCGTCGCGGTGAGGGGAACGGCACCCTACTTGTTGAAGACGAAGCCCGCCCATCTCAAGATCGGACAAGGCTCACTTCTGGTAGTGAATGCCGAACTCGAACGAAAATGGGCTGACTTCACGGATAAACTGGCAGCATTGACGGGACAACATCTCCCGCCGACCGTCGATAATGGCACGACGGAAATCGCCCCCGGCCAAAACGCAGGGCAAGTCGCTCTCTATTTCAAGCCGGAGACCCCGCCCGGAACCTACACCTTCAATCTCAAGGGGACGGCTAAGATTCCGTTCACCCGCACACCCAGCGATCCTAATGCAAAGAAGGACCCCGTTGACGTGGCCGAGCCGAGCTTGCCGGTGGAAATCACCGTCGTCCCACGGCCGGCGGAAATCGCTCCAGGGAGCGGCGAACCCTCCATCAAACCGGGACAGTTCCTGAACCTGGCGGTAAAAGTGAATCGGCAGAACGGGTATGCCGGCCCGATCCGATTGTCGCTTAATCTTCCCCCTGGAATTGCGGGGATTCAGAGCCCCGAGATCACCCTACCAGGTGATGTCAGTGAAACGATCCTGCCGATTCAGGTGGCCACGGACGTGCCAGTCGGCGACAAAGGAGGAGTGACGATTCGCGGTACCGCGAAGATCGGCGAAGATATCATTCCCGTCGATGCCCGCGTCGTCTTGAAAGTAGTCAACTGAACCAAGGGAGTAGTGGGTCATGATCAAGAGAATCGCGTTGGTGCTCATGTCGGCCGTCTTCATCGTGGGCTGTGCCGGGGAACCTCCCGTCGCCTTTGGCTCGACGGGCAAGCCACTTCTCGAGTCCCTCCGCCAAGCCATTGCGAAGAAAGATGCGAAGATCGCCGACCGCGTCCTCACCCTCGCCCAAGGAAACAAGGAAAAGGGGAACATGCGGTCCGACGAATTCGACGCCACCCGAAAGATCTGCGAGTACATGAAAGCAGGGAAGTGGGAGGAAGCGAGCAAGCTCGCCGAAGGATGTGCAACGCAGACGAATAAGAACATCTCCCCCACCACCGAAACGAAGACTGAAAAGAAGTAATGTCTTCGGTACGGTCATCGATCCACGCCCAAGGCGGCCGAGCTATCGGTCGCCTTTGTGTGTTTCCTGGGGAATGATTGAATACTTTTCAAGAAGACTTCGAAAGTCACGGAGTGTTATCGTTTCTCTTTGTCTAGTCGTCCTTTGATAGGGCAATTCGGCAACTGCAATATTCGTATTTGCGTCGATGTCGAATCTGAATTCTTCATCCTTAATCGCGGTGTCGGTATCGAGCAAAGTAACCTTAATCTCGTTCACTTCCACGGCTCCATTCCCTGGCCGCAAGACGACAACCGTCCTGAACGGGAACCAAGCTTCTCCGACCGGTTGATAATCGGTGATGAATACCTCATAGATTCGTCCCGCATCCCTGCGATCATCTGCCTGGTACCGCAGAGCAAAGTTCTTCGTTGGATCGAACCCGAATGTGACAACGCCAATCGGAGTGTCAACTTTCACGACGACACAATTCATCCCTTGGATAACTTGCTCACCGAGGTAGTGACCCGTGAATCGACCACTAAGACAATCGTTGAGGTATCGCGAGGGGTTCGAGTACTCATTCCGCCCCATCAGATCGACGTTAAAGGGAGAGACCCTTATGCCAAATCCTTTATCGCGACTATCAAAGACATTCACCACGCGTTGTTTTTTGGTATACGTCACGGCAAGATCTTCACCCAGCAAGACGTGGTTATCATTCTCTAATACGCATACGCCACCCTCCGGCGGTATCGAATCCGGATTCGGCAGTGGAATCAACGAATACCACTCCTTATTACCATCAACGATCCAACGTCCGCGGTGTTGATCAACTGGAGGAGTGCTACGTCCCTCGATGGCAGCAGTCACCGAATGGGCTCTTGACCTTCGTCGATAATCAAACTCACAAATAAAGCGTGAAAACGTCGACCGGTTTTTTGAGTAACCTTGAGCTAGGTTGTTGAGTTGTCCAGCTTCACTCAGTGAATCATCAACACCACCTAGGATCATCGAGCATAGCATCAGAAATATCATGTATCGTCTCCCAATGAATTGTTTGAATAATCGAACAGAACATTAGAAACGCTTCTATTCCAATCCTTTCCGCCACGGGAGCTGGTCGATTCGATTTAGCTCGGCTTCAATATCCGTTCCTTCATAAAAGGAGAGCCAACCGAAGAGGCGGCTGGTCTCGCCTGGCGGCGTGTCTGGAAACTGGGGATCGGAGTGGAGGCAAGGACAGGGAGGATTCCCCCACGCGCGGGCGCAGCGGTCCCAGGCGGTGATGATCCAGCGATCAGATGACCCGTTATGGCATGCCACGTACGGCGACTGGAAAAGTTTGTTATCGTTCGTTTGCTGATGAAACTCCTTTGCCCCTTTGAGCATGACGCAGTTCTGCACTTTCAGCCCGCGAAGAGTCTCCTTTGTCCCGTTACTCAGCCAAAGCTCCATCCGAACAGCATCTCGTGACGGGACGACGCGGGCACCAAATGACACGCCATTCGGCAGTTTTCGCTCGATCGAAAGCGAACCGTCCGTGGAACGCTTCCATTCCAACGGTTCGAGCTTGATCCCCTGTTTGTCCCATAGGGTCGGCACATGCGTATGAGCTAAGTAAAGAAGCTCGCGCCCCGCCCCCTGCTCCACCCAAATCGCCTCGGGCAAATCGACGACGACGTATTGCGACTGATCCCACGGCAAAAACGCGCTGAACTTCGTCTCTCGCTGCGGATCGACGGCTCCATCCAAAAAACCGATTCGCGGATGTCGACCGCCAGGGTAAGGCAAAACTTTTGTCGTGTGAGTCGCCCCCTCTTTTCCCTTCGCTGATGGATCGATCGAAAGCCGTTTGAGGTCGTCTCTGATTTGTGCCGGCGTC
>JAIEPU010000073.1 GCA_019748235.1 bacterium
TCCTCATCAAGATGTCGGACGGAGGTCCGATCCTGTACTTCCAGGAACGGATGGGTCTGAACGGCCGACGTTTCCGAATGATCAAATTCCGAACGATGCGAGCGAATGCCGAGGGCGATACAGGGCCCGTTTGGGCGACTCCAGGGGATCAACGCCGAACCCGTTTGGGATCGTTCCTGCGTGAGACCAGTCTCGACGAATTGCCGCAGTTTTGGAACGTGCTCGTCGGCGATATGAGTCTGGTCGGGCCCCGACCGGAACGGCCGCACTTTATTGGGAAATTCAGAGAGTCGATACCTCGTTACATGCTCCGCCATGCCGTGAAAGCCGGCATGACCGGGTGGGCACAGGTGAACGGCTGGCGCGGGAACACATCTCTTCGAAAGAGAGTCCAGTATGACCTCTATTACATCGCGAATTGGTCGATCTGGCTCGACGTCCGCATTCTTGTGTTGACCTTTATCCGCGTCCTGCGCGATCGGAATGCTTACTAACTATTCATCGTTCCCTCAAACAGGTCGAACGAATCTTTCCAATCGCTGGCAATAAGCGGCGAAAATGAGATACTAATTTGGTACGGGTTAGCCTGCCTGGACGGCTGATCGATCCACCCTCATCGTCACGAGGTATCGGGCGACGCCGGGTTGTTCACTAAAAGTCATTCAACTTCGGAGCAGCGATGAGCGAGTCGGCACCATCGACGTTGCCGCTCTTGCCTCCCGAACCTGGAAGCTTGGTCGGTCGCCAGATCGGCGATTTCCTGCTCGAACGATTGATCGGCCTCGGGGGAATGGGAGAGGTCTATCTCGCCCAGCAGATATCATTACCGCGCGCGGTCGCGCTCAAGATCCTTCGCTTCGAACTTTCCCGCGATGAGCAGTACCTTCGGCGTTTCCGGGCCGAGGCGAAAGCAATCGCTCCTATCAGCCATCCGCATATCGTTTCGGTTTATTCGATTGGTGAACAGGAAGGTCTCCATTTCATCGCCTTTGAGTACGTTCGAGGCATCAATCTGAGACAGTACATCGATCGGCACGGGCCGCTCGAGGAAGAGACAGCTCTTCGCATCAGCATGCGTGTCGCGTCCGCATTGCAACAAGCTTCTGATGCCGGAATCATTCATCGCGACATTAAGCCCGAGAACGTCCTCATCACGCGCCGCGGCGAAGTGAAGGTTGCGGACTTCGGACTCGCGCGACAAGTCGGGGGGGAAGACGTTCGCCTGACGCAGACTGGCGTGACGATGGGGACGCCGCTCTACATGAGCCCTGAGCAAATTCAGGGGAATGAACTCGATTCACGGAGCGATCTCTATTCCCTCGGCATCATGTGTTATCACATGCTTGCAGGAGAACCGCCGTTTCGCGGAGAGACGGCGATGGCAGTCGCCATTAAACATGTGCATGGCGAAGCAGAACCCCTCCGCGAAATTCGCCCCGACGTTCGACCGGAGTTCTTAGCGATCATCGCTCGGATGATGTCGAAGAAACCGGAAGATCGTTACGAAACGGCGGGGACTCTCCTGGCGGATCTAGAACGACTGCAAGCGGGTGATCTTCATCTCATTAAGCCGTGGCCCGGATTCGAGGAGATCGTTCGGGGGAAGCGGAACACGTCGATTGTCGGCAAGGTTCGTTTCGCGTGGCGACAGACGAAATATGCCGCGAGTCATCCTCCCTATCAATACTTCGTTATCGCGGCGACGCTCCTCGTTGCACTCGTACTCGGAACGACGACGGCCTATGGAGTGAAGCGGATGCGTGAGACGCCGCTCCTTATTCCGAGCATCAATAACGTTCCGACGCAAGAGAGCGGCTTCATGCAGTTCAACTATGCGCGAACCGCGACGGACGATTTGTCGAAGGAACGGGCACTCTGGGCAGTGCTCATCAAGTATCCGGGGGACGACAAGTACACGATTCGAGCCGCTCAGGAATTGACCGACAAGTATTTGGCGGAAGAACGATTTCAGTCGATCGACATTCTCGCTCGTTACCTGATCGATCGAGAAGATGTCACGCAACAAACCTACGGATACTTGATTCGGGGATTAGCCCAGAGCCGGCAGGGAAATGCCAAGCAGGCCGATGAGAGTTTTTCGCGGATGCTGCAGTTGGCGGTTCGAGAAGAATGGGGGGGAGAGTCCCTCGATTGGTTGGCGCGAAAGTATTTTCTCGCGAAACGGGTGGATGACGTGGCGCTTCGTCGCCCGGCCGATGAAACGGCAAAGGCCCGCCAAGAGTTTTGGCGAGCCTTCAATCCGCCGTCAGCACTCCGGTAACTTCAAAACGTTTCATGCATAAATGAATTCGATGGGCGTTTGAATGTCTGGATGAAGACTCTTGTGAACCGGGCAAGTATGCGCCGCTCGCTCGAGTTTGTCTCGATGGGCTTGATCGAGCTCTTTTCCACCCTTCACGGTAATTTTGACGCGAAGTGTTCCGATGCGCCGTTCGGGTTGTTGAACCATTTCCTTTTCGACGTGGACTTCAGTCCCTTCGATCGCAAGGCGATCGCGTTTAGCGACGATTCCCATGATCGTCACCATGCAGGCGCCGAGAGCCGTCGCGACGAGATCAGTAGGGGAGAATGATTCCCCCTTGCCGCCGTTATCGACGGGAGCGTCAGTGAAGAGTTTTGTCTTCGACGGTCCATGGACCGCTTCGCAGTGAAGATCGCCGGTATAAGTGATGTCGATGGGAACGCCCATGAGCTTTTGGATCCTTGATCAGAAAAGTGACAAGGCAATGTCACCGAAATTCGTGTTATTCCAAGTCCAATCTATTTTATGCGACCAGCGTTAAAGAGCCGAACGATCTGCTCGGCAGTTTCCGCGATGTTTTCCGTCGCTGACGCGAGAGCTTCCTCAAGTCCGATCGGGCGGGGGGTGACATCGAAATAGGCGGTGATGCCACTTTCGATCACCCGATGAGCATCCTTTCCCCGCGACCCTGCAACGGCGACGACGGGAATGCCCAGTTCTCGGCCTACTTTGGCCACACCGACGGCTGTCTTTCCAAAAGCACTTTGACCGTCAATCGCCCCTTCGCCGGTGATGCAGAGGTCCACACCCTTCATTCGATCGCGAAGGTGGACCGCATCTGCGATGAGCTCGATTCCGCGACGAAGCTTGGCATGAGCAAACGCGACCAGTCCTCCCCCAAGACCTCCTGCCGCTCCGGCGCCCGGTTGATCGATGGTAATGCCAAGATCCCGTTCGACGATTCGCGCAAGATGTTCGAGATTCGCATCGAGTTGGCGAACCATTTCGGGAGTGGCACCCTTTTGAGGCCCATAGACATGCGAGGCACCTTCGAGTCCGGTGAAGGGATTGGTTACATCGCACGCAACCTCGACGGAAACCTCTTTCAATCGAGGATGGACATTCGTGACGTCGATTCGATCGAGGTGATGAAGGTTGCCTCCTCCGAGTCCGATCGGATTTCCTTCTTTGTCGAGTAAGGCGTAGCCGAGTGCCTGAGCCGCTCCCGCGCCCCCGTCGTTCGTGGCGCTTCCGCCGATTCCAACAATGACTCGTTCAGCGCCGTTATCGAGCGCGGCGCATAGGAGCTCACCCGTTCCGAATGTCGTCGTCCGCATGGGATTGCGCTCCGCGAGCGGAACGAGTTCCAAACCCGAAGCCGACGCCATCTCGAAAAGAGCGGTCTTCCCCTCATCGAGTAAGGCAAGTACTCCCTGGACGGGAGTTCCTAGGGGACCCATTACAGAGATAGTCCGACGCTCGCCGTCAGTCGACCGCAGGACGGCATCCACCGATCCCTGGCCTCCGTCGGCCATGGGGACGAGAATTGTGTCGATGCCAGGATCCGCTCGGTGAATACCTGTTTCGATAGCTTGGGCAACCTGGGTCGCCGTCAGGCAGTCTTTGAACGAGTTAGGGGCGATGAGAATGCGCAAGATGGGTAATCCTCTGCTCGCTGGATTTGGTTTCGTTCGAACAACTCACACGCAAAGTCACTACAAGCGGCATTCTCCTTAACTTCCAACCCCGCGCCGCTCGATCTTCAGAATATGGACCTCCGCGCGCCGAGGAGAGCTCCTCATGGAGCCGGTTCTCTGATTGAGCCGGCAAAGTGGGTGCCCACGGAGTTCTGGAGTGAGTATGGAGAGCGAGTGACGGTAACGGCTGTCCTGTTACTGACCGCGATCGTAGCGGCTGAACCAGCGGAGAAGCAAGCGGCTCCCAAGCCTCTGGCGATGAAACCGCTGCGCCCCGCGCTCGCTCAACGGACTCGGCCCGATCCGCGTCAAAAGCTGAAAACGTACATCACGGAAGTCCATACTCGTTCCAAGCAGAATAAATCGTCCCAGGACGAGGTGGCTTCGAAGCAGAAAGAAGAGACGACGGTCTGGGCGGTTGAACGATCTAATGCTGCTGCTTCGATTGATGACCTGAAAGAGCCGATCGTTCCCCGCGCGGCCGATGACGACTCGCTGCCGAATCTTCCTCCACCGATTGATCCGAATTCGAGAAATTCCGATCCCGAGCCGCCTCGTTATAGAATACCGCGCAGAACGGGGCCGCCTCCCGTCCCTCCTGTACCTGCTAATGATTTGCCGGATCCAGATATGGATTCGCCGAACGCCGCTCCCTCTGATCGTGGGCCGATGGGCTATCTACCGATCGAAGAAACAGAGGGGGGCGCATTCGCCGAGGAAGAGGTTCAGGGAGTTGATTACACCGAGTGGCCGATTCCGACTCAGGTGGGTGAGACCGATTTGCCGTCCCCTGATGACGGGCTTTCGGGCAATCGCCAAGTAGCTCTCACTCCTTTTCCAAATCTCGACATTCAGAGCGGCCCCTTGGCGAAGTATCAACTTCCCTGGTGGCATCGTGTCGCGGAAGATCGACCGTTCCGCATTCCACGCACCCTCGAGTTCCAAACCGCGCCAGGCGTCGTCCAGAACAACGGTGATGCGAAGAACGACAACGAGACAGCTTACGGTTGGTACAACAGCCTGCTGATGTCTGCCCCCTTCTGGAAAGAGAAAGGGATCGGCGTTCAATTCGGAATCACACTTGAGCCGACGACCTATCCCCAGGTTCTCACTCAGATGGGGGCCGGTGCGTTTCGCCGCGCTGTGTGGGGCAATGATCCCAATCAACGGTTGACGATCTATGAACGGTTGAGTTGGGGAACCGGCTTCGACGGTGTCTATGACACCAACACGAAACTCTTCACTGGCCAAATGCGCAGCCAATTGGCTTACTCGTTGGCACGCGACCGAGAACTCGGGCTGTGGTTCGCGTATCCGCTCGGTTCTCAAATTTCTTACGATCCGCACGAACCAAGACTTAGGGTATCAGCCAATTCGCAGGTCAACTTCTACTATCGACACGTGTTTCCGAATGAATTCGACGTCATGGTGTTTGTCGGCGTGGCGGATTCACCCGGAGGATTCATGTCGGGATCGTATATGAGCTATCGCCTCTCCGCGCAAGCAGCATGGTTCCTGCAAGGGGCGAAGGACTTTGGAACGGGAGGGGGAGGTTCTCTTTACACCGGTCTTCGAATCTACTTCTTCCCGCTTGAGGACTACTCACAGATCTCCGGCAATCCGATGAACCGCTATCGCGCGTTCATGCCGGTCACCGACCACATCAACATGCAGTTACAGCAGGTTCGCAGGTTTTAACCGCCATCATGTCTCGACGTAAAAGTTACAGTCACGGATAGGTGATGAAGAAGTATCGTTGAAACAAAAGAAGGGGAGCGAGAGTGCTCCCCTGAATCCCTTCTTCGCTTGTCGGTTGCTCGTCGGTCGGTGTTGCTCAGAAGCTCCGTTGGAATTCAGGGGCACACTCGTCGTCGCTTGAGGTACATTGTTAGCGGCGGAGAGATCGAGCGAGGTCCATCATCTCGTCGAACTGGTCCATCTGAGGATCGTCTTCCACGCGGCCAAGGCTGTACGAGCCGTTTCGCTCGCGGTAGTTCATCATGTAGTCATCATCCATGTCGAAGCCACGTTCGAACTCGATGTCCATGAGAATGTCGTCTGCGTTCATCGTTGAACTCCTTTTCGTTTGCCGTCGTCGGCGTCTGTTCTTGTTTCGTCGTTGCTCTGTCAGAGCGTTGTTTTCTTGTTCGAAGGCGAACTGTCTCGCATCGGGTTCATGGTGTGTGTCGTGGAGATAGTCGACACGAGACAGCTCGCCGCCTGCCGCTTCAAATCGGGCTTCCGCGAGGATCAGAGCGTGAGCATCAATTCGTTCGTCATGGTGCAAAGTTCGCTCATCTCGGCATCCACTTCCATTCGTCCGACTCGGTCGTTGTCATGCCATTGACACTGGGTGCTCGTCTGGGTCGAGTCGTTCGTAAAGATGGTTGTGGTTCGCACGAGAGTCACTCCCTATCTCGCAGGGTTAGTCACCTGAGCCGTTCGTCGTTGTGCGTCTTGGTTGATGCCTTAGAGCAAAAGCAACCACCGTGCCAATGCCGGATGTGGATTCTTTGGTTTGATGTAAGTCTATTGGGCAAATGATTTTGTAGTTGAATTTGAGCCGTGGCTTAGCAGGTATTGGCTCGGTTGAATGACGTGATTTTCAACGAAGAATCTTCAAACGGGATGGTTAAAGCTACAAGTCATTCCCAGATCTACAACCGAATGAGCGGGCTTGTGAAATTGCGGCGTTTACGGCGGATTGACAGTCGCTCGAGGGCCGATTGCTTTTCGCGTGGAAGGGTTCCACACGCCATCGGCTCTATTTTCCCAGTGCGAGATTCATGATAACGGCGAGCGAAAAAAAGGCGTGGCAACGGTTGCGCCACGCCCCTCCGTTCTATCTCAGACTTAGCTCAGCGAAATGCCTGAGCGATGAAAGTGAATGTGCTTCCAACCATCTTTCTTTTTCTCCCAGACGCGCGTCTCCGCTACGCCGGAGGCCACGGGTTCGTTCTTGTCATTGATCCGTTGATTGAGGCGGACATAAGAGATGATCGCAACATCACCGACGATGCGAACGTGTGGGGAAGAGAGCGTGGTGTTATGGCCGTCGCGCGCCGGGCCAAACTGGAAGTAGAACTTGTGGAAATCAAGTCCCTCGATCAACTGGCCCGCGGCTTCGGGCTCGAAACAGGTCAAAGTCGAATCGCACAGTGCTTCGTACGCTTTCCAGTCGGCGTTTGCGATCGAGAATAAAAGTTCTCGTGTCAATCGGATGATCTCTTCCGCATCTGAACTTGGCATGAACCTCTCCATCAAAAGTGGGTTGTTGAATCGTTGAATCAATTACGGCGTCAGATGTTTATCAAAGAAGGCAAACATCGCCGCGCGTGCTTTTTCCGCATCGGCTCCCTTGAAGCCATGTCCTGCACCCTGCAAAGTGAGGAGTTCTGAGTCAACGTCCATGGCCTTTAGCTTGTCGATCAGCCAGGTCGCTTGTTCATAGGCGACGTACTTGTCCTCAGTTCCATGAATGATCAAAGTCGGAGCGGCGTCAGGTGTGACCCAATTCAATGGGCTGGCCAAGATATGCTGATGACGAGCGGTTTCCAGATTCCCACCCAGGAAGAGAGGTAACACCTCGGCCGCGTCGACGCTCTTGCCGTAGGATTTCGTGAAGTCGGTCGGACCGTACACGTCGACGACACAGTTCACCGCGCTCGATTGGTCACGATTATCATTTCTGTTGTCGTCGTTTTCATCATCAATGATTCCCGTGAGACCGAGGAAGAGGGCCAAGTGTCCCCCTGCGGAATCTCCGGTGGTGCCAACCCGCTTCGCATCAATCCCGTATTCCGCGGCATGTGCCCGAAGAAAACGGACCGCCGCTTTCACGTCATGAACGGCGGCCGGGAACTTGTACTTGGGGGAGAGGCGATAACTGACAGTCGCCGCCACATAGCCCCGTTCGGCGAGGTCAACACACAGACGGTCGTGATGTTCCCGATTACCCGCGCGGAAGCCGCCCCCATGAATGCAGACGACGGCTGGTGCCGGACGCTTCGTCGACTTAGGCCGAGCGATGTTGAGTTTGAGGTGCTGTCCATCGGGATTGGCATACTCAATGTCCCGCGTGAAAATTACATTTTCTGGGACAGCGAGTTTTCCCTGCGCTCGTAGCGGATCGCACAGTAAACCGAGCAACATAATTGTGAGAAACGTGGAGAGGACGATTGGAAAACGAAGCATGGCGACCCTCGATCTCTCGTTAGTGGCAATCGATGTGTGAATCCAGTCGCGATTTTCTCTAGCGGGTGCGGACCATGTTCTCAAGCTTATTCACCCGGGTTGTTACGAATTCGAGACGAAATGAGCTCCTGACACGACGAAAATGCCTGGTTTGAGTCGATCGAAGTGATCGATCCTTTGGGGAATTCGCAAAGCTTATTGCGAGGCAAACGGGCATTTGAGAGAATGATTGGTGGAGCAGCAAGGGGTGGGAAGTTCGGCTACATGCGTTTGGTGCCAGTGACTTATGTCCGAATGGATACGACGGTCTGGGGGATCGTTCTCGCCTTCGGTTTAGTCGTTTCCAGCGGTTTCTGTGATGATCCTGTCGTCCCTTTGCAGGGAGGAGAATTAGCCGCTCCCCTTTCCCCCAATGATGTCAAGGCAACACCCTCCGCCGATGCGGTTCACTTCTTTGAGACCAAGATCCGCCCTATCCTCGCGAACAGTTGTTACGAGTGCCACGGTCCCGGCAAGAGCAGTGGCGAACTTCGACTCGACTCGCTTGAGAAGATCATTCATGGAGGCGAGTCCGGGCCGGCCGTCGTACCGGGGAAGCCTGACGAAAGTCTCCTCGTCAATGCCGTGAAGTATGAGTCGCTCGAGATGCCACCGACGGGCAAACTCGATGACGATAAAATCTCGTTGTTGTCCGAATGGGTTCGCATGGGTGCTCCTTGGCCTGGCGCGAGTGCCGCCAGTGTGACTCCCAAAAGTCATCATGCTCCGATCACCGACGAGGAGCGAAACTTCTGGGCGTTCGTTCCACCCCGTCCGGTTCCTCCACCCACCATTGAAGACTTAGATTCAACCCGAAATCCGATCGATTCATTCATTCGTGCGAAGCTTAAAGAGACGGGAATCCAGCCTTCGTCGGCGGCCTCGCCACGTGATTTGATTCGCCGAGCGTATTTCGATTTGATTGGTCTTCCGCCTGATCGCGCCGAAGTCGATGCCTTTCTCACGGACGATCGTCCCGACGCCTACGAACGACTACTCGATCAATTGTTGGCCAGCCCCCACTATGGCGAACGATGGGGAAGGCATTGGCTGGATGTGGTACGGTTCGCGCAGACCAATGGGTATGAACGGGATGCAGAAAAGCCTTTTGCCTGGCGATACCGTGATTATGTCATCAACTCGCTTAATGCCGACAAGCCGTACGACCAATTCATTCGTGAACAGATCGCGGGAGACGAACTCGATGTCGTAACGGATGAGACGATCATTGCCACTGGATTCGCAAGACTTGGAGTCTGGGACGATGAGCCCGACGACAAGGCAAACGCGACGTTCGAGTGTCTCGACGACATGGTCTCGACAACTGGTTCGACGGTATTGGGCCTAACGGTTGGATGTGCCCGATGTCACGATCACAAATTCGATCCGATACGTCAGCAGGACTATTACGGGTTGGTGGCCTTCTTCCGAAACGTGCGTGAGTACGAGAAGCACGAGGGGAATAAAACTGACTTCTCGATGCTCGCAAAGCTGTCGACCAATGAAGAAGCACTGGCGATTCGAGAGAGTGGAACGGTCGCTCCACCGACCAACATCCTCATTCGCGGCGATGCACGAACGCCGGGTGCCGAGGTAAAACCTCAGTTTCTCGAAGTCCTCTGCCAATCGGGAGGATACGCACCCGAGATTCCGCCACCGAAGGAAGGAGCCCAGTCAGCCGGTCGTCGGCGAGTGCTGGCGGATTGGCTGGCGAGCCAGAATAATCCCCTCACCGCGCGAGTGATCGTGAATCGGCTTTGGCAGCACCATTTCGGAATGGGGATCGTTCCGACTCCTAGCGATTTTGGAAAGACCGGCTCCAAGCCGTCACACCTCGAGTTGCTTGATTGGCTCGCTCTGGACTTGGTGAATGATGATTGGCGGCTCAAGCGACTGCATCGGCTCATGATGGAATCAGCTACCTATCGACAGGGGTCGAAGGCCGAGAACCCTAAGGGAAACGAAATCGATCCTGAGAATCGTCTTGTCTGGCGGCAAACGATGCGGCGGCTCGATGCCGAGTCAATGCATGACACCGTCCTTGCCGCCGACGGTCGATTGAATCTTGAGATGGGAGGACGAGGCTACTTCCCGGAACTCCCCAAGGAGTTGTTGGCAACTCAATCCATTCCCGGCAATGGTTGGGGCAAGTCGATTGAATCACAGCAAGCACGGCGAGGGCTTTACACCTTCGTTAAGAGAACGTTGAAAGCTCCCATCCTCGATACTTTTGACTCGGCCAATCCTGATCAGTCGATCGCGGCACGTTCCGTGACCACGATCGCGCCACAGGCGCTTCTTTGGCTCAATAGCAGCTTTATGGAGGATGAATCCCAATCATTCGCTCGACGTCTTATACGCGATTTTCCGGGTGATCGCGAGTCGCAGATTCGTGCTTTGTTCTCACTCGCCTATCAGCGAGATCCGAGCGACGCCGAAGTCGAACGCTCCCGAGAATTCCTCGATCGACAAGAGAATCGATGGAGGGAAGCGGGCATCACGAAAAAGTCGAAAGATCCGCTTGATCAATGGGAGCGGCCGAGCGGTGTATGGCATGTCCGAAAGGACTTAGCGCTTGAGGTTGAACTGACCCAGGAAGCGAAGGCGATTTGGGCCGATGGTGAAATTGCCGACGGGTTAGTCGAGGCAGAGGTGATGCTCCTCTCAGAGGTAGGAGACGCTGGGGTCATCGTTCGGGTGAGCGACGTACACGAGGGGCTCGATGCATTCCGGGGCTACAACATCAACATTGCAGCGGACAAGCTTCGAATTGGTCGGCACGAACAGAACTATTCGCAGCCCGTCTTCATTCCAATGAAAATCGAGGTCGGGAAGTGGCATCACTTGAAAATCGAGTTGGTGAAGGACTCGGTGCGCGTCTATCTCGACTACGATCAGCAACCGACGGCTGTCTTTGTCGATCCGAATCCACTCCCGCCGGGAAAGGTGGGCTTTCGAACCTTCGGTTCACAGGCCGCGATCGGACCTATTCGAGTCGTGACCGAAAACGGTGAATGGATCACAAACAACGCAACGAAAGTCGAGGCACCCACGGCGGACGACTATTACCGACTTGCTCTCGCGGGCTTGGCGAAAATCATTCTTAACACGAACGAGTTCGTCTACGTCGATTGATTGGCTTTCGTAAGAGTTCGCCGCAACGATTGAGGTAGCAAATGGGTTCTACAGGACTGCCATGTTCGCGATGCATGGGGACGCGACGCGAATTCATCTGGCAAACCGGTGCTGGATTCGGCGGCGTTGCGCTGGCAAGCATGCTTGACCGCGACGGATTCTTCGCCTCGAAGGCTCTCGCGGCGAACGCTTCACCCATGGCGATGAAGCCACCGCATTTCGCGGCAAAGGCGAAACGCTGCATCTTCCTGTTCATGTACGGCGGACCATCCTCCGTCGATACGTTTGACTACAAACCGGAATTACAAAAGCGTGACGGGCAAGAGATCGAAATCGAAATTCGCCGGCATAGTTTCCAGAAGAAGAAGCTTCTCGCCTCTAAACGCAAGTTTGCTCAGCATGGCGAATCGGGGCTGTGGTGCAGTGATGCATTTCCAAATATCGCCAAGCACATGGATGAGATCTGTCTGATTAAGAGTCTGTATGCCGATACCTTCGCACACGGTTCGGCGATGCTCCAAATGAACTCTGGACAGATCATCCAGGGGCATCCCTCCATCGGATCATGGTTGACGTATGGTCTGGGAAGCGAGAATGACAACCTTCCCGGTTACGTCGTCATGCTCGATCCTCGCGGTGGACCGATTTCTGGAGCCGCGAATTGGACGGCTGGCTACATGCCCGCCGCTTATCAGGGGACGCACCTTCGAAATCAGGGAGATCCGATCCTCGATTTGTCCCCGAAATCGAACATCACGCGACAAATGCAGCGCGATCAAGTCGACACGCTTGCCGCCTTTAATGGAGAGCATCTTGCGACTCGTCCCGGATACTCTGAACTTCAAGCGAGGATCGCTTCGTATGAACTCGCCTATCAGCTTCAGACATCAGCCCCTGAGGTGATGGATCTGGCAGGGGAGGATGCTCGCACACTGGAGATGTACGGAATCAACGACCCGAAGCCGACGAATCACAAGTTGGCCTTGGGGCCGTCCCATTTCGGTAAGCAATGTCTCATCGCGCGCCGCCTCATCGAGCGAGGAACTCGCTTTGTTCAAATCTATTCCGGTGGAGGGCACCAACAACAGAATTGGGACGCTCATCACGGAATCGAGGAGAACTTGGCCATTCACGGACCGGAGATCGATAAGCCGATCGATGCTCTTCTCACCGATCTGAAGCAGCGCGGCTTGCTCGACGAAACATTAGTTGTTTGGGGCGGAGAATTCGGCCGGCAACCCACCACGGAAAACGATATGCACGGTCGCGATCATAATCCCAAGGGATTCCTCTACTGGCTGGCGGGGGGAGGATCGAAAGGGGGATACTCGCACGGCGAGCTCGATGAACTCGGCATGCAAGCGACCGAGAAGCGTCACCATATTCGAGATTTGCACGCGACCATCTTACATTTGATGGGACTCGAACATGACAAGTTGACTTACTTCTATGGCGGCCTCGATCACAAACTCACGGGCGTGAAGGAGGCTCACGTCATCCGCGACGTGATTGCCTAAACTTGATCGCTTCCAGCGTGGGAGGTGACTGTTAGTGACCTCCAAGTGAGTAGTGGGCTAGCGTTGCCTCAATCGAATGGCATGCGGGCCGACCCATTCATCTTCAGATGAATCGTCATCATACTTGATGAGATGAAGGCCATACCAGGCGTCTCTCACGGTGGCGTGATACCATTTCCCGTCGCGATCCCATCGGACATCCACTTTATCCCCTTGAGCGAATTGCGCGGGCTGGTAGGGTCGTATTCGTTCCGGCCCCACCCATTCATCCCAAGAGTTTCCATAATTCACATAATGAACTTTGAGTTGATCCCCGTCCGCATCGATCGATTTCGCCTTGAACCACTTCCCCTTGTACAGGACTTCGAGTCGCTGACCGACGCGCGGTCGGACGTTACCCTGCGATGGTGAGATTCTCGCACGAAGAGGAAATTCGTCGGTCGCATGTGCCATCGACTTCTGGCCTTCGAGGAAGGCGAGTTCGAGCTCATTGAACCGCGCGAGTTCCTGAAAATCGATCACATGGTCGCCGTTCAGATCGACGAGTCCATCTCCGCGAAGCCCCGACATGAGCGCATCGCTAAATGTCCATCGCCCTGTCGAAGTGTTGTGTGAATAGGAGGAAGTGATAACAGCATAAGAGATATCTGAGTCGGCTCGGCGTTTCGCCTCATCATAAAGTGCCCCGGAATGGCAACAGTCCGCCAGCAGCAGCGCGCGGCTGCCGCTGAAATGGTCTTCGATCGTCTTGAAGATCTGCTTCACATTCCAGGCAGAGTCGTCTTCTTCCCCTGCGTCATAGTTGGCGAACCATGTCTGCCTCGTTTGATGGTTTCGTGATCCATGCCCGCAGAAGTAAAAGATGAGCAGGTCATCTTCATCCGTCTGATCCAAAAAGTCCGCGAACTCTTTCTCGATGCGCCTCTTCGTCGCCTGTTTATCTTTCAAATAATTGATCTGATCGCCCGGTACACCGGCGTCTTTAAAAAATCGGACAAGTTGCTCGTCGCGACGATCCTTCATTGCCTCGGGGAACGAGGAGTAAATCTCTGAGTGTTCCCATTCCAAAAGTCCGACCACAAAGACCCAGGTCTTTTCGGGCTCCCAATCGAGCTTCGTCTCAGCGTGAATCGTGGAAGTGATAAAGATCGTGAAAACGAAGCCAATTGATTGGACGAACGCTGGCATCAGATTTCATCCCGACGGCAATACTTTGACTCTGTTGGCAAAGTTTAGCACGGCGAAGTGAATTGGTGACGGAGTGATTGGATCGAAACGAATCTCAAAAATGATGTCCAAGAAACGAACAAGCGGAGGAAAATCCTCCGCCTGTTCGATCATCTTCATCGGGATCCGCCCGAGATCAAGACCGATTGCCCCGTGATCCATCCGGAATCCGGCGAAGCGAGAAAGACGGCGGCGGGAGCTATATCGTTCGGCTGACCAATTCTTCCGAGGGGTGTGGTCGATTCGACTTGCTTTTGGAAGTCGCTTTCGGCAATGCCCGTCGAATGGAATCCTTCTGTTTCAACCATTCCTGGACTGATGGCGTTGACGCGAATCTTTCGAGGACCGAGCTCAGCCGCTAACGTTCGCGTGAAGGAATCGACCGCTGCTTTCGTCGCGCTGTAGACGGAGGAGTTGGGTAAGTTTGACGTAGCGGCAACCGAGCTGATATTGATGATGCTGCCCCCCTCTGGACCGAAGTGCTTTACCGCTTCGCGGGTAGCCAGTAAGACGCCCAGAACATTCAGATCGAACATCTTGTGATACTGCTCGACCGTGGCCTCCTCAATGGGGCTGAACTCGTAAACCCCAGCATTGTTGACGAGCACATCCACTCGCCCGAATGCCTTTTTCGTCTCTTCAAAGAGACGCTTGATGTCCGATTCTTTGGACATGTCTCCTTGGACGGCGACCGCTTTCCCTCCTCGACCAGTGATTTCGTTCACCACTCGATCGGCACCGGACTTACTGGAGGCATAATTGACGACGATTGCAGCTCCCTCTGCCGCCAGGTGCGTGGCGATGGCCGCACCAATTCCCTTGGACGCTCCGGTAACGACTGCTACTTTTCCCACAAGTTTCTGCGACATGACTAGAATTCCTTGGTTTCGCTCTGTTATGTATCGTCCAGTACAGAATAGGGGAGCGGACACCCCAAGCGGGAGGGGAAAGAAGAATGTACCTTTCAGTGAAAAAGGAGAATGAATTATGACGGTCGGTCGGCCCCGAGAGTTTGACGCCGACGAAGCATTGGACCGGGCCATGCAGGTATTTTGGGAAAAAGGATATGAAGGTGCGTCACTACCTGAATTGACGAAAGCAATGGGGATCAACCGTCCCAGCCTTTATGCGGCATTCGGAAACAAGGAATCTCTCTTTCGGAAGGTGATGGATCGCTATGCCTCGGGGCCTGCGGCAGAGATACGAAGTGCTCTCGATGAACCGACCTGTCGCGGCGTCGCGGAGCAGTTTCTTCGTTTGGGGGTCGATCTGGTCACCAAGCCACGTGGACCACGCGGCTGTCTTCTCGTGCAGTGTGTTCCATCCGGCGTTGATGAAGCGGAATCGCTCAAACATGAAATGAACAAGCGTCGGCTGGACGTGCAGAAGTTACTTGAAGCACGCTTTCAACGAGGAGTTGAAGAAGGGGACTTG
>JAIEPU010000205.1 GCA_019748235.1 bacterium
TGGATCGTGGGACAAGCCCCTTGGAATCGTAGGCGGCTTCCCCCTTCGATGACTTTTGAGACTCGGGAAGTGCGGGGAACAGAACGATCGCTTTTACGCCATCCTTGATGGCCCCCTCCGCTTCGCGAAGCAAGCTCTCCGGACTGAGCCGCGAACATCCAGGCATGGAAGCGATCGAATGATCGGTCGCGAGTTCATGAATGAAGAGCGGAAGGATGAATCGATCGGCGGAAAGGCTTGTTTCTCGCGCGAATCCTCGAAACACTTCGTTCTTACGATTTCGACGAGGCCGATGTACCAGATCAAGCATCAGATGCTCCGCGTACTTGCTCTTGTTTTGCATGGTCGATCTTCGTTTCTTGTTTTCCCAACCGCCTCAAATCGAATGAGGTCCTTGTTAAAAGAATTTACCTAACAGTCGGTATACCGATCGATCCGAGGGCGATCTTTCGAGACACAACTTATTTTGATTTCGCCGTCTCAGGTGATTTCTCGATCACAGGGAAAATGATGTGCGAGGGATGGTCAGTGGAGAGATGTACCGAATTGCGAGCAACCCGCTTCTCCCCCTCTTCCCACGAGTTCTTGCCGGTATTCGGATTAGCATCGAACCGGGGAAAATTGCTCGATGATACGACGACACGAATGCGATGACCCTTGTTGAAAATGATCGATGTGCTCCAAAGATCGACATCGATCGGATAAACTTCTCCTGGCTTCATGAACTCAGGCTTGCGAAAAGACTCGCGGTACCTCGCCCGTAGAATTCCATCCGTTACCAGCATCGACCGGCCATCGGGATAAACGTCGCAAAGTTTCACCGTGAAATCAGTATCAGGAGAATCCGATGAGACGAAAAGCTTCGCGGTGATCTGCCCCGTCACCTCGACCGGCTCGTTCAATTCATCGGTTGTGAAAACGAGGACATCTCTGCGTCCTTCAACTCTTCGCTGATCCATGGGCCCCATGTCCACCATCAGGTTTTGCCCGCCGATGGTGGGAACCGGATTCTTCGGATCGTAATCGTATTCTTTCTTTTCGTTTCCGGAGGGATTCTCCGTCTTCAAAGCTCCGTCGGCGTGGAAATGAAATGCAGTCATCTTCGCGGCGGGAGGCCATGAATCAGCGGATCGCCACACGTTTCCCGGTGCATTCGGGGAAACGGGATCTCCCATCACGTAATAGTGCACCGGGGCATCTTTATCGACGCCGTTCGCTTCCCCTTTGAGATGAAAATCGACGTAGCGTTTGAAGTCGGCTGCCGGAGGTCGCTTGCTGCTATTCTCGGGGTACTTGAGTTCCTTGAATGAGCCGTGTGCCCAAGGTCCCATGATCAGCCGGCAGTTTCCCCGAACGTTTGGTCCACCTTTCGATTGCATGGAGACGAATGAGTTGATCGTCCCTTGACAAAAGATGTCGTACCATCCGCCGATGAAAATGCCCGGTGCGATCGTTCGGTCCGCCACCGCTTCAGGATTCAGTGTCTCCCAAAGCTCATCGTAAGCAGGATGATCACGAAAGGTTTGTAGATTCCCTTTCGTCATATTAGTGGCCGCCAACCAACCCTCGATCATCGACTTCCGGACAGCTCCTCCTTGGTACATGCACTGCGCATAGAGATTTGATCCCGCGACTTCGACGAATTGTGCTTTCAGCACCTCGGGCGCATTTGGCGCCATCATGTTTTGTGTGATGCCGACCGCGGACCCTCCCCAAGTCGCCACCTTTCCATTGGACCAGGGCTGCTTACTGATCCAATCGAGAGTGAAATGACCGTCTCGTTTATCCGCCCATCCCCCCGCTTGAAAGATGACGACATTCGAACCTTCCGATTCTCCTCGCCCACGAATATCCTGACTGACGACGGCATAACCTTGCGGCACGAACTTCTCGGCGATTCCTTTTCCCCCTCCCCGGCCGTAGGGAGTCAAAATCAAAATTGTCGGGTACTTTCCCTTCTCGTCGCCGGGCAAATAAACGTCAGTGGCTAGATGAACACCATCTACCATCGGCACGTTTTGTCGAACTGGCTTGAGCGATTCCCCCCAGGCAGAGATCACCATCGACATCTGAACGATCACTGCAAAACAGATAACTCTTCTTCGATCTCGCACAGAAGTGCTCCTCATCCGAAATGTTCGCAGTCGACCCTCGTCCGCCAGCATTTGTCGTAGCTGTTTAGGTGTCCAAGAAACTCATTGTTCTCGTGGTACCAGTTATTTCAGCAAGAATCCCAGGGGAAACCCCGTGTATGCCGATTGAAGCTTGACGAATGAATCGTTAAAGGGCAAATACCTTTCGTCAGCCCAAATGGCCAGGGGCAGTGCTATCGTCGGGGTTGATGTGGCGCTAGCAGCGGGCGACTGTTCCTGGTCGACTTTTAAACGTTCAATGAGCCGTCACTCGTAGGCACCCACCGACGGATCCACCCGTTGAGCATAGACATCGATTCCCCCGGCCATGCTCCGGACGTCAGACCAGCCTTGCTGGAGTAGCCACATCGTAACCTGGGCACTGCGGATGCCGTGATGACAAAAAACGACAATCTCCCGATCCTTCGCCCGAGCATCATTGGGTAAAGCTTCGATTCCGCGCGACGAAAGCTCGCTTAAAGGGGCAAGTATCACATCTTCCCCGGGAATGGCCGCAAGGGTGAGCTCGAACGGCTCACGAACATCCACGAACAGTATTTCGCCGGGCCGATCCTTTCGAGCGGCAGCGACCTCTGCGACATCGATTTCAGGCGCGCCGTAAGGATTGGGCATCTGTTCTGTTCTCCGCTGAAGTTGATGTGAACGGACACGAATATTGTAGCGAGCCATCAAAAGAAATCGCCCGACGGGCTTATCGGGGATTCGCGTCCGCCAGTGCTGAGAGAAGAATCAGTGTTCGTTTCGAGTCCGATTCCGCGGGAGCTTCTGATCGCAGCGGTTTCCAATTCGCCAAGTGTGGGTCGATACCTATCTTTGAAGCAGGAACGAGAAGTAACGACTCGGGCGCGGAAGGGAGTAATGCAGCAACGTCTTCCCAATTGCCACACCACTTCATTGGTCGATCCAGGATGAAGCAACTCGCGTGTTCGTTCGAACCATATTGGATCACAAGAGGGGCAGCGTTGATTCGATCTCGGTATTCCGAAACGTCGATCGCGAGAGTTTCCATTTCATCGGAGAGATTCCACTGAACCAGACCGAGTCCGAGCGCCCCCGTCACGATCGCTGCCGTCATCACTTCCATGAAACGGCAAAGTCCACGAGGCGAAGTCTGCTGCAAAAGACGGTCTACTCCCAGAGCGGCCAGAATGCTGAGAGGGACCAGTCCCGGAAGGATGTAGTGTTCTCGTTTCCCTTCGGAGAGAGACAGAAGTACGAGCGTAACTCCGAACCAAATGACGGCCAGAATCCGAAGGTGAACAATGGGCGGATAATCGAAACGTCCTCTGCGAAAGGGCCATAGCTCGTAGATCCAAAGGGGTGCCCAAGGAAGCGTGAGAAGGGGAACCTGATAAAGGTAGTAGTACCAGGGGCGTGTTTGAGGACCCCAGTGAGCGACAAACCTACCGAAGCTTTGTTCGCGCCAAAGCACCGCAACGCCGGGCTCTGTCCATGCCACGAGCACACCCCAACCAAAAGCCAGGGTTGCAAAACCAACCAGTCCTAAAAGAGTCCAACCGGTGAGGAAGAATCGATCCCTTGGTTGCGTTCTACTCAGAGAAAACGAAGCACGGAAAAGAACTGCCGTCGCTAACATGACGGCGACCCCAACGGGCCCCTTGGTCAGAACGGCAAGGCCTGCCGTTGTCCAGAAGGTGATGATCATTATCGGCCGAAAACATGGAATATTAAGTATGTCCGCAGTGGCCGCGAAGAGGCCGATAGCCACGATGAGTGACAGTATCATGTCAGCAACGGCGGAACTACCGTAGTTCAAGCTCCAGAACATCGTCGATTGAATGATCCCCGCCGATCTTCCGATCCGGGGGCCGGCAACTCGCCCAGCAACATACGCGGTGAGTAACGTGAGCAGTAGAGAAGCGGTCACACTCGGGAGCCGCGCGGTGAATGCCGACATCGTTCCCATCAACAAATAGGATGAACTCGCAAGCCAATATGCGAGCGGCGGCTTTTCATAGCGGGGCGCGCCGGCGAGTGTGGGATGAATCCAGTCATTCGAACGCACCATCTCTCGAGCCGTTTGTGCCACCAAAACTTCATGGCCGTCTAACGACCCTCTTGTCGAGGCCAGAAACGAATTCAGCGAAAACGCGATCAGGGCCGGCAAGAACCACCAAGTCGAAAGAATTGCCCTGAAAGGGAGCGAGTTAGCCCCTTCCAATGACTTCGTCGACCAAGAGATTGTTGACGACAACGACTACTCCCTGTCTGCCAAAGATGACCACCAGACCGGTGATAGCACATGGGCCAAAACAGGGCTATCCATTCCGAGATTTGCTCGACGGCGGCGCCTGGTGGAAATCTGCTGCGAAAACTCAACGAATGGTTGCAGATCGGAGGGCATTCGCGAGAATGCAATCTCGGCGTGGCGACCCGACGTGAATGCTGTGGAGTACCGATCGACGAACGGAAATGTCTTTCGAAATTCGTGTCGCGCGGCAAGGGCATGGGACACCAATCTTCGGAGGATAGAGGGATCGTTTCATGTCCAATGTGATAACACAAACTCGATATCGCCGACCCCTTATCGGGCCGATCCTCCCCTGGGAATTGGTCACCCTCGCAAGGCGTTGGCGATATTTTGCCATCCGGGTTCTTTACGCGATCGCTTTTCTGTTCATGATGTGGGTGACTTACGACCTCGCATTCGAGGAATCGTTTCTCTTCGGATGGGGAACGCAATCTCAACCCTTGGCGAAAATCGCCCGCTTCGCAACGGGCTTTTACCATTCATTTCTTTTCACTCAAGCAATCGTGATGCTGGGTTTGACCCCGGCATTCATCGCGACGGCCATTCCACAAGAGAAAGAACGAAAGACCATCGAATATCTATTCGTCTCGGATTTGGGTAATCACGAAATCGTTCTCGGAAAGGTAATCGCCCGCTTGGCGAATCTCTTCGGTATTCTTCTGGTCGGCGTACCCGTGGTCGCATTTGCCGGACTCTTTGGGGGGATTGATTATTTCGGCCTGTTTCTGGGAACCGCCGCGACCGCCGCCATCATGACCAGCGTTGCCTCGCTGACATTTTTCGTCTCGCTCTTTTGCTCGACGACCCGCGCCGCACTGATCAACTCATATGGGTTTCTATTCTTCATCATCGCCGGAGTGCCGGCGATCATCTTCACGACGGCGGGCATCGCATTCAACATCTTGCGGCAAGTGGCTCCGGATCTCGCCCATCTCGTGAGCGAGGTGCTCCAGAATCTCTGGGTCGAATATTTTCTCGGAGCGGTCGCGTTGATTCATCCGGTGTCAATCTTCTGGCTTATACTTTCAAGATCGGCGGGGATGGCATTCACTTCGATATCGAGCGTCGGCATTGCTTTTCTCGCACTTATTGCCATTCATCTCACGATCTCGGCCATCCTCATTCTTTGGTCGATCCGCCTATTGCGCATCTCGTACCGGTTTACCAACGCGGATACACCCAAACGGACGACGATCAAACAGCGAATATCGAATGCCATTCCTCGGCGGCGCACTGTTGTGAGCGAAAAATGGCCTCTCTATTGGAAGGAACTCCGAAACAGCCGATTCCGAAAGCTCGGAATTCTGGCCAGAATCTTCGTGATTATTGGATTGTGTATCTTCTATTACACCGTCTTGTCGACGATCAGTACCTCAAGCCCGTACTCGAATCAACTGAAAGAGAGTTTGCAGTTTTTAACCGCCATGTCCTCCTGCGGCTTTATCGGTCTGGGGTTCCTGATCGTTGCTTTTCGATCCGCGTCAAGCATCGGCGAAGAAAAGGATCGTGACTGCTGGATTTCTCTACTCTCTACTCCAGTCACTTCACAGCAAATCATTTATGCCAAGGCATTGGGTTCACTCTCCGCATTGCAGCCATTTCTGATGATTCTGCTCCCTCTCTTCGCGATAGACTTCATCTACGAAGCGATGACATTATCGGGAATCATTTATCTAGTTTTGGGAGTCATCTCTTATGGTTTTGCCATCGCATGCCTGGGAGTGAATCAATCGCTTTGGCAACGAACAACAAAGCGAGCGATGACGATCACCATCATCACCTCGGTGATTCTGGGTGGGGTTCTGCAGATGTTCCTCGCTCCACTGATATTCTTCGAGGAGGAGTTCGGTAAACTCGTGATGGCTAGTTTACCTTGGACCCCTCTCTCGATCGCTCCCTTCCTGGGAGAGATCAACGACAGCATGACGAGCATCGTCATCTTGTCGATGTTCTTCATGGTGGGATATCTAGGGATCGGATTCGTGTTGCTGTCTCAGTGCATTTACGCATTCAGCCGCGCCACCGGCCGAATCGAGGTGTGAACGACGCGATGATTCATTCTGATCGAGGAGCATGGAGCTGAACTGAAGAGAGAGAGAACACCTCATTGTGTTGATGGAGTCTCCTCATTTTCCTTCACGGATTTGTCCGGCACCTTCGGCGAAATAGAGGCTGCTTTTGCCTGATATGTTTGCTGTCGTCGTTCTAGTCCAAGCTTTTGTTCTCTCGGGGCAACGTTGACCGCCTCACCCTGCCAACGCGCCGCTTGTTCATATTGACCGTCGGCGGCGTAGATGTTCGCGAGCGTTTCAATCATCTCCCATTGCTTCCATTCCGAAAGCTCACAAGCTTTGGTGGCAAGTTCAATCGCGCGGGGAATGTCCCGGAGTTCTTTGTTGGTCGCGGTGGCAAGCAGTGCCGCCAGATTATTGTAAGCCGCTGGAGATTTCGGATCGAGCTGTCGGAATCGCTCATAGTCACGAAGTGCCTCTTTCTCCATCCCCTTACGTCGGTAAAGATTCGCACGATCATAGAGTGCAAGTGTGTCACCCGCCTTGATGGCCGCTTCGTAGCTTTTCACCGCCTGATCCATGTCCCCGAGAATGGCGTATGTCGTCCCCATATTGCGATAGGCAATTCCCTCAACATCCTTATCGCGTGTTCGCTCCGTTGCCTCTCGGTAGAGGACCAGAGCATCTTTGTACTTTCCCTCTCTCGATAGTGCGAAACCGCGAACAACGAGTGACTTATCATACTTGGGATCGAGTGCATACGCATGGTTGTAATCCGCCACCGCGCGAGGCCAATCACCCGCATCCGCATACGCTCCGCCACGATTGACAAAGGCTCGGGCCGATGTCGGACTCTTGTTGATGATGTCCGTCCATAGGACGATTGGATTCCGCCAAACCATGTTGCGGATGTACGTCGCGGAGCAAAGCGCCGCGATCAGTGTGAATGCGACCACTCCTCGCCATAGCAACCATTTCTTTGAGAAAACCCAACAGAGAAGCATCGAAAGAAGAAGTGTGACTCCCAAAAGAGGCAAATACATTCGATGTTCAAAAATCATCTCCAACGGGAGAAACGAGGACTCGACCGCGAGATTGATGAGTGGCCAGAACAAGAGAAAGCTCACGAGACGATTACGTTTCATCAGCGAGATCGCGACGAATACATATCCCGCGAGCACCAGAATCGCGAAGAGAGTCGTCGGCGGATCAATCAAACCGTGCGACGTTGATATTTCATGAAGGAGATTGAATCGTGAGGGAAGAGGAAAAAGGGTGAGTCCCGCATAGATAATCAGCACGCGAGGCTGTGTCAGGAGTCGTTCTCCCAATGTGAAGTCACGCCCGTAATAGTTGCTGAATACTGGGCCGATGGCGGTGAATTGAATGGAAACGACGACCGCCACAATCGAAACGATGATACCGATAATCATCAAGTCGCGACGAACCGGTCGGCGATGGGTGTATTTGTGAAAGAACATCCATTCATACAGCATGATCACAAAAGGAAGCGTAATTGTGATTTGCTTACTCCACAACGAAAGACCCCAGGAGACCGCCGCCGCCAACCAAAGAATCACCCGCTGGGTAACGGACGTGGAATTTCTACCGGCGATGTAGAGTGCGAAAGATGCCAGGTACAGCAGTGTCGCCAAACTATTCATTCGCTGAATGATGTAGGTGACGGATTGAATCTGAATCGGATGAACGGTGTACATGAGGCTCGATAAGAGAGCGATCACTTGAAGTGTCGAGGAATCAATCCAAGCCGAACCTCGTGGATCACTTCGTCGATACTGCTCGAGAAGCTGAAGCGAAATGACATAGACGAGTAAACCATTAATGACGTGAATGGCGATATTCAAAACGTGGTAACCGACGATGTCGTATCCACCGAACCAATAGTTCAATGCGAGAGTGAAATAGGCGAGCGGCCTTCCTTTGATCGGACTTTCGAATCCCGCCTTTCGCAGCCCATCCACGCTGAATTGCTCCATGCGGATATGGCTGTTGTCGGTAATGTTCGGAATATCGTCGAAGGCGAAAGGGTACCTAAGAGTATGCGAATAGACCAGCGTTCCTAGACCGACGATGAGAAGCACCGCAAATAAATGAATCATGACGTCGGAATTGGGGGAAGCGGAATCATTCTCAGCAATCGACGTTTCAGATTTGGCGGCTGCATCTCGCACGGTACTGGCCATTCGAAGTCCCGATACCTCTTAAATTATTCTAAGCAACCAACTCGCTCATGTGACTTAACTGAACCCGGTGCAAGCATCGGAAAGATGCCGTTCAGCGGACATCGCTTGATTTTACAAAGAGGAGTTCACGTTCCGTTATGACGGAATTCCGAAATCTCGGCCAGAACTATTGCAAGAAGTGGTTTAGGGCAGCTCAACTGAGCTGCCCTATGAGTTGATTCATCAATTCGACGTACATCGGACGTTGATGAGAAGCCACTCAGAGTGAGGCATCGTCGACCTGTCGATGAGCCTCACCTCAAGACAACTTCGATCAATTAGCCCTGAGCCTTGCGGCGACGAACGACGTATCCACCAGCGAGGCCGCTAGCAACGAGCGACATCATGATGAGGGTCGAAGCTTCAGGAACAACCTGGAAGGTCGTGCTGAGCGAAGATCCAGCACCGAGGATCGCGAGAGAGCCACCAGGAGCACTGACCGAGATCGTGCTGGCGGTGAAGCTGATGTCGCCAGGAACGAAACCGAAGTCGTTCGAACCGACGATGAACACGCCCGAAACCGGAGCGTCGATGCCGGTGATGCTCAGAGCGAGCGGATCAACCGTGGTTGCAACCGCGTTCGGATTGCTGACCGTGATCGTGAAGGTGTTCCCGCTGAGAGCGAAAGTCCAGCTCAACGGGGTAGAAACGCCGTTCGGAAGAGAATCGCCGACGATCGCACCGGGTTCGGTCACCGGATCATTGTTGAATACGACCTGATCAGACGCACCACTCGTGTGTGCGGTGAGGCTGACGCTCACGGTGTCGCCGGTGAAACCAGCGTTTGCCGTGCCAGCGAATCCAAGAACAGCCATGCTAAGGGCAACAGCCCACTTACGAAATGCCATCATTAAAAGCCTCCTCTGGTCTTCGTGCGATTTGCTTTTGTCACGAAGAACCAACACCAAAAATTTCGAACGTTGAAATGCAAACCGATGGTTTGTGCTCCACCGGCAAGGTCAGAATTTACCGCGCATTTCGAACATAACAACTTTTTTTCCGGCGATTTCCCTAAACGATCAGACTTCCATTAAGCCGGAATAAGGAGATGAGGCTTTCAGATGGGTTATTTATCGATTTAAGAAAGCATGATAACAGTAGATTTGAAGGTGAAAACCAAGGTTTCCGAATCGAGCGAACGGTCCTCCGTCATTCTGGGGTAATCTGACCATTGAATCCGATTTCGATCAAAAGTTTTCGAAATTCTTCGAATCTGCCTTGAGTGCACGCTTCTGAATTTCGTTGAGAGTGGCGATCGCTGAAGCGTGAGATGTGTTCTTCAGCACGATTCACTTGGGATCTTTTCGACACTCATTGATCGCGGAACGGAAACTTATCTTCTCTTCGACTGGCCGGAATAAGTGAGAGAATGAACCCTCACTTATCCTCCTGCAACCTAGGTGAGGCTGAAGTCAGCCCCACCCAAGCGAATAACTAGGCTAATTAGCCCTGAGCCTTGCGGCGACGAACGACGTATCCACCAGCGAGGCCGCTCGCAACGAGCGACATCATGATGAGGGTTGAAGCTTCAGGAACAACCTGGAAGGTCGTGCTGAGCGAAGATCCACCGGCGAGAACCGCGAGAGCGCCACTGGGAGCACTGACCGAGATCGTGCTGGCGGTGAAGCTGATGTCGCCAGGGAGGAAGCCGAAGTCGTTCGAACCAACGGTGAACACGCCGGAAACCGGAGCGTCGATGCCGGTGATGCTCAGAGCGAGCGGATCAACGGTGGTAGCTTCGGCGTTCGGGTTGCTGACCGTGATCGTGAAGGTGTTTCCGCTGATCGAGAAGGTCCAGCCCAGAGGAAGGCTAACGCCGTTCGGAAGAGAATCGCCAACGATGGCACCGGGTTCAGAAACCGCGTCATTGTTGAAAACGACCTGATCAACCGCACCGCTGGTGTGTGCGGTGAGGCTGACGCTCACGGTGTCGCCGGTGAAACCAGCGTTTGCCGAGCCAGCGAATCCAAGAACAGCCATGCTAAGGGCAACAGCCCACTTACGAATTGACATCTTGTGAAATCTCCTCAGGTCATCGTGTGAAGTGCGATGTCACGATCGACCAAACAAAAACTTAGAACAAAGAATTGCAATGCCAGTGGAGCTGAAGCAATAACCACCGGCATGTCCGAATTTATCGACGGTTATGCTTATAGCAAGACTTTTTCTGCCTATTTTTACTATTTGTCAAAACGCCTTCACAAGATTGGCTTTGTGCAGTGACGTGTTTTTAACCATCGGTTACAGCTAAATTGAAATACTTGCACGAGGAATGGTGGTGGTGGAATTGATCATTATGGATGAAAAACAGCCCTGAACACTGGAATTACGAATCCGTAAGTCTCGATTCATAAAGGATTTGTAAATATTACTTTAGTCATACGAAATTCGGCCTATGGCTTATAGACATGGGTGCTTTCTTGTTCGACCAATCCAGTAGGGCCGACGGAAGGATGTCTCACGGCCACCTGCAATCGTGCGTCCCCCTCCTTCACCGGCTGTGCTTGGACGCGACAATAAAGATGCTCACCAGGGGCCAGATTCACCGTAGAAGGAAGCCGAAGTCCGCCATTCAGAATGCTGCCGCGTAAGGTCCCTTCCGTGTTCATCACCTTAAGTTGTGACGACAATTGAACATCCAACGAAATCCCTTTTGCCGGCGCGGTTCCCCGGTTCATGAGATGAATGGTATACTCCGCGCGCCCGTCGATCGGAGCCGGATCGAGTTCATCGTCAATTGAGACTTCAACAGTTTCGATCCCAACGATGGTCAGGATGTCAAACGCTTCCACTGATGGAGACAAGGAGTCTTTCGCCCATGCCCGGACAGCCAACCGTTCGAACGGTTGTTCCGGTGTGGCCGTCACCCGAAATTCCATTTTCTCACCGATTGCCAAAGTAGGAATTTTCCAACGAATTCGATCGATGAAACGGGTCCCGTCCGTTTGGTCCACCCGCAATCCGCCCGGGATTTCATCTTCGACAACGACTTCGCCGGCGGGAATTTCACCCGTATTCTCGACCGAGACAAGGTAATGAGCTTGCTGACCGACTAACCATTCCTTTGGGAGGGTCTTTTTCACGGTGAGTTGAGGCTCGACAAACCGGACGAGGGCCTCGCGACTTGCATGAATTTTGTCCGCCTCTCGCACTTCAAATCGGACGCGGCGGATGCCCGTCTGTTTCGATGTGATGGCTAGCTCCGTCGCTTTGCCATTGGTTTCTGCGCCGATGTTGGCCAAGGCGAAGCGAACCCCTGTTTCGTTGCGACTGGCGGGAACAGAAGAGACAACATCAACGCCGTCACCAACAATCGCGACAACCTGACCTGTCAGCTCCTTTCGGGTCAATGTTTCCCCCAGCACCGCCGAAAGCGTGACCGTTGAACCGACAGCCGCAAGCGGCGGCCCATGAACGTCGAGATCGACTGGTCCCGAATGTTTCCAGCGAACAGTCACCATGCGATCGTCGAGCAACGTCGGCGGGCCTGGCAACACAGGGCGTCCGAAGAGTTGGAGGCGTACACGCGTTTTCTCAGCCGCTTCATCGTTTAGCCTAAGGCTGGAGAGGACATGGCCGGCCGCATCACTGACCTGCTCGTCATCGGGTGAACGCACTAACTTTTCCCGCGGAAACGATGCCATCCCCGTGTCGACGACCTCGAACCGTACAGAATAGCCTATCAGCGGTTCCCCTGCGAAATTGACCACTTTCGCGGTAACGGCCGCCTCCTGAGCATCTTGGACTTCGACGTATTCGCCTGCTTCAAGTTTCGCTTCGTACCAATGCATTCGGTGGTTCACCTGACACTTTTCGGTCGACTCGATGTCCGCTGATCGTGCGGAGACAATCATGTCGCCCGGGGCGTGACTCTCGAGTACACACCAGGCTTCGCCAGGGTGAATTGTGATGGGATCGTCGGTCGCCACGTGAGGGGCAAGTGGATACGGTGCTGAACTGGTACGGCAGACGGCCAGCAACGACGACCGCCGAAACGATCGAGCATCAGGACCGTTCTGCCCCCCGGCGCCGACGATGATGCCGACCCCGGCGCGGTCGATGGACCACTCCACCTCGGCATCAAGGAGTGGTTGGCCATCGATTCCGACGAGCCGAGCGATTGCGACCACCTTACGATCCTGAGACGACTTCGCGGGCAATGGATGCAGCTCGATTCGTTCCGCGATGATCTTTGGAGATTTCACCTCAGCCGCTTCCACTCGCTGGAGCGTCGGCTCTTTCTTCGACTTCACCCACCCTGGGGTAACGGTCACCAGGTCTGGATCGAGATGTAATACCTTCGGTTCGGCTGGTGTTTGCATTGCCACAACTCTGGGAGGCGTCTGGATGACCGGTGGGGAATCAGTCTGGCGTACGATCTCGACCGGCCTATTCTCCACAGGTTTTGGTGGAACATAAGGCTCGACTGGTTTCGATTCTGGTGCGGGTTCCACGACGGGAGGCTGGATCTCAGCCGGTTTAGATTCGGTCGAAACAATAGGAGGAGTTCGGCAGAGCTCGACAAACGGATTTTGACATCCCGCGACGATGGCGACCAATACCGCGAGTAGTCCCCATTCAGGTCGCCGCCTTCGTGGTAGACGAGGAACGGAAGTCGATTGCTCGACAAATCCTTTGTCGCTGCGGTGCTGCATCATGGTGCTGTCTTCTGTGCTGTGAGCGATGCCCGACATCCCTCGCATCGAGGGAGAGAGTCCGGCTGAAAGCTCCATCGAGCCGGGTTCCTTCCCGTCCCAAATTGAAGCAATTACTGTTCGTTAATGGGCTTCGCGATTTTGCACAAGGGAATTCAGCTTTACCAAAGCGAGAGAAGGGTTAATTTCAACGAGGGCAATATTTAATGCAACCTAATTCACACAAATGACTTACGTAGTATCGAGAAGGAACTTGAAACGAAGCTGACAGAAACATCGGCTTGAAGTCAAAATTGACGGGATCTGACGTTTGACGCTTATCAGAAGACGAGCCATGTTCTTGGTAGATGTGGGCTTTCGGTCGAATGCCCCCATCCATGCTTCTTTTGAACATAAATACAGTATTCATTGTGCGGGATGACGAGGCGTTCTGGCCCCCTCTCCGCTCTCGAACATGTCCTGAGACGAATGAATCAACCGTCTCGGAGTACGTGGGAACGGGTTTGCAAGCGCGCAAGGAAAGATGATGGCTGTCATTCGTGAAAAGAAACGAGTGTTGATCATAGACGATAGCGTCGTGATCCAACGACTCGTTCAAGCGCGATTGCGGGCCGACGGATTCGAGGTCGCGACGGGCAATGATGGGTCAGAGGCCATTGAGCTCGCCAAGAATTTCCAACCCGACGTGATTCTTCTCGACATCGATATGCCGGTCATGAACGGCTTCGACGCATGCCGTGCGTTAAAGGACAATTCCACGACGAGCAGCATACCGGTAATCTTCCTCTCGTCTCAGACGAGGACGGAGGACAAGGTGCGAGGTTTGGACATCGGTGCGATCGACTATGTCACGAAGCCCTTCGATCCAGTCGAATTGAGAGCTCGCGTCCGGTCGGCCTACCGAACCAAGTACCTTCTCGAACTCCTTGAACAAAAGGCACAAATCGACGGATTGACCGGCCTCTACAACCGCGCTTTCTTCGATGCCCGCATCAAAGAGGAGATGGAGCGAGCCCGACGTTATCGGCATTCATTGGCTCTCGTCATCTTCGACGTCGATCGGTTCAAGAGACTCAACGATACGTACGGCCATTCGTTTGGTGACGTTGTTCTGGCGGAAGTGGCGGAGACGGCGCGACTCATCGCCCGGCAAACGGACGTCGTTGCCCGGTATGGTGGTGAAGAGTTCGTGATCACTCTTCCCGAACAAACCCTGGAGGGGGCCGCTCAACTCGCCGAGCGCGTGCGAGAGGGGATCGAAGAACTTCAGCTCCGTCATAACGGCGAGAAAATCAGCGTCACCGCAAGTTTCGGCGTCGCATCGACGATCGAGGTTGGCTACGAAAGCATCCCGGAACTCGTTAATACGGCTGACCGAATGCTCTACGCGGCGAAAGAAAGTGGTCGAAACCGCGTCTGTGTCGCGTCAAAAGAGAAGCTGCAGCAAAGTGAACTCGCCACGGTATAGCCCGTTGGTTCCGATCGAATTGATCTCTCCGACCTGGGTTTCCTCATCATTCATGATCATCCGCACCAATTCTCCCGTAGGATAGTTCAAGAGATCCGCGTCTTTGGTAATTCAATCGTTCCGATGCAACTCATTCGAACATGGTGGATCCCGCTCCTCGTTGGAAGCCTAACACTTCTTGCCCTCCTTCTCACCGAACCAGATTACGGCTATGCGATCGATGAGGCGTCCTATCTATGGGTCGCTCGCGAGGAACGAGATTGGTGTTCGAAGCTTTGGGAACGTCCTCTGGCCGAGTCTTTTTCCCAGGCAGGGCTGGCTTCGGGTTGGCACTTTCTGGAACCGCCGACGGGGGATGTATCGACGCATTCCAATTTCAATCTTCCTCTGTCGATGCACTTGATCAATGTCGGTTGGCTGATCGGTCACTCGTTTCTGGACGAGCTCACTGCCAGCCGACTTGCTCCGATCCTTTTGTTCACGCTGACAGTGACAGTGGTATGTCACCGATTGAACCAGTGCATGTCCAAGACCACTGGATTGTTCGCGGCCGTCGCCCTCGCCTTAATGCCGCGAATCTTCGGACATGCCCACCTTGCCGCGACAGAGACGATTCTCTCGTTCTTCTGGGGGTTGACCATACTTGCGCTACTGAGAATGCGTGAAAAACCAAGAGATTCCCTCGTTCAACCACATGAGAGTAGGCGAATGGATAGGTCGCGATGGAACGCGATCACC
>JAIEPU010000084.1 GCA_019748235.1 bacterium
GGGGATGATGAATGACGCGGTCGAGAAGCTGGGCCGCCTCGGAATAACGCCCTCGATTGATCTGGGCTTTCGCTTGATTCATCAATTGGCGCTGGAAGGAGACGATGTGAGACACGGGTACCTCCCTGTACCAAGCCGCGGGGCTTTATGGGGCAACGCCGGACATCCATGCCGACGCGACGGAATTTTAACGCGAGGTCACGGACCCGCAAGTCAAAAGAAATTCATCCCATAAGAAATCGGAAAGAACTTCGCCCGCGCACGAGTCAAATCCATCGCATTTCGCCCCTCTTCCCAGCTTTGTTGTTACCCGTCCTCGGAAAAATCACAAGATCTAGAAGAGCGATCAAATGATCACTCTACATATTGCCCCACCGTTTACTCGCTGGATGAGGGTTCATGAACCTCGGCCAGAGGTTCGCGAACCATTTCTCGATGAAAGCCTCTCACGAGTTATTAACGGATCGTGACTTTCCTATCACCCAAACTGGCAAGATAGGCATTCCTGGCAAAGACAAAGAACTTCGCGCCCGATTTAGTCGGAATTGCGGCGATCTCGGTGAATCTGCCTGAGTTCCTCGTGAAATCAAGTGTGGACGATTGCTTATTGGCTGAGGGAAAAATCGTCGTCACCATCCCCGATCCAGGCTCGCTCGCGATCACGATATCCGACTCGGTGATGACACGGTCGACGTCCAAGTTCGGCTCATAACTCCATTCGTAAACAGACACTCCTCCATGCCCGGCACGCAAGAGGTCGAACGACATCATGGGCGTACTGATACAACCCGTTGTGGTGAGAAACACGTGGCAGCGGTCCGTTGCCACCGAGTTGACCGCCTTGCAGATTTCCCGTTGAACGGGCCCCGCATCGTTGTTGTCGCCGAACCATGTATGCCCGACGTCAATCTTGCTTCCGTCATAGATAATCATAGTGAGGGCCAGCGCAATAAGCCCTCCCTTCAACCATTGGTGCGAATTGAAACGCTCGATGAGCATTCCCATCGAAACGATTCCCATGAACGTCAACGTGTAATAGAAAACGGAGCCGAAGTAGGGCTGTTTCACGGCATTCAAGGTAGGAAGCATGAAGCACGCGGCGACGACACATCCGAGCCGTATGAGAGTAGATCGACGCCCGCTAAGAATCCCTCCTCCAACGAATAACAATCCAAGCATCGACCATGCGACAAGTAACCACCGCGCTTCTCCGAGACCCCATCTTCCTGCATAGCCGTTGAAGTAATAGATGAAGTGCTCCCACCATGTCCCTTGGGTTACGTTGAATTTTCGGTTAGTGCCAAACACGTTCGTGTAGATGTAGTCGAAGATATGCTCATGCGCGATGATCAAGTACGGAGTATAGAAGAGCAATCCAAAGAGAATGACGCTAACGGGAAACAGCAGAGTACGCTGCCATGAGATCTTGCGAGTGGGATCAATGAGATCCGCACAGAAATTGATGAAGAGCGCCCCCCCTGTCAAAAGAAAAGTCACGGGGCAAACCGACGGCTTGATCACGAGAGCCAGTCCCAGCAATCCGCCGAGCAGAATGGATCGCTGCCAAGTTCGACTATCCGGCTGGGTGAACGTGATCTCGCAGAGAAGAATGGCGGTGACGAGTGCGCACGCGAGATCCGGCCTGAATTCATGCATCGACAGACCAAGAATCGGCACCCCCAACATCACTCCTACACCGAGAGCCGCTCCCCATCCCGGAATCCGGCGATTCAGTGCGATAACATACGCAAGAGTTCCGACCACGATCAACGTATTACCGATATACGGGGCCCAATCGTGCTTACCGAATACGAGAAAACAAATGAAAGCGAGCGATGTCGAATAGGGAGAATGCGGAGGATTGGCAACAAAATCGCGAGAGACACTTGACCAACCCTCTCGCTCGTAGATGCTAAGGCGATTCATTCCGTCAACGAAATACACCACGTCGTCATACATCGGCATGCCGGACAGTCGTCCATGCAGCATCGACTTCTCGAAGACGAATCGAGCGAATCCGCCCGATACGAGGACCAATCCAATGATGATCGCCAGTTTATGCTGCCATCGGCGAGACTTAGATGTTACCGCTGGCATGCCAGATACCGAGGCAGATGCCTCTGTCATATTTCCACTCAACAATGGATCCCTCCCATTTATGAAACATGTGACAAGGTTTGATCGTCATCCCTGTTCAAGCCGCCTGGCGTTCGAGCGAAATGTCAATGGATTTTGCGTCTATGTTCACAGTTCGTTCCACGATGAACAAAGGACGATTCTTTCCCTCTTCGTAAAGACGACCAAGGTATTCCCCCTGAATCGCGATGACTCCCATCTGCAACGAATTGAAGAGACAAAGTATTGCGAGAATGACGGCGACGGTTGTGATCGACGAGCCGGTAACCCAAAGAAATCCAGCGAAAATCGTCGAAATGAATGCGAGCACTCCGAAAAGGAGAGCGAAGTAATACGAGATCTTCAGCGGCTTGACGGAAAAGCTCGTAATCGCATCGGTCGCCAAGGAGATCATCCGACGAAACGGATACTTACTCTCGCCCGCCAGTCGTGGATCGCGGTCATAGAGAAAAGGCTCCTGCTTGAACCCAACCCAACTCACCATGCCCCGGACAAATCTATTCTTCTCAGGCATGGTCAACAGGTGATCGACGACGCGCCGACTCATTAGCCGAAAATCGCCCGTATCGCGGGGAATGGAGACATCGGTGAATGCATTCAGGAAACGATAGAAGGAATAGGCGGTGATTCGCTTAAACCAGGTTTCACCCGCGCGCCGGCGACGCTGCCCATAGACGACGTCGGCTCCGGCTTCTCGCTGCCTCAGAAATGGAGCCAGCAGTTCGGGCGGATCTTGCAAGTCTGCATCGATGACGAAGATGTTCTCGCCGCGACACAGTGATAGACCCGCCGTAAGGGCGAGCTGTTGCCCGTGATTTCGAGACAAATGAATTGCGACGACATGCTTATCCCGACGGGCGAGATCATCCATCAGCCGACCGGTGGCGTCCTTGGAACCATCATTAACGAGGACGATCTCATAAGTTCGGGCCGTGGCTTCGCAGGCCGATTTCGTCCGTCGATAGAATTCGTTTAGCACCTGCTCTTCGTTGAAGCATGGGCAAACTACCGACAAATAAGGCGTTTGAGCCACGGGCTGTGCATCCTTGCGGTCCGAGCTTTCTCAAAGCGACGGAAGTGTAATGTTCGCCGCCAAGCACTGCAACCCGAACTGCCAAAACTGCTCAGACAAGAGTATCTCGCCGAAACTGCCCAAGAAATTAGAAAGGGGCCAGCTCCAAGGAGCTAGCCCCCTACCCCCTTTTCCTCCGCAAATCCGTCAGACGAGAGCCCAGAGTTCCTCGTCGATGATCACTTCCGGGCTCGCCTCCTCCATATTCAGATCAGCCTCTTCACCCGATGCATTTGTCAGATCTTCCGAATCAGTTCCCCGATTCGCGGTCGCCTCTCGGCTTCGCTCGTAGCTGGCCTGTTCGGGAGCGATATCCTCGATCGCGTCGTTCAAGTGGAAGCTCTCTGACGATGAGAATGAAGAGAACACATCGTCGAGAACACCGCTTCGCGTGTTCGAGGAAGAGGCCCCCGTCGCCGCCAGCCCGAGGCTCTGATTGATGGACTCGATGTCAAGCCCGGAACGCGTGGGTTCTTCGTTCACCACTCCTTCACCGGCAGATCCGAGGGTGAAGCGGCCGTCAAGCCAAGCTGGATTCCATCGACCGGCAATCAAGACTTGGGAGGACGAGAAATCGCTTGATGTTCCAGTGACAATCTTGTCGACGGGCGTACCGTTCCAACCAAATGAACGATTCGCGTCGATGTACCACGTATTCCCTCGAAGGACGGCGATTTCTTTCTTTCCGTCACCGAAGAAATCGGCCACCATCGTCAAATCGCCGGTCGTTCCATAGCCGATGATGCGATCGCCGTTGTCCCAGCCACCATTTCCATTCCAGTCGAGATACCAAGTGCCGTTGCGGAAGACCCCAATCTTTTCGCGACCGTCTCCATTCCAATCACCAACGACCGGCGTGTCGCCTGCGATGCCGAATTGAATGGATCGGTCACCGACATCCCAGCGAGTCGATCCGTTTACGTCGAGATACCACATTCCGTTGCGGAATACTCCAATCTCGGCTCTTCCATCTGCATTCCAATCGCCGGCAACAGGCGTGTCCCCCGCAATGCCGAACGCAAATGATCGATCTCCACCGTCCCATACGCCGGTACCGTTGTAATCCAGGTACCAGGTTCCGTTCCGGTAAACGCCGAACGAATCGTATCCCGAACCATTCCAGCTTCCGACGACCGGTTTATCACCCGCGCCACCGAAATTGATCGTGACTTTCCGCGTCGTTCCCGTGTTGGGATCGTAGGCGTAAAGGCTCCAGTTCGGTGCGTTGAAAACGGCGACCAGTTCGGCTGCACTCGAAATGCTGCCGGGCTGAACCGGATAGGCTGGGTTCGGTGCCGGAGGAGTCGTCGGAGTAGGCGTGGGGGTTGGAGTCGGAGCCGGTTGCGTGTACGCATTCACGATGTACTGGACCGCCGCCAGCAAATCGAGCCGTTTGAACGTCAGCCCGGTGTTGACGACGTTGTCGTTCTCATCATCGCCGTCGACGACATTCACACCTGTCGATCGCATGATATTGAGGATATTGTCTTGGTTTGCTGCCCCAGGGTCGTTGTACGCATCTAGAACCTGGTGCAATAGGACCGCGGCACCGGCGACGACGGGGGCGGCCATCGACGTCCCGGCCATTGTGATCGTCGAATTTCCGCGACCGACCCCAGTGATCATGGCGCCGGGAGCCAGGATATTCAGCTTCGCCCCTCGCTGCGTGAAGCTGGTTACTCGGTCAGGTCCCGTGGCATAATCAACCGCGCCGCTACTCCACGAAACGCGTCCGACACTCGCGTCATAGACCGCGCCGACCGAAACCACCAATGAATCGATGGCAGGGAATGCCAGCCCCGGAGTGCTATTGTTCGGGAAGAAACTGTTTCCCGAAGCAACCGAGACGAACACACCCTGTGACTTCAGCGCGGAAAGATTGGAGTCGAGGAAGGTGAACGGGTTGGTCGAATAGTTCCCCGCACCAAGCGACATATTGACTGCGACGATGTTGTACTGGGCTCGGTGCGCAATAACCCAAGCGAGGGCATCCTGGACGTAGCCGAAGCTTCCTGATCCAGAGGCATCGAGTACTTTCAGCGGAATGACATTCGCCTGCGGGACGATGCCCGGATAGGTGACATTGTTGCTAGCAATTTCGGTCGCGACGAATGAGCCGTGCCCGTTGTCATCGGCGGTGTTGGAATTGTTCGCGACGAAGTTCCAGCCAGGCAAGATGCGACCAGCCAGCGAGGTGATGTTCGGATCGATTCCCGTGTCAATCACCGCGACGCTGTAACCGGCTCCCTTGAAGTTGTAATTGGTGGAGACCGTTGACGCCCCGATCAGGCTCCACGCCTGCGCGTCGTAAGTCGACGCGGGAGGAGTTACATAAATCGGAGCAGATGAAATAGCCAGGCGTGACTGCCGAAGAAGTGAACCTTCGGAATATTGTTGAACCGAAACCTGCGGCGCGCTCACGACATTGATGTCGCCGATCGTGAACGTCGTATTGCGCCACGCTTCGTAAGCTGCCGGATCCATGATCGCACTGGCATCAAGCACCAAGCGCTCTTCCAGAGCTTCGATCTCGAAAGTGCGCAACCCAGCCTTGGGCTGTTGCCGCATAGAATTGCTCCCACTCCAAGCCAGAATTGGCCATGCAGAACGGAAATCAGACGGGGAAACACTTAGCGAGAAGCGTCGACGATTTGCGAATACCGCGGCATATGAGCGTGCTTGCCATTTCTCGCGGCCGACACTTCCCTCTTCAGACCGGACACCTGATGGGGGTTCACGAAAGAGTAGACCATTTTTGCCGGTTGTGCGGGCTTTAACACATTTTCCAATCGTGTGAATTTGAGGGTCAATCCAAGACCCTTTTTGATGCGGTGACTTGGACACGAATTCGGCGACTTGGCCCGAAAGCCTGGGTGATGAACGGCCACCGTCTCCACCACCTAGGGATCGCTTTTGATGCGGAAAACAACGCATCCATCGATGGGCCCGAAACCCTCCATCCTCGCGGGATTCCCACTTGTGCCATTTTGAAGGCCGGCGTACTTTCACCTCTGTTAGGTCGATATGAGATGGAGATCGTGTCGAATGAACCTGCCCAAAGTTAGTATCGTGACCCCTTCCTACATGCAGGGGCATTTCATCGAGTGGACTATTCGAAGCGTTCTGCAACAGAACTATCCCAACCTCGAATACATCGTGATGGATGGCGGTTCGAAAGACGAAACCGTTCCCATTCTGGAACGATATGCTGATCAATTCGCCTACTTTGAATCAAAGAAAGACAAGGGACAGGCGGACGCCATCTGCCGTGGTTTTGAACGGACCACCGGCGAGATCATGGCTTATCTCAATTCAGACGACATGCTGACCGCCGGCACGCTTCACCGGGTGGCGAAATACTTCGATGAGCACCCCGAAGTTGACGTCATTTACAGTCACCGCTGTTTCGTGGATGAGCGGAATCGGGTGCTTGGCTATTGGATACTCCCGCCACACTCGAGCTATTTGATGAAGCGGTTCGACTACATCCCGCAAGAGACGACGTTTTGGCGCCGCCGAATCTTCGACAAGGTGGGAAATATCGATCCGACATTTCGCTTCGCGATGGATTACGACCTCTTTGCTCGCTTTATGATCGAAGGGAACATGCGACGCGTGCATGACATTTACGGCGCTTTCCGCATTCACGACACCAGTAAGACACAAACGCAAATCCAAACGATCGGCATGCAGGAAATGGACCGCGTCCGAACTCGTTACAACATCAAGATCCGCAAGCCTGACATTCTCTTATTGAAGGCGTTCATCGCTTACGTGAAACTCGGCAGCTTTGGCCGAACGCAATACCTGAAGTGGAAGCACAAAGACGATCCAAGCCTTTACCTGGACTTCGGCCGGATGTGGAACGGCGAAATCGAATCGCCCGTGGGAAGCGAGCTCGGATTGCTGAATGGACAACTCGATCAGCTGGAAGCGGCCGCCTAGTTAATCGCTGTCGGTGGTTCAGGGGTGAGGTCGTTCATTTGCATATCGAATAACTTCGAGGACCTCTGACGGGTTACATCCATAGATGCCTGAGCCCCAGGCGGCGTTCTGCTCAATCACTGCCCAGCCGCGATCCTGAATAACACCGACATCAATAACTGCCGCTCGTGGCAGTGTGACACGATGGTCAAAAAGTAACCTCTCAGCAAACGCTCGGGCATCGTCGAGTTCGTCTTCTTCGGCCGTGAAATCAAACTCACGTTGGGGAATGCCGTTTCGGAGGTAGATCGACATCGTTCGCACTTGTCGATCCAAAACAAAACACCTGAATTCCTTCTCCCATGAAACGACTTCTGAAACCAATACCGGCGCGGCCTCATCAAACTCAAGAGGTAAGTCTCCACCGGTATAAATTCCTGCCGGGAAGCACTTGTCATTTGGAGGCTTCATGAACATCGGCTGTTTGATCATCCGAGCGGATGCGAGTGTCGTTAGGAATACTTCTCGCTTTCGATATTCGATAGGCAAACTCGGTAGCCAATCGAGCGGTGGTTGCGAAAGTGAAATTCCGAACTCCCCAGCGATCAAATCACCGAACAATCCTTCCACATAGAGTACCGGTTCAGAGATTATTTTCAGTTCGTCAGGAACACGCCAGGAGGAAAGTCGTTCCACATTCCAACCGAGTCGTTGCGCGGCACGCCATAGGGCCTGAGCATCGTCAGTGAAACGAGGTGTAAGGATGAGCGTTGGCATACATGCACTCTAGTCAACCAGAGAGTCGGCGTGCTAGAGGAAGTAGAAGGATGCGTGAAATTGAACTAGGCTGCCGCGCGGTAGGCGTCTCGCGCTCCGAGATCGACATCACACGAGACGGAGACGTCCGTGCTATCAACATCAGCGAGAGTCGAAAGAGTCAGTTCAGGCTTTGCGGGAGACCAGCGGTCTGAATCCTTGGCGAAGGTTCCGAAATGATGAACCCAAGAACCGCCGAGCAAGTTTCCAGAGAGCGGGTGTATTCGCCGGTTGTCGTCATTCGCCACCGCTCGTGCGGCAAACCGCTCGAAGCTCGCTTCCGGAAGCATGGCTCGAATGCCCACCGAGCCGTGCGTCAGCGAACCGTCCACGCACTCAGCGAGGAGAACATTGTCGAGATAGAGTTTCAGTGAGGTGCCCATCACATCGAATCGAAGACGGCCGCTCCGTTTGGCAACCTGGTTCCAGCAAAGGACCTGCCACTTCCCCTCGACGTTCTTTGCGATCTGAGCCTGAACACCACCACTGACGTCGATGAGGCGAGCCATGTACATGTTGAAATCACCCGGCCCCTGATAGCGAGCGACCACCTCGGCCGAGACGTACTTACACGCCGATTGCTGATAGCTGGCGAGAACCTCTCGCGAGGGTCCGATCTGCCGGACTTGACCATGCTCCATCCAAACGACGGTGTCGCAGAAGCTTTCGATCGATGCGAGATCATGGCCGACCATCACGATGATCTTGGCCGAATCCATCATCTGAGTGATTCGTTCCTTCGCCTTCGTCCGGAACGCGAGATCACCAGTCCCGAAGACTTCATCAATCAGCAGAATTTCAGGCGCATTGGCAGTCGCGATCGCAAACGCCAAACGCATCACCATGCCGGCCGAGTAACACTTGATCGGCACATCGAGAAAGTCACCGAGTTCGCTGAACTCAGCGATCTCCTCAATCTTTCCTTCGAGCGATTGCGGCGTCTCCCCTTGCAGATACGCTCGATAGCGGATGTTGTCCCACCCGGTCGATTCCCGTTCGAATCCAAGCGTTATGTCGAACAGCGAACAAATGTGCCCTTCGATGCGGCAATGGCCCGAATCGATGGGATAGATGCCCGCCATTGTCCGAAGGAGCGTGCTTTTTCCCGCACCGTTATGGCCGATAATGCCGAGGCGGGTGCCATCTTTCAGGGAAAGTGAGACATCGCGGAGTGCATGAATCTCGGTGATGCGAGTCTTCCGCTTGCCACCCAGCAAGCTGATAATGAACTCCTTAAACGTCAGACCTTTCTCCCGGACGATGGGAAAAATGACGTTCGCGCCATCGAGTTCAATCAACGCCACGAAGCACGTTCCTTATTAGAGCCAAAATACGAGCCGTCGCTCCACACGAGCGAGTGACAACATCGCCAGACTCGCACAAAAGAGCGTAAACACCAATCCAACGGCATAATCAATCGGAGGGGCAACCACGCCGTCAATGAGCGGCATGCGCACCAGTTCGAGCAGGTAAGCAAACGGATTGATGGAAAGAAGAAAATCGCCGACTCGCTGATTCCTTAGCACGTCAGCCGGATAGATGATCGGCGTTAAATAGAAGACCACTTGCAGCACGAGTTCAAGAATATGCTTCATGTCAGGAAATGCGACCGTGACGAGGCCACTCAAGATGGCCAGCGACCACCCCAACACGAAAAGCATGATGAGTGAAGCCGTCAACGCTAAAAGCGCAGCCATGCTCGGAACGGCATGAACCAATGAAACTAAAACTACCACCAGAGGAAGTAGGATGGCAAAATGAAAGCCCGCCCCCAATGCCACCCGGAGGGGGAACATGGCGAGGGGAACTTTAATCTGCCGGATGTAACCTTCGGCCGTGTGGAAGGTCAGGCAACCGCCGATCACGGACTCGGTGATGAAACCCCAGAACGTCATTCCCACCAGAACGAATGGACCGTAGGTCCAGATGTTGGCTTGAAACAGGGTAGAAAAGACCACGCACATGACGGCCGTCATGCTAATCGGCTTGAGCAGCGACCAGCCCAACCCCAAGAAGGATCGGCGGTACCGATTCCGTAAATCCACGCGCACCATCGACATCCAGAAATACCTGAATTTCCAAAGGTCATTCAGATAGGACGTTACGGCCTTCAGACGTGGCGGCATCCGACTCCCCAAGTATCGAGCCCCTCTTCCCTGTCCAAGGAAGAGGATGCGGGAGGTTAATTCGTGGCCCCCTTTCGTTCAAGAGCATTCGGTCCGACTTATTCACCTGGGTCAACTAGGTGACATGGGATTGAAACCGCGATTTTCCGCGGTTCACGTCTTCAATCATCATTTTGAAGATCCGGTATAGGTGGAATGCGGGAGAATTTGTCGGTCGTTCCCCGTGGGGAGCGCGATATAGTGTCCTTATTGAGATTGATGTCGGCTTTGCTCGGTACATGGAGGTAGCAAAGCCAAGTGCTCTCCCATCTGGCTGAACGAATGCTCGTAAACTCGATTCTGACTCTCACGCTCGCCATCGGCAGCACGGCCTATGGCATTGATGTGGGTTCGATTGCCGCGAATTTCACTCTTCCGAACCCTCGGGTGACGGGGGAAGAAGTCTCTCTATGGAATGAGACGAATAAAGGTCTCGTCGTCCTTGCCTTCGTCGGCGCGCACAGCCCGATGAGTAAACGATACGCTCCGCGCCTCGAAGAGCTTGCCCAAACATACAAGGATCGGGGCGTCCAATTTCTCGGGATCAGTTCAAGCCATCAAGACTCGGTGACAGACGTCGTTCGATTCGCGCGGGACTACGGCCTGACGTTTCCGATTCTCAAGGACGAAGCCTCTCGAGTGGCGAATGAGTTCGGAGCGGAACGGACTCCCGAAGTCTTCCTTGTTGATAAAGATCATCGAGTCAGATACCGCGGCCGAATTGACGACCAGTTCGAGTACGATTTCGAGCGGGCTGTGCCAACGCGACTCGATCTAGTCGTCGCGATCGAAGAGGTCTTGTCCGGACAAAATGTTCGAACGCCTCTCACACCAGCCGTTGGATGTCGGATCGGAAGAGTTCTCGCCCCGAAGTCGGACTCCACGGTTTTCTGGCATCCAGAGATTTCTGAAATCTTCCAACGGCATTGCACCCAGTGTCACCGTCCGAACGGATCAGGCCCCTTCCCATTAACCCGTTATGAGGACGTGGAAGGATGGGGAGATACGATTCGCGAAGCGATCTCGGACAAGCGAATGCCACCCTGGTTCGCGAAGGGACATATTCCTCCATTCTCGAATCAGAACACCCTCTCCAAGTCAGACTCTGATCGAATTTTGAAATGGATCGACGAGGGTTGCCCGCAGGGAGATTCATCGAAGGACGATTCACTCCCCTACGTCGGGACGAAATGGCGGCTCCCTAGAGAGCCGCAACAACAGTTCGCGATCAGCGAGAATGATGTCGAGATCGCTCCCCAAGGGAGACAGGATTTACAGTATTTCCTGGTGAATACGAATCTTGAGAAGACTCTTCTCGTCAGCGCGCTCGAACTTCGGCCCAGCAATCGGTCGGTTGTTCGGCAAGCGAGTGTCTTCGTTGTGCCGCCTGGACTGGCGAAGGTCTATCCGTCCATCCGTGAACTGGCGACAGCTCCTGAGCTATTACCGAATCTGATCTGTTGGTACTCGCCCGATTGTCAGGCAACGGTTTATCCCAATGACGTCGCTCGAGAAATACCCGCCGGTTCCAAATTGCTATTCAAAATCCTCTATCGACCCACTGGTCGAATCGAACGAGATCGCACCAGCCTAGGTGTGCTTTTCGCAGATCCAGAGAAGGCGAACAGGCGAGCCAAGACGTTGTCGTTGTCCCTGAGTAATATTGCTCTGTCGAGTGCTCATCCGACCTACAACGCCACGAAGCAACTTTCTATCGATGGCAATTTTCAACTCTTGTCGGTCATTCCGAACTTGACCATTCGGGGCAAGAATGCCCGCGTATCGCTTCATCCTCCGCAAGGTCCAGACAATATTCTCGTCGACGTCACACACTTCGCTTATTACTGGCAGTATGAGTATCGCTACGGCGACCCGCTGCCGCTTAAACTCGGCTCAACGGTGAAATGCTCTGCGGAGTTTGGCGAATCACCCGCCGTGAATTCCGAGGAGAACATCGACCCCTTGGAGGAGGAGGGAGAATCTCCCGCAGTTCCGGACGAAACGACATCGAACGATGAAATGATCGCATTTTTGGAGGTCATTACCATTCCGCCGGTGACGGTTGCGGCCCAACTCAAGCCTTCCATCGATCCGATGGAGAATATCTCGCAAGCGATAGGTGGGATTGCCGCGACGATGCTCGTTTGCCTCGCCATCCTATGGCTTAAACCAGCCAGCCGACCCGCGGAACAACCCGCGCCGCCGCCGGCCGCCTCATGACTCCGGCTGAAATGAGTGAGTCCTGACCTTGAATCGTTGCGATCCCGCGCGGGATGCGACCGCGATCAAATAGTCTGATACCTCGCTCATTAGATGGAATTGCCAGTCGGTAGGATTCTCTTGAAGGGCTGCGACCACACAGAATTCGAATTCCTCTTTCTTCCAATCGAACCAGAATTGATCGAGTGCTAAAGAGAGTCCCACTCCTTTCGCCTTGATGAACGATTCTTTTAACGTCCATATCTCGAAGAATCGTTTTCGTTTCGCTGATTCATCGAGAATTGCAAGGACCTTTTCCCGTTCCGCGGGGGCGAATGCTTTCGACGCCACTTCAATCCGTACGCGCGTTCGCGACAGACTTTCGACATCGACGCCGATTTCGGAACCACACGTCACCCCGACAACGGCTAATCCCGCCGTGTGGGAAATGTTGAATTGAAGGGAACGGAAGTTGAAGCCTTCAATGGAAGGCTTGCCGTGCCGGTTGGCGACGAACCGCCATTCGGATGGCTCTCGATTGTCATACTTCGACAAGACCGTACGCAACATCCCATGAGCCAGGTGATAAACGTCCCGGTCTCTATCAAAGGCGAACTTCCGAGCTCGATCCCGCTCTTCCGAACTCAAACATTCGATCAGACGGGTGACGGCCGGCGTTCCAACCCAGTCAGAGACGTGCGCGATCCAAAGATCGATCACTTCCGGAGTTGTTTCGATCAATCGCGACACAATTTCCCCCAACAACGGCTTCGAAAATAGGGCAGATCGAAAATGCTCTGACCTTTCTACATTACTGGGAGCGACGCTGCGCGACCGGCCGGTTTGCTCATAACATGGTGATGCCGGCGCTTGGCAATGCGAAAGGGAACGAAAATGGCGACGTCTTGGCCCAACAGTGAACGTGAGTACCTCAGGGCTCAAAAGGTAATTCCCGGCGGAGTCAACAGTCCCGCACGAGCATTCAAGGCCGTCGGTGGACATCCCATCGTGATCGCCAAGGCAGACGGCCCTTTTCTTCACGACATCGATGGCAATCGCTACATCGACTACATCGGTTCGTGGGGCCCGATGATTCTTGGGCATCGTCACCCTCGCGTCGTCGAAGCCGTTCAGAATGAGCTCTTGCGGGGCATGAGTTATGGCGCTCCCACCGTTGTTGAGGCAACTCTCGCGGAATATATCGTCGATGCGGTTCCGTCCGTGGAAATGGTTCGAATGACCAGCAGCGGCACGGAAGCATCCATGAGTGCCATTCGATTAGCGAGAGGATTTACCGGCCGGGATGTGATCGTCAAATTCGCCGGTTGCTATCATGGTCACGTCGACTCACTCCTCATTCAAGCTGGTTCCGGCGCCTTGACACTGGGGACGCCGACAAGTCCCGGCGTTCCCCAAGCCGTCGTCAATGATACGCTGGTCCTACCTTTCAATGACATCGCTCGCATCGAAGAGGTGTTTCATGCGCAAGGGGGATCGATTGCAGGGGTCATCCTCGAACCGGTCGTCGGCAACATGGGCCTTGTACCTCCGGAACCTGGGTTCCTCGACATGCTTCGACTTCTCACGAAAAAGAGTGGCGCTGTTCTAATCTTTGACGAGGTCATGACCGGCTTTCGCCTTTCTTATGGCGGGTATCAAAAAATCGCTGAGGTGACGCCTGACCTTACCGTGTTGGGAAAGGTGATCGGCGGAGGTATGCCGGTCGGCGCGTATGGAGGAAAAGCGGAGATTATGGCGAAGATCTCCCCAAGTGGCCCGGTGTATCAAGCGGGGACGTTGTCGGGCAATCCACTCGCAATGGCGAGCGGTATCGCGACACTCGAAGCGCTGAAGACGGAGAATCCGTATCAGAGACTGGAGAGTCTCTCTGATCGACTGGAGAAAGGCCTGCGTAAAGCGGCAAGCGATGCTGGAATTCCCAGTATCGTGCAGCGTCGAGGGAGCATGCTGACGATCTTCTTCCAAACGGGTGAAAAGGTCGCGAATTACGATGATGCCTGCCGCTCTGACACCAAGCGATTCGCTCGCTTTTTCTGGAAGCTCATGCAACGAGGGGTTTATTGGCCCTGCAGTCAATTCGAGGCATTATTCGTATCCGCGACACACACCGAAGAACTCATCGACGAAACGATTGAGGCGGCTCGCCAATCGTTATCCGAAATCGCGCACGAGGATTCACAGACCGGCGGTCGATGAATGGATCACGCATCGCCGACCAGCTGGCGGAATTCTTCTTCGCTGAGAATCGTCACGCCGAGCTTTTGTGCGTCGTCGTATTTGCTTCCGGGCTTGTCGCCCACCAGCACGAAAGATGTGCTTTTTGATACGCTGCTGGCCGCTCGCCCCCCCGCCTCCTTGATTCGATCCTTGATGCCGTCGCGCGAGTAGTGCTCGAGTTTACCGGTCACGACAATCGTTTTTCCAGCGAGAGGCTGATCAGCGCTTACGGGCCGGCGCTGATGCTCCGCCATTTGGACGCCGAGTTCTCGAAGCTCATCGACGACCTTTGCCCCCCCCTGCTCGTGAAAGTAGTCGAAGATGCTTTGCGCCATCACCGGACCGACCTCGTGAACCTCACTCAACTCTTCGACGGTGGCCGACATTAGCTTGTCGATCGTTCCAAAATGTTCGGCGAGAACTTCAGCCCCTCGCGCCCCAACATGGCGAATGCCGAGCCCGACTAGGATCCGCGCTAATCCGCGAGATTTGCTCCCTTCGATCGCTACCAGCAAGTTGGTGGCGGACTTCTTCCCCATCCGCTCGAGGCCAATCAGATCGTCAAGCTTAAGCCTGTAGAGATCAGGCAATCGATGGACGAGCCCCGAATCATAGAGCTGTTTGATCAAGGCCGGGCCTAAGCCTTCGATGTCCATTGCCGAACGATGAGCATAAAATTCCAGGATGTTCTGCTGCTGAGCAGGGCAAGTGGGATTCACGCAGCGAATATAAATTCCACCGGCATCGCGCTCGACGGGCAAATGACAGGCCGGACATTTCGTTGGAAACTGAAAGGGATTTTCATCACCCGAACGGCGTTCCGTTTTCACCTCTACAACCTGCGGGATGATTTCGCCCGCTTTCTCTACCACGACCCAATCGCCGACCCGAATGTCTTTTCGCTTGATCTCCTCATCGTTGTGCAGGCTGGCACGAGAGACGGTCGTCCCCGAAAGTTGCACCGGTTCGAGATGCGCCACTGGAGTTAACTTGCCCGTCTTTCCCACCTGCACTTCTATCTTG
>JAIEPU010000128.1 GCA_019748235.1 bacterium
TGAGGTCATCACTTTTTAAAGTGAACTGATACTGAGCGCTGCTGATACGCCCGCCAATGCGTAGGTCCTGCACAGGCTGCAAGAATAAACTCGCCCCCGGCGTTTGAGTCAACTTGCCGCGAAGTCGCCCCACCACCGCGTCAGCACTGATGCGACGTTCTGAAAGAGGTTTGAGGGTGACATACATTCGGCCCGTGTTGGCGACACCACCTTGCCCCCCATAAAAGGCAGTCACCGCGCTGACAGCGGGGTCCTCGCCGACCGTCTCGACGAATCGTGCAAGGATCTGTTTCATCGTTTTGGATGAAGTGTCCTGATCCGCCACGATTGAACCGACGATGCGGCCGGTATCCTGTTGCGGGAAAAAACCCTTGGGAATGACAACGTAGCAATAGATCGTGATACCGATCGTGAAGAGGGTGACCGCCATCGTGAGGCGCTGATGGCGAAGCACCCATTTCAGCGTCGACTCATACCCGCTAATGATCCAGTCGAAGAATGCTTCACTCGCGCGAAAGAAACGCCCTTGCTTCTCTTCATGAGCAGGCTTGAGCAGCGTCGCGCACATCATCGGAGTCGTGGTCAACGATACGACCAGTGAAATAGCGATGGCGACGGAAAGCGTCACCGCGAACTCTTGAAAGAGTCGTCCGACGATTCCCCCCATTAGCAGGATCGGGATAAACACCGCTACGAGTGAAATGCTAATCGTGAGAACCGTGTAACTGATCTCGGAGGCCCCTTTCAATGACGCTTGAAGCGGGGACATCCCCTTTTCGAGATATCGAGCGATATTTTCAATCACGACGATCGCATCATCGACTACGAAGCCAGTTGCGATGGTCAGCGCCATGAGCGACAAATTGTCGATGCTGTATCCCGCCAGATACATGACCCCAAACGTGCTGATGAGAGAGACCGGGACGACAACGCTTGGGATGATCGTCGCGCGAATATTTCGGAGGAACAGGAACACGACAAGGATGACGAGCCCGACAGAGATCATCAGCGTCATCTGCACGTCATGAACCGAAGCCCGAATCGTGGCCGTCCGGTCCATCGCCACATTCAGATTCATTCCCGAGGGAATATCCGCCTTGAGTCTATCCATGACGCCGGTAATTCTGTCAACGGTCGCGATGATGTTGGCGCCCGGTTGACGAAAGATAATCAGCACGATCGCGGGATGACCGTCCGAAAGTCCACCGGCGCGGATATCCTCGACGTCGTCTTTCACATCCGCGATATCTTGCAGCCGAACCGGGGCGTTGTTTCGGTACGAAACGATGAGTGGCCTGTATTCCTTTGCCTTGAAAATTTGGTCGGACGTGCTGATCGACCAGCTTTTCGAGTCATCAGCGATCTGCCCCTTGGGCCTGTTGGCATTGGCATTGGCGAGGACAAGCCTGATGTCATCAAGGCCGAGTCCCAGTTCATGGAGAACGTTTGGATTGATTTCGACTCGAACTCCCGGTGGAGACCCGCCTCCAACGATCACCTGGCCGACGCCTCGCACCTGAGACAGCTTTTGTTGAAGAATGCTTGCCGCGGCATCGTACATGCGAGCCAGCGTGTAAGTGTCGCTTGTCAATTCCAAAATCATGATGGGCGCGTCGGCGGGATTCACTTTCCGGTAGGTCGGGTTGTTTGGAAGATTAGCGGGCAATTTGCCGCGTGCGGCATTGATCGCGGCTTGCACGTCGCGCGCGGCCGCATCAATGCTGCGGTTTAAGTCGAATTGAAGCGTCACATTCGTCATGCCGAGATAACTCATTGATGTCATCTCAGTAACGCCGGCAATTCGCCCGAAGAATCGCTCGAGCGGCGTCGCGACGGCGGAAGCCATCGTCTCGGGACTCGCGCCGGGAAGTGATGCGGAAACTTGAATCGTGGGAAAGTCAACCTGAGGCAGCGGCGAAACCGGAAGAAAGAAATACGCCAGCGCACCCGCGAGGGTAATCGCAATCGTGAGCAGAGTCGTGCCGACTGGCCGACGGATGAAAGGCTCCGACAGGTTCATGGGGTCGTCGTCACCAACTCCCCCTCAGCGGGAACGGTTGCTCGTTCCGGCGTCGATTGGAGCCTGCGGTTCGTCAATCGGTCAAATGCGAGATAGATCACGGGCGTGGTGTAAAGAGTGAGCAGTTGGCTGAAGATGAGACCGCCGATGATGGTGATACCCAGGGGCTGCCTCATTTCTGATCCGGTTCCCCCTCCCATTGCCAAAGGAACCGCTCCCAATAGAGCCGCCATCGTCGTCATCATGATGGGGCGGAATCGAAGGATACACGCCTGATAGATCGCGTCGTCGGGAGAAAGTCCCTCGGTACGCTGCGCTTCGAGCGCGAAGTCGATCATCATGATCGCGTTCTTCTTGACGATGCCAATGAGAAGAATGATGCCGATGAGTGCGATGACGTTTAGATCCATGCCGCACAAAAGCAGAGCGACAAGGGCACCGACACCGGCCGAGGGAAGCGTGGAGAGAATCGTGATCGGATGAATGTAGCTCTCATACAAGACGCCGAGCACGATGTAAACCGTGACGAGCGCGGCGAGAATGAGTAACGGCTCATTCCGTAACGATTCTTGGAATGCTTGCGCGGATCCTTGAAAGGAAGTCTGAATACTCGGTGGCATCTGCAGTTGTTTCGACGCGCGTTCCACGGCCTCCACCGCTTCCCCGAGTGATCTTCCTTTCGCCAAGTTAAAGGAGATCGTGATCACGGGAAACTGCCGCTGGTGATTCTTCGCGACCGCGGTCACTCGTTCTTCGGCACGGATCAGTGTGCTGAGTGGAACCATTCCGTTCGACGGAGAGCGAATGTAAATCGTGCCGATATCGTCGGGCTTCCTCTGAAATTGTGGATCGACCTCGAGAACGACGCGATATTGATTGAGTTGAGTGAACATGGTCGACACGAGCCGCTGGCCAAATGCATTGTAAAGCGCATCGTCGATCATTTGCGGCGTAATGCCGAGTCGCGAAGCCGTGTCACGGTCGATATCCAAATGCAATTGCAGGCCGGAATTGGCTTGATCCGATGTCACGTCACGGAGAATCGGCATCGCTCGCAGCTTCTCGACCAGTTGTGGTGCCCACGTCGCCAATTCGTCGCCATTTGGAGATTCCATGGTGAACTGGAACTGAGTCCGACTGAGCTTCGTCTCGACGGTCAAATCTTGAACCGGCTGCATGTAGAGCGCGATTCCAGGAACGTCCGCCAGTGGTTCGCGAAGACGGCGAATGATATCGGTGGCATGAATGCGTCTATTGCCGAGCGGCTTCAAATTGATCTGAATGCGCCCGCTGTTGAGAGTCGTATTCGTTCCGTCAATGCCGATGAACGAGGATACGCTCGCAACCGCCGGATCTTCGAGAATCACTTTCACGAGTTCTTGCTGTCGTTCAGCCATCGCTTTGAACGAGACGGACTGCGGTGCCTCGGAAATACCAAGGATGACGCCCGTATCTTGAATCGGGAAGAAACCCTTCGGAATCACGACATAGAGCGCGACCGTGGCAACAAGTGTCAAGCCGGCGACGATCAATGTGGCGGTCTGGTGCCGAAGGACGACTTTCAGCGTATCGCCGTATGCCGCGATCGTCCGCTCAAAGAAATGCTCCGACCATCGAAAGAATCGCCCCTTCTTCTCGTCAGGGTTGTGCTTCAATAGTTTGGCGCACATCATCGGCGTCAGGGTGAGGGAGACGATCGCGGAAACAAGAATGGTAATGCTGAGCGTCACCGCGAACTCTCTGAAGAGACGGCCGACGACCGCCCCCATGAAAAGGAGCGGGATGAGGACGGCAATGAGCGAAACACTGAGCGAAACGATGGTGAAACCTATCTCTTCCGAACCCTTCAGCGATGCTTGAAGAGGGGCCTCTCCTTTTTCGATATATCTCGCGATGTTTTCGATCATGACGATGGCATCATCCACGACGAATCCAGTTGAAATCGTCAACGCCATCAACGTCAGATTATTCAAACTGTAGCCGAGCAAATACATCACGCCGAACGTTCCGACGATCGACAAAGGGACCGCCACACTTGGGATGACCGTCGCGGAAACATTGCGAAGAAAGAGGAAGATCACAAAGACGACAAGCCCGATCGTCATCATCATTTCCCATTGCACGTCATGGACCGACGCGCGAATGGTCGTGGTTCGATCAGTTAGGATGTCGATAGAAACGGAGGAGGGGATGGACGTCTTCAACTGCGGGAGCAGACGTTTGATACTGTCGACGACTTCGATGATATTCGCGCCGGGTTGTCGTTGAATGTTCATAATGACGGCGGGCTTCGTGTTATACCACGCCGCCTGCCTGACATTCTCTACTCCGTCGAGCACGGTGGCGAGGTCAGCGAGGAAGACGGGGGCTCCGTTACGATAGGCGACGACAAGTTGGCGATATTGCTCGGCGGTCAGCAATTGGTCGTCGGCAGAGATGGTGAAGGCTTGTGATGGGCCGTCAAAGCTTCCTTTCGCTTGATTGACATTCCCTTGAACGACGGCGTTTCGCAAATCGTCGAGGGTCAATCCGATCGCCGAGAGTGCCAGTGGATTGGCTTGAATTCGAATGGCGGGCTTTTGCCCCCCCGTGATGCTCACCAATCCGACCCCTGAAAGTTGCGAGATCTTTTGGGCGAGTCTTGTGTCGGCCAGATCCTGCACTTTTGAAAGTGGCAAAGTGTCCGAGGTAAGAGCGAGCGTCAAAATGGGTGCATCGGCGGGATTTATCTTGTTGTAGATCGGCGGATTGGGGAGATCTCTCGGCAAATAGGTCGATGCCGCATTGATCGCCGCCTGCACTCCTTGCTCCGCGACGTCAATGTCAAGTTCCAGAATGAATTGGAGCACGATGATCGAACAGCCTTCCGAACTGGTCGAATTCATCTGATTGAGGCCGGGAAGCTGGCCAAACTGCCGTTCGAGAGGAGCCGTTACCGAGGAAGCCATCACCTCGGAACTACCGCCCGGATAGAAGGTGACGACTTGAATCGTCGGATAGTCAACTTGCGGCAGGGCCGATACGGGAAGCTGCCGATACGCCACCATTCCCGAGAGCAAAATCGCCACCATGAAAAGCACGGTGGCGACGGGTCTGAGAATGAATGGGCGAGATGGACTCATCGGGCACCCTGTGCCGGTGGCTTGTCATCCTTCGCCGACGGTTTCCCTTCACCTGCCGAATTGCGGACGGTGACCTTTGTTCCAGGAATCAGCTTGTCGACTCCTTCGGTGACAACTGTTTCGCCCGGCACGAGGCCGTCTTCCACGATTGTGTCGGCACCTTCACTTGGACCGATTGTGACGTTTCGCAGCTCGACCGTCTGATCTTTGTCAACGACATAAACGAAGGTCGACTTCGGCCCACGCTGGATTGCGGCCGAGGGAACGATCATCGCTCCATGCCGAGTATCGACCAGAAGTCGCGCGTTCACGAATTGGTTCGGAAAAAGCATCTCGTCCGCATTGGGGAAAATAGCTTTCATCCGAAGCGTGCCGGTCGTTGAATCAACTTGGTTTTCGGTCGCCGATAACTTTCCAGTGGCCAGCTTGGTTCCGAAATCGCGATTGAAAGCGTCAACAACGAGTCCTTCGTTCCCCACCTCTTTAATTCGTTTCTGAATTCGAACGATGTCGTCTTGTGGCACGGTGAAGAGAACGGCAATCGGCTGCAATTGCGTGATGACCGCGATCCCGGCCGGATCGTTCGCATGAATGATGTTCCCCTTGTCCACCTTTCGAAGGCCGATCCGTCCGCTGATGGGCGCGGCGATTTGGCAATACTGAAGCTGTAGTTTTGCGTTGTCCACTCCTGCCTTGTCGGCAAGGATCATCCCTTCGTACTGCTTCGCGCTTGCCTCTTGTGTTTGCAGTTCCTGTTGAGAGATGGCGTTCGTGGTGGCGAGAACACGGTCACGCTCGAGGACCACTTGCGCATTTCGGAGCAATGCTTGATCGCGAGCGAGTTGACCCTCGGCCTGTGCGAGCTGAACTTGGAACGGTCGTGGATCGATTTCCGCGAGTAGTTCTCCCTGCTTGATCATTTGGCCTTCGGTGAAGGCGACGTTGATCAGTTCACCGTCGACGCGACTTTTTACCGTGACGGTGTAAAAGGCGGTGACGGTTCCCAAGCTACTGATGTAAAGATCCATATCCCCCTGACGAACGACGCCAGTCTGCACGGCAATCGTTCTCGGCGGGACCTTCTGCGCGGCGGTGGCTTGGGCCGCCTTCTGGTAACGACTCCATCCAAAATATCCAACACTTGCGATTACTAAGATGGCAATGACCCAGGGCCAGCGACGTGGTCGCGGCTCCGAAGAGGGTGGGGGATTCGCTGTTTCCACGCGAGGCATGGAAGTCGTCACTTGGGTCGTATCGACGATCATCGAATGATGTTTTCCGTTCGTTTTGTCGTCAGTCGGATGCTCAACCTGGTCATCGATGTTCGAGTAGGTTCCCGGCGTCTGCTCCATCGGATCAGATATCAGATCACCAGTGGGGTCCGTCATCGCCGAATTTTCGACTCCCGCATTCGAGCCTTCCATGGTGTGGATTAGCTGGGAAATGATTCTTTCAATTGATCGAACACCCTTCCCCTAAATGAGTCTCTCCGTTCTTGAAGTGGGAATCGAGCTCGTTGCATAGTCTTGCTGAATAATAGGTTATGACGATATGCCATTAGGCATGTAGCATATGTTGACACGCCGAGGATGACATCGTCTTCATGTTGCGACGAGCTTAAGGACCGATCCGTCGAGTTGCATCCGGATTCCCGCAATGTGGTGTTATCTTACCATGAATTGTATCTCGATGTATCAGTCTTGAATTACGATCTTGGCGGGACCGTTTGATGGGATTTGCCTCCAAAACGTAGTAATTTTGCATTAGCAATGCCAAAGGCTGCGACGTAACGGTAGAGAGAGGGCCGTAAGGGGGGAGATGCATTTTCTGCATTCGACGATTGTAACTTACCGGGAGTTTTCCGGTTCAAATGAATAGCCGGGATACCTCCGAATTGATCCATCCCTCCATCAAGATGACTCTCCCATGCTTACTTTCATGGCATTACAATACGGTTAAACCGTTGCGGTTCGTCTCGTACGGACACATCGAACTTTCCATCTCCTTTGCGGATGTGTCGACAGAACAGAACAAGATTGAGGTTGGATGAATGGGAATGCTTCCCATCCAGGCGATGCCGATTTTTCAAAGCGATAAGCCAAAATTCTGTTCGCAGAGGCTCATCCGCCATGTGATGCTTCTCGCCTTGTGCATCATTGCCCCTTCGTCTTCGTCCGCGCTGGATCCGACTCGAAACATCACTCAAACGTTTCAGCGCATCTGGCAAACACAGCAAGGTCTTCCCCAGGCGACGATCTTTTCTATCTGCCAAACAGGCAAGACCTACATTTGGATGGGAACGCCCACCGGTCTCATTCGTTTCGACGGCAATCGCTTCACCCAAATCACCCAGTTCAAAGGAATAAACCTTCAGGATGCATGGATTCGTGTCGTTGCGGAGGATAGCGAAAACAACCTTTGGTTTTCGATGGACGGTATCGGCGCTGTTCGGATTAAGGACGGCGCTGCAACGATCTTCGATGTCGCGCAGGGACTTCCTTCCAACAACGTCCAATGCATGGTTGCCGACTCTAAAGGAGCAATGTGGATAGGTACCGACAGGGGCATCGCCCATATCGAGAACGGCAAAATCAAGGCTTATCGAGCGAGTCAAGGACTGACTCATGAGCGGGTTAATTCTCTCGCCCTCGACAAGAACGGAACTCTCTGGATTGTCGGTGAGCAAGACGAATTCGGCACGTTTAAAGATGGTCAGTTCTCCTGGACCAAACTCAAATCGCTCACCAGTTCGTCGATCGTCACATCGGTCTGGTGCGCGGGAAACGGAACCATATGGATCGGCACGACCGACGGACTCATCAGTTGGAAGAAGGGTGTTGAAAAGCGATTCACCACCGAACAAGGGCTCACGGATAATTGGGTCTATACAGTTATCGGCGGGCGCGGCGGCGTAATTTGGGCCGGAACCAAGGATGGTTTCAGTCGAATCCGCGATGATGAGGACATTCAGAACTTCCGAAGCAGCCAAGGCCTGTCGCACAGCTCTGTTTATTCCATGGTCGAGGACCATGAAGGGAATCTTTGGGTCGCCACCAAACAGGGTTTGAATCAATTCGTCGAACGTCGAACGCTTCCCTTTACCACGGATGAAGGACTTCCCAGCAACAATATCGGACCGATTTGCCAGGACGCTGACGGCACCATGTGGATCGGCACGCTTGATCAAGGTCTGACCTATTACGAAAATCGGAAATTCATCAACCTAAGCGTTAAAGACGGCTTACCCGATAATTCCATCGTCGCCCTCATCAGGGGAGAGGGAGAAGATCTTTGGGTAGGAACGCAGAACGGTCTTTGCTGCATCCGCAATAGGAAAGTGGTGCAAACCATTACCGAGAAAGACGGGCTCTCCTCAAGTGCGATCAGATGTCTTCTGTATGGCCCCGAAGATAGTTTGTGGATCGGGACGGCCAGAGGTCTGGACATCCTTAAGGACGGCAAGGTCACACACTTCGTGGAGGATGAGGATTTTCCTTTCAGTTCAATCTCCGCGATAGTCCATTACCGAGGAACGATCGTCGTCGCCATCGAAGGAGAGGGAGTCTTTCGATGTATCGATCGCGAATTCGTTCCGCTCGATGATTCAACCACTGCTTACGGCACGAATGTTCTGTCGTTCCTTGCAGACGAAGGGGGAAACCTTTGGCTGGGGACGCGCGGAGAGGGTCTTCTTTACTTCGATGGAAAGAAGACGGTGAACCTGACGGTGAAACAGGGGCTATGGGATGATGATGTTTTCGAAATCATCCAAGATTCGCGCCAACGGCTTTGGATGGCTTGCAGCAAGGGTATCTTTTTCGCGGAGAAGGAAGACCTGATCCGTCTCGCGAAAGGTCAGCTCAAGCGAATTAGCTGCCTCCCCTTTACTCCCACAGACCTTCTTCGAACGATTGAGTGCCAGGCCATCGCCTTTCCCACGGCCCTGCTCGCCAAGGATGGACGCATTTGGTTCGCGACGATTCGTGGAGTCATTGTGGTCGATCCGAACCGAATTCAGCGAGCGGTGCCACCTCCCCGCGTCGTGGTGGAAGATGTCATCGTCAACGGTATGTCGGAACGGCCAGACGATGTGGTCTCACTTGGACCTGGTCAATCGAATCTGACCTTTCGGTATACCGCTCTCAGCTTTACCGCTCCTGCCCGAATCGAATTTCGCTACATCTTGGAGGGCTTCGATAAAGATTGGATCGATGCCGGTATTCGCCGTGAGGCGTACTACACGAATTTACCGCCGGGTCACTACAAATTCCGGGTGTCTGCTTCGTATGTCGATGGTCCCACAGGGGATGTCCAGAGCCCGATCGACTTCGAAATTCGCCCTTACTTTTACCAAACCACATGGTTTTTGGCACTTTGCGCCGCTTTGGTGGCCGCTGCCGGATGGCTTATTTACCGGGCGCGAATTAATCGTATCGAAGACCGGATGCACTTGGTTCTCTCGGAACGGACGCGTATCGCGCGAGAGCTGCACGATACGCTTATGCAGGGGTTTTCGGGCATCACCCTTGAGATGCAGGCTTTAGCCAATCGGCTTCCCTCGTCCAAGGAGCAGAAAACGCTCAAGGAAATCATTCGGGATGCGGGGCAGTGCATGACCGAGGCAAGGCGCTCGCTGGTCGGGCTGCGGTCTCGGCAAGCAAAAGATCGTGGACTCGGGCCGGCCATCGAGCAATCGGCACGTCAGATGGCCGAATCGCGGGGTCTTCGATTGAAGATGAAAGTGCATAACAGTCCCAAGGATCTTCCACGTGAGGTGGAGTATAATTTGTTGCGCATCGCGCAAGAGGCAGTTGCGAACGCGGTGAGGCATTCGTCGGGAAAAAATGTCGAGGTCGCACTGGCTGCGGATGCCAACGATTTTGTCCTCTCCGTCTCAGATGACGGAGTGGGAATTGATTCCGGAGGGAATTCTCTCCGGCTCGGACACTACGGAATTATCGGAATGCAGGAGCGAGCCACGCAAATAGGGGCCAAGTTCCAGCTCGACAGTAAGCCTGGCCACGGAACAACCATTCGCATCGTTCTTCCCCGTGCGATGAAGGAGTAATTCATGACGACCGCTTCTGAAGTGATCACGGTGCTTTGCGTCGATGATCATCCGCTCGTTCGCAAGGGGATTGCATCAATCCTGAACAACGAATCCGACATGAATTTGGTGGCGGAGGCGGAAGATGGCCGAACCGCGGTAGAGCTTTTTCGAAAGCATCTGCCGCATGTGACTCTGATGGATCTTCGAATGCCCGACATCGACGGCATTCAAGCGACCAGACAGATTCGCAGTGAGTATCCCGACGCACGCATCATCGCTTTAACGAGCTTCGACGGTGATCAAGACATTTACAAAGCGATCGACGCGGGTGTGCAGGGATACATCCTGAAAGAAATGGTCCACACCGAAATCTTGAACGCCATTCGCGTGGTCAACTCTGGTGGTAAACTGATGCCGCCCGAAGTTTCAGGCAAGTTCAACGACAATGAAATTCAAGCGGCACTCACTCCTCGAGAGTTTGAAGTTCTCACGCTGGTCGCGCAGGGCTTGGCGAACAAGGAAATCGCCGTCAAGCTTGGCACCGCGAGCGGCACCATCAAAATTCACGTGCAGAATATTTTGTCGAAGCTTCAGGCATCAGACCGAACCCATGCCGTTACAATCGCTCTTCAGCGGGGTATCCTTCATATCTAAACCCCAATCAGTATCGTCGAGATTGAGATCGCCGACTCGGCTGGAATCGAAATGTGTTTCGCGAACTCATGAGCGCGCAGGCCGACAGGTATCGATGCCTTCATTTCTCGCATCGTGTTGAATCTCCATCGATGCGCCGCCCACGGACGGCATCGTTCACTATTTTGGCTGAGGCGCGAAGAGATCATACAGGACGGGGATCACAAAGAGCGTCAGAATCGTCGAGCTAAAAAGTCCCCAGACGATGACCGTGGCCAAGGGTCGCTGCACGTCCGACCCAAGACCCATCGCCAATGACGCTGGCAACAACCCGAGAATAGCAACCAGCGAAGCTAACAGAATGGGCCGAAGACAGACCTGCGCTCCCTCGATAATGGCGTTTCGGAGAGGCAAACCTTCACGCTGCATGTCGAGTATGGCCCGCACGAGAAGAACGCCGTTCATGATCGAGACGCCGAAAAGAGCCGCGAAACCAACCCCTGTCGACACGTTCAAATTCATCCCTCGGACGTAAAGTGCAAGGATTCCACCGACGAATGCGAAGGGAACGGAGAGCAAAAGCATCGTCGCGGCCTTGAATGAGCCGAAGGTAATGAGAAGCAGGATGAAAATCAGGGCGACCGTGATGGGAATCACCATCGCGAAGTGCCGCTGAGCACGCTGCAAATTCTCAAACATTCCAAGCCAAGCCACACGGTAACCGGTTGGAACCTGTGGAGCGATTTCCTTGTCGAAGAGAGCCTGCGCCTCTTTGACGAAACCTCCCTGATCGCGCCCCACGATATCACAACGCACAGTCATTCGCCGCCGACCGTTTTCTCGCGCGATAATCGTCTGCCCGTCGATCACTTCAATTTTGGTGACCTGTCCGAGTGGAACAGGCTGCCCGTCTACCGTATGCACGGGAAGTCGACCAACTGCGGCAGGGGACGTCAGCATGTGCCGGTCGAGTCGCGCAACAACGTCGAAGCGCCGTTCACCTTCATAAAGGAGACCGACCGGCTGTCCCCCCAGGGAGGTATTGATGAAGTCGGTGACGTCCTCAATGCGGATGTTGTAGCGGGCACACAACTGACGATCGGGCTGAATGTTGAGCTGAGGCTGCGGACCTTCCTGCTCGATGTTGACATCCTGCGATCCCGGCACTCTTCGCAGGAGATCGACGGTCTTGCGAGCAAGACCGAGGAGAACAGTGGAGTCTTTCCCGGTGAATTCGACGGCAAGGTTCGCGGACGTACCGTTTGTGTCCTCCGCCACGCTGTCGATGATCGGTTGCGTGAAATTGAATCGCGTGGTGGGGAATTCGTTTCGGAGCTTTTTCCCAATGGCGGCGACGAGATCTTTCTTCGTCTTGAAATCGACCCATTGATCCCGCGACTTGGGACCGATCATGATCTCGAGTCGGCTTGGGGGGAAGGGATCTGTCCCGGAGTCGTTTCTCCCTGCTTGCGCCGAAATGAAGCGAATATCCTTGAATTCGAGCGCCACTTCGCGAATCCGTTTACCGAACTCACTCGTTTGTTGAAGCGATGTCCCCTCAGGAAAGTTGGCACGGACCCAGATGACTCCCTCATCCATGTAAGGAAGGAACTCGAATCCAAGCAGCGGGACGATACGGAAGGAAACAACCGAGAGGGCAATGATGACGGTCGCCAACGCGAACCACCGAAAGGTCAATAAGAAACGCAGAGCCGCGCCGTAGATGGGTCGAGCCGCTTTTAGAACGGGGTTCTCCCACTCACTGTAACCCTTGCGAAAGATGATCGTCGCGACGACAGGGACGACGAAAAGGGCGAAGAGAAGCGCGCCTGCCAAGGCATAGACCATCGTGAGGGCCATCGGTCGAAAGAGCAAACCTTCGATGCTTTGAAGCGACAGAAGGGGGAGATACGCGACAACGATCATGACGATCGAGAAGAAGACAGGTCGTTCGACCTCGATCGCCGCCGCCAAAACGATTCGAGGTACGTTCGGCTTCCGTTCATGTTCGCTCGCATGGCCGAGCCGTCTCGCAATATTCTCTGCCATGATAATCGCGCCGTCGACGATGATGCCGAAGTCGATGGCGCCGATGGAGAGAAGTCCGATCGGAATCTTCGTGACGTACATGAGAATGAGAGCAAACAACAGCGAGAAGGGAATCGTCAAGGCGACGAGCGCTGCCATCGCCGGTCGTCCCAGGAATAGCAAAAGGATCAGGATGACCAGTGTGATTCCGAGGAGAACACTATGCCCGACGGTGTGCAGGGTGCTGTCGACCAGGAATTGGCGATCGTAAAAGGACGAGACCTTCACGTGCTTGGGGAGAACGCCGTTATTTAACTCTCCAACAGCATCCTTCACTCTTTCCAAGACTTGCGAGGGATTCTCCCCGCGTCGCATGAGAACGATCCCTTCAACAGATTGGTCGGTGCGGTCCTTGCTGTAAATACCCGAGGGGGGCATCGCATCAAGTCCGACGGAAGCGACATCCTTCAAATAGATGGGTGTTCCGCCGACTGATTTAACGAAGATGTTCGAGATCTGGTCGAGGCTTTCCAGCGTACCGCTGCTTCGAATGACAAAGGACATGCTGCCGCGCGACAAGACGCTGCCGCCCGCGGACTCGTTATTCGTTTGCAGCGCGCTGACGATGTCTCGAAGCGTCACGCCGTAGCGATCGAGCTGGTAGGGTTGGAACGTGACCGAGAACTGCTTCGAGAGTCCACCAAAGTTCGTCACCTCGGCGACTCCGGGAACTCGGAGAAGTCGGGGAATGACCACCCAATCGTTGAGTTCACGAAGACTCATCAAGTCTTCCGTGCCGTCAGACGTCAGCTCATAGCGATAGACTTCACCATACGCGGTCGCAAGCGGACCCAACTCGGCGCTTGCGCCATTGGGAAGGGCGATATTGTTGAGTTGTTCTTGAACACGCTGACGCGCCCAGTAGTTCTCTACACCCTCTTCAAAGATCATCTGAACGACGCTGAGCCCGAAAATCGTTCGTGAACGAACGACGGTGACACGCGGAACCCGCCGCATGGCAATCTCGATCGGAATCGTGACTTGGCGTTCGACATCCTCCGGGGCGGTCCCTGGAAACGTCGTAATGACTTGAACCATCTGAGCAGAAATATCGGGATACGCATCAATCGGTTGAAGTTGAAACGCGTAAACTCCCACCCCGCATACCGCTACGGTGAGAAGCAACACGAGCCAACGATTCTGGAGAGCCTTTTCGATGAGTAGGGCTATCATCGTTAACGCCTTGGGTTAATCGAGGCGGCAACTCGGTTGATATTGCGCGTCAGTACAGAGTTCACGACGAACGGCTTAAGGAGAATCGCTCCGTGGCCAATGACTTGTTCCCCGTCCTTCACGCCGGAAATGACCTCGACCATGTCATTGTGCGGCTCCCCCACTTGAACTTCGGTGATCCGCCAATGCTCTGGATCCTGCTGAACGAGTGCGAAGTCCGACTTCCCAACGTGGATGAGTCCATAGGCGGGCATCAGGAGGGCTTCCCGCGGATCGGTTCCGAGTCCGATATCGCCGTACATACCGGGACGCAAGAGATCTTGAGGATCGTCGATCACAAAGAGGACTCGTAACGTGCGGCGTTCTTTCGAGATCACCGGCGCGATGCTTTGAACGGTTCCTTGGAAGAGTTCCGTGTCGAGTCCGAAAAAACGCGCTTCGCATTTTTGGCCGACTTTCACACGCGAGAGCGCTGCCTCAGGGACGTTCGCCATCACGATGTCCATATCCGAGGTCGATTGCTGCAGCAAAGAAGGTTCTAAACCTGCTTGTTGAAGTTGGCGAGTCAGCGACGCCTCGCGGCGCTTGGCCGTCTGGACGGCGGTATCTGCCTCATAGATTTCCTTTTGCCCCTGAATCTGAAACTCGATGAGTGCTGCTTGCTCGGCCGCTAAGTCCTTCAGCGTGTCGGTTCCCGCATCGACCAACTTCTTTAATCGTTCGACGACCTGCGTCTGCGATCGGATTCGCGTCTCCGCGAGTTCATTGACACTCTTGAGCTGCGATTCCGTGAACTTGATGTCGGCGATGGATTTCTGCCACTCGGTGTAGTTTGTCAGCACCTCAGGAGAGTCGAACTGCCAAAAGTTTCCCTCCCCCGGTTTGCCAGGTCGGAGGCTGGCGAGAATAGTCCCCGGTACACTCAGGAGCGGAGCCGTGATGGAGGCCTTCTGAACCTTGACGACTTCCAACTTGGAATCGATGGAAGATCCCTTTTCGATCCGGATGAGCTCGGGGGAGATTGCCTCGGCAGGTGGTCTGACGGCGGAAGCCTGTGTTTCTGCCCGGTGCGGTGCGGGAGCGAATATCAAATACCCGAGAGCAGCGATGGTCAACCCTAGTGCAATCAAGAACTGCAATGTTCCGCCGATCGCCGACCATCGACTGGTGGTCGGCGCCGCATGCAGTTCGCGCGGCGTCGATCGGGCAGAGGATATTTCTCCGGCCGAGGCCGAATCATGGCTGTGTAGGTTCATTGTTCCCCAGTTGTCGTCCAATACTCGCGCTAAACTTGTAAACAGCCCGCCAATACGTGGCGCGAGTCACGATATACGATCGATACGTTTCGCGGTAGCTACGTTGCGAGTCAATTACGTCCAGGATTGGACGACCACCGACCTGATAGGCTTGAATGAAACTATCCCGCACTTCGGACGCTAGTTTAAGCTGTTCCGACGTGAGTAGCTGCGCATTTGCGTAAGCATTCGTCAATTCTTTCAAGACGCCTTCGATTTCGGCAAGAAGGGCCAACTCGGCGGCTCGGATATTGTGCTGGGCCTGGGACGTGTACGAGGCCGCCTTTACACGGTTTCCCTGGTTTCTGTCGAAAATCGGAATCGACGTCTGCACGGCGGCATC
>JAIEPU010000055.1 GCA_019748235.1 bacterium
GCTCTTCCGATCTTGACTTCCGCTTGCCTTCCGAATGCGGTGATATCGACGAAAGTGGTTTCATCGATTCGATTGCCGTCCGCTCCCTTACGTTGGCGATTAATCGCCATCCCAAAATCAGCGATGGCCATTCCGCTTGGAGTGTGACGAAGCTCCGGATCGCGCGTCAAGTTGCCCATCAGCATTACTTTGTTCAAGTTGGGCATGCCGCTTGGCTCCTTTCCGATCCGGCAGAGTATCGCTCACGCTGTTGCTTAAGGGTTATCGACCTCGATCGCCCCGGTCATGGCGATCTCCACGATCGCGGTCACGATCTCGATCGCCACGCTCGCCGCGGTCACGATCACGTCCGCCACCGACGCCCGCCTCAGCAGAATCGTGCTGCTGTGATGGTTCCCAGTGCCCGACGGTGTTGAGGTGTTCAACGACCTGCTCGGCAATCTTGGGATGGAGCCGAATGACAAGGTGGCGAAGGATGAGCTCGTTCAGCCGGCAATCATGCTCGAGCTGAGGAATGCCCTTACTGTCACCCTTGAAGTAGGTGAGCAGGTAGCTTCCCTTCTTGAAGTTCTTGATCGGGTAAGCGAGCTTCGGCTCACCCCAAGGACGAGAGTAGAGGATCTCGCCGCCGTAATGTTCGATCAGACCGTTGACAACTTTGGTCGTGCCGTCGGGGTCGGATGAAAACTTATTCGGGTCTAAGAGAAACAGGATCTCGTACGTGTTGACGGCCACCGCGTCACTCCTTGCTCAGATCTTTTCCGTTGAATTCGTTCATGGCGACGTCAATCCCGTCGCGGCACCACCACTCGACTGCCCGAGTCGCCTCAATCACACAATCGTCGACCAGTTTCTTCTCGGAGGCCGAGAACTCACTGAGGACGAAGTCCGCCGGATCCGACAGACCCGGCGATCCGATACCGACTCGCAGCCGAGAAAAATCCTCGGTTCCTAGTTGAAGGGCAATATCTTTCAGTCCGTTCTGCCCGCCGGAACTTCCTTTGGAGCGGAAACGAAACTTGCCCAGCTTCAAGCTGAAGTCATCACAGACAACCAGCAGTTGTTTCAAATCCACTTTATAGAAATCGAAGGCTTCCCGGACCGATCGTCCGCTCCGATTCATGTAAGTGGTCGGTTTGAGGAGTTTCACCTTTTCGCCGGCGAGGCGAACGTCGGTAACGAGTCCCTCAAATCCCTTCGTCCATGTCGCCGTCGGTTCGAGCGAGGCAAGCTGATCGAGGACGAAGAAGCCGATGTTATGTCTAGTCTTCTCATAGGCTCGACCAGGGTTTCCCAAGCCGACCACGAGCTTCATCGTAACTTCTCACCGCATCGAAACATCAGCCGCCAAGTTTGAGGAGATTCTTTCAAAGAAAGACCGGCCTCTCGCAGCACGAGACGCCGGGAGTAAACATCTTCCTCGAGAGTCAGGTGGTTAGTCCTCTGACTCTTCGGTTTCCTTCTCGCGACGGATCACTTCAGGTTCGGCAGCCGCCCCCTCGACAACCGCCGTCTCATCGGATTCGCCAGCCGCCTTCACCACGTGAATGACGATGGTATCGGCATCTGCCAATGCCTTCGCACCCTCGGGGAGGACAAGGTCTCCCACAGTGATCGAATCACCGAGGCTAAGTTCCTTGATGTTGACGACGATGTGCTCGACGAGATTCGAAGCCGGACATTCGACGTCGATCTCGTGGAGCGGTTGTTCTAGGACGCCACCCTTTAGGTTGTCCGGGGTTCCCTTTACGTGAATGGGAACCGACGTCGTCACTCGTTCGTCAGCCGAAACGCGAGCGAAATCAACGTGAAAAATCTCAATTCCCAGGTGATCGTACTGTAAATCTTTGATGACGACCGACTGGTTGTTTCCATCAAGGGCGAGGCTCAAAAGAGCATGGGCACCATGACGGAGAGCCGACCGAAACTCGGTCGTATCCAGCGAAATGTTGACGGGCTCTTCGCCGTGGCCGTAAAGAATTCCTGGGATTCGTCCCTCAGCCCGAAGTCGGCGAGAAAAACGGGTCCCCGTGCCCTCACGCTTTTGTGCGGTAATTGGAGTCTGTTGCGACATAATCTCATTCATCCTGCAGGAGCCAAATCGTGGCCCGGACAAGGGTTCCGAACCCGAGTCTCTAGAGCGACTCTCTAGAGAGCGAGCGGGTCGTCCAAGGGGGCGCCGTGACTTTTACCGAGGCACCTCTGGTACTTACGTCACGGCATCTTGAGGAAATCATTAGCCGGTCCGACGTTACACCTTGAGCGAGCTATTGTGCGAAACCGATCCCTTGAGCCAAGTCCCCGACCGAAGTTTCCCCCGAATTCATCCGTTCATTTATGGGGAAAACACTTCTTTTTTATCTAATATGTTTGACGGCATATGCTTAGGGATCGATTCAGGGCTCTCCCAGGCAATTCCTCTTGCACCCTTTTTCGCTTCGCCTTAATTTCCGGCCGTTCAACATTCCGGGACACGGATCTAGCCTTTGGACTGAGGCTATCCAAATCCCGATCGTACCCCCCAGGAGTGTCTCATGCCTGTTCGCTCGTTCATTGCCTCATTGTTGTCTCTCGCCGTCGTTGCCGGTGCGGCTCAGGCTGATTTGATCCTATTCGATTTCCAGGGTAAGTTCCGTGCTCCGGAGAGCCCGTTCGTTGGAGGCTCGTTCCATTTCCAAGCGTTAGTTCCGCAAGGAGCTCCTACGCTCTTCGAAGCGTTGCCGACTCGCGATACTTACAAGTTCATCGGAACCACGAATGCCCTCGTGTTGAGTGGCACGCCGACAAGTGACGGCGTCTATCACACGACCGATCCCTCCGTTCTCTTCACGGAAAACGATGAATTCCCCGGTTCGGGCAATTTCGACAACATCGTTTACCAGGGACATTTCAACCTGGCGATCGGCGACCTTGAATTCAATGTGATCGGTTTCTTTCCTAACCCAACTATTTTTGCGAACATCGCGACCGCGATTCCCACATTCCTGACGACAGATGGATTCGCTGTCGTCGGTTCCCACTCGATCGATGGCGGAACTCTGTACAACACATCAGACGTTGTCATTAGCGCGACGTTGGTGCCTGACGACACAAAGGTCGTTCCTGAAGCGTCATCGATCGTCTTGATCGGAATGGGCGCGGGCGGCTGTTTGGTGGCGGGGATCGCTCGCCGTCGCTCGGCAAAGTAACCCCTCGCAGGGTTCGATGAAATTCATCCCGCGGTGGAAAGTCTACACCGCGGGTTTTTCATTTCTTGTTCATCCCTGTCCACCATTGGAGAATGTTGTTGTGGAGCGACCAAGATCGCAAAAGAGCTTAGGATGCCGAACGATCCCGCGAGTCTGTTGAATCTTTATCCCTCGCCTTGGAATCAGCCCTCCGTCGAACTCGAAGAACAGTCTGCCGGATGGAGTGGAGGGGCGGTGTGGCGAGTACGAAGCATCGGGCGGGAGGGTGCGCTACGGCGGTGGCCAGAATCATTTCCATTGAACAGAATTCAGGCCATCCATGCGGCCCAGCGACACGCATGGGAAAATGGTTGTCCTTTTATTCCGCAAGTTTTCCACACGAATGAAGGATCTGACCTCGTCACTCGCCAAGGATGCCATTGGGAACTAGTCGAGTGGATGCCAGGTGAGCCCGCCGATCGGAAGGCCGCATCGCAAGATCAACTCGGTGCGGCAGCGGTCGCGATGGCTCAGTGGCATCAGGTCTTTTCGCAGCCGAATTGTCCCATCGAACTCAATCACTTGGGATGCCAGGAAGTCATCGCGGCTTATCGATTACGACAATCGGTTCCAAGTCCCGCCATCGCACGACGACTTTCGGAATGGAAGAGGCTTGTCCCGCTTATTCAGCGTGACATGACGACGAGCACTTTCAGTGAGGCTCGTTTTCTCACCGAGAGAACTCGGAGACTCATTGCCGTCGTTCATCCCACATTGTTGCAGTTGGCTCATTGGAAAACGCGACCGGTAATGATTGTCCTGTCACTCCCGGATCTCCATCGAGAGCATGTCCTCTTTTCTCGGAGGAAGGTGAGCGGAATTATTGATCTAGGAGGAATGACGGTCGACACCCCAGCCCTAGACATCGCTCGATATGCCAGTTCGTTCGATCCGAGTTACCGCCCACTTCATGAGATCGTCCAAACGATGATCGAGTCATACAGAGACGTGAGAGGATTGGAGGATTCGCTGGAATCGCTCATCATTTCGATCGCTTGTGTCAGCACCGCTATTGGCGCAATGCATTGGTGGGAATGGCTGACGACGACAAATAAGATCCCAGCGGATCGGCGCCACGCAGCGATGCGCCGGTGGGATGAACTAATTCAACAGTTGGAACGATGGTGTGACGCCCAGATGTAAAACATTTCATGCGGTAAATCACGAATAGCTGGCATCCCTTTGATTGCGTCTTCCTCTTAGGCTAGGCTTGAGTGAGTGGATCTAAACAAGCATCGGTGGTTTATGACTGAATCTTCTCTGACCACAGACCATGTCGAGGAAGAACTCGCTCGACTTCGTCAGCGGGTCGAGGAACTCGAGCTCGAATTGAGGGACGCTCGGTTCGTTCAGACACTATTTCGTTCGCTGGACATCCATTTCCATTTGCCGATGTTTTGGAAGGACCGGGAACTTCGATACCGTTGGGCGAATGAGGCATACGCTCAATCGATCGGACAGCGCCGCGAGGATATTCCTGGGCGAAGCGATGCGGATTTGTTGCCGCAAGACGACTCACAACTTCGAAATGAAGAAGAGTCGCGAATCATCCATTCGGGGCAATCGAGTTCCGTGACGGTGCATCGATCGATTAAGGGAATCACATCAACATTCGAATTGTTCAGAATTCCCGTCGTGGACGAGCATCAGAACGTCCTTGGTTTGATTGGAATCGAACGCGATATCACCGCGCAGGCGGCAGCCATCGCGGAACTCGAGCAAGATCGGCTGCTCCTCGAAGTCTTGATGGATACGCTCCCCGACAGCATTTACTTCAAAGATACCGAGAATCGCTTCGTCCGCATCAATCGCGCGACGGCGGTCAAGTTCGGCATCCCCACGACAGACGATGCGGTGGGGAAAACGGATTTTGACATCTTCAGCGCCGAGCACGCGTCAGAAGCATTCGCGGACGAAAAGAAGATTATCGAGACCGGTCAAGCCGTCGTCGCCAAGGAAGAAAAAGAGACTTGGCCGAACGGGCGTGTGAGCTGGGTCTCTACCACTAAAGTTCCCGTTCGCGGCAATGATGGACGTCTCCTCGGGACCTTCGGCGTCACACGCGACATTACGGTCCGCAAGCAGGCGCAGATGGCCCTCGAAGTCAGCGAGCGACGCTACCGAGAGCTTATCGAGAACGCCAACGACATCATCTATACGCACGACCTGAGCGGGAGGATGTTGTCTCTCAATCGCGCGGTCGAGATCGCCAGCGGTTACACGATGGCGGATATCGATCATCTCAACGTCAAGGATCTGGTCGCTCCCGAGCATTTGGCCCATGCTCAGGAGATGACGCGGAAGAAGCTCGAGGGAATTCCAACCACCACTTACGAACTCGACATCATCGGCAAGGATGGACGGCGCATTCCGCTCGAAGTGAGCACGCAGATTCTTTACGAAGATGGAAAACCGATCGCCGTTCAAGGAATCGGGCGAGATATCACCGAACGAAAACGCGCGCACGAAGCCTTGCGTCACCAAGCTCAGCTTCTGGCTGAGCAAGCTCATCAGCTCGAGGCAAGTAACGGCCAACTCTCGCGGGCCTATCGTGACTTACAGGATGCTGAATCGCAGCTTATCCACTCCGAAAAGATGGCGGCGATCGGCCAATTGGTGGCGGGACTCGCTCATGAGATCAATAACCCCGCTGCGTTCGTCTTGACCAATCTCACCACGATTGGCCGCGATATCGAAGACATCCTGTCGTACGCCAGGGTGTGTGAGGAGGTGGCGGCGTCGCTCGAAACGACGGATGCCGCTTTCATCAAAACGCTTCGAACCGCGCGCGAGGAACATGGCGTTTCCGATGCGATCGAAGAGATCGGGCAATTGCTTGAGTCGTGCCGTTCAGGGATGCACCGGGTTCGTGATCTTGTCGCGAATCTTCGCTCGTATTCGCGCATTGATACTCGCGGCAGTTTCGACATCGCCGATCTGTCGCAGGGAATCGATGCCACCCTCGTCCTCTTGAGGCCGATGGTTCCAAAGACGGTTTCGATTCAAGTCACGACGAGCACCGCTCCGGCCGTCGAATGCAATTTGGGACAGATCAACCAAGTTTTCATGAATCTGATCGCCAATGCGATACAAGCGCTCGAGGTAACAGGGGGACGAATCGAGATCGCCACGGAGCGAATCGATGATGGCGTGCAAGTTCGCGTGAATGACACCGGTCCTGGTATCCCCGCGGAGCTTCGCCACCGCATCTTCGATCCTTTCTTCACGACCAAGGAAGTCGGGAAAGGGACCGGGCTTGGCCTGACGATCTGCCAAAAAATCATCGACGCTCATCATGGGCGAATCGAATGTGACTCTGACGCCGGGAAGGGGACCGAATTCCGCGTCTGGCTTCCCCTCCGCCAACCAGAAGCTTCTTCCACCCGACCCATCGACGCCGGCTCTGACATCTGATAGTCTCAACTCACCGGTCGGCGTGAACTTTTGAACTCCTTTCAAAGGTGCTTATTTCCTCGCCGGTCGTACATTCGTGGCGAGTTGCTGCGGAAGATCCTGAATCATGGGGAGCGGATAACGTGATGAATCGGCGCGAATTCCTTCAGACGACGGCTTTGGGTGCGATGGCGGCGACCATCTCGGCGGTGCCCGCGTGGGGAGCGAATGATTCCAAACGAGAGATCAAGAAGGCTCTCAAGTACGGAATGATCGACATTCCGGGCTCCATGCTCGACAAGTTCCTCGCCGTGAAGGAAATCGGCTTCGAAGGGGTCGAACTCGACAGTCCGAACGGCTTTAAACTCGAAGAGGTTCTCGAAGCACGCGATAAGTCTGGGCTCGTGATTCATGGCGTCGTCGATTCCGTTCATTGGAAGGACACGCTGTCTGATCCGAATGAACGAGTGCAAGAGAAGGGCCGCAAGGCGCTTGAAAAGGCACTGCACGATATCAAGAGTTACGGAGGCACGACCTGCCTCTTGGTGCCGGGCAAAGTAACGAAGGATGTCACCTTCGAACAATGTTGGGAACGATCGATCGCGAACATCAAGAAAGTGTTGCCGGTGTGCGAGGAGACCGGCATCATGATTGGCATCGAAAACGTCTGGAACGACTTCATCACCAAGCCGGACGATTTTGCCCGGTACATCGATGAGATCAACAGCCCCTGGGTGGGGGCTTATTTCGACATCGGAAATACCGCTCGATATTCGCCGCCGGAACAGTGGATTCCCATCCTGGGGAAGAAGCGGATCTTCAAGCTCGATGTCAAAGCGTACGATACGCGAAAGAAGATGTACGACGGCTTCAATTGCAAGCTCGGTGACGACAACATCAATTGGCCTGCCGTCTGCGCGGAGCTCGACAAGATCGGGTATGTCGGTTTCGGGACGGCGGAAATGGCCGGGGGAAATAAGGAATACCTGGCCGATATGGCGACTCGCATGGATCGAGTTCTCTGCAAGGCTTAGAATTCGATTCAAGTGAGCAGTCGAGCCGGATTCTTCGGCGAGGGTCTCGCCGAGGAACCGGTTAAGAATGGTCTCGCGAATTCACCGGAGCGCCGAGCTGGAGCCGACACGGGATGTCACTCGGGATCGTTCGAAGCGTCGGTCGCCGTCACCGATTTCAAGGAGGGGAGATTTGCCCGATACCCTTCGGCTCAACGAAATCCAGTTTCGAGAGACGCTGGAAAATGTGCGGCTCATCGTTGCTCAAATCAACTTGGATGGCGTCATAACCTTCGCGAATAGCTATTGTCTCGACGTTCTCGGTTATGGCAGCGAGGACGTGATCGGCAAGAATTGGTTCGATTGCTTCGTCCCACCGGAGATTGATCTAAAAAGTGTTTTTCTGAGTGGAAAGGGTTCGCGAAACGGTTCCCCTTCTATCCCGCCTCACTACGAGAACGACATCATCACCCGCACCGGCGAACGTCGGACGATCTTCTGGAATAACACCTATCTCTACGACTCCGACGGCACGATCATTGGCATCACCGGGATCGGCGAAGACGTGACCGATCGAAGACTGATGGAAAAGAGACTGACCGAGAGCGAATCCAGGCTGCGCGAAGCGCAGCGTTTGCCCGTCTCGGCAGTTTCGAGGTGACGATCGATACCGGCGCGCTTTGGTGGTCGGACGAGACCTATTCGATTTTTGGGGTCGAACCGGCGACTTTTCAGCCTTCGATGGAAAAGTATCCGGACTTTGTTCATCCGCTTGATCGTGAGCGGGTTCTAGGGACGCTGGACCATGCGGGAAAGACCGGCCTGCCTTACAAGATGGATTACCGAATCATTCGTCCCGATGAGCAGACGGTGTGGCTCCATTCCGAAGCGGTCGTTGTGAAGGATGAGACCGGTCGTCCTCAAATGATTCGCGGGACGACTCAAGATGTTACCGAGCAGAAGATCATCGAAGAGTCGCTGCGGCATCGAGAATCCCGTCTTGCCGCCGCGCAGAGGATCGCGAAAGTCGGTAGTTGGGACATCCCTTTTCCGTCGGGACCTTTTTGGTGGTCGGACGAAATGTATCGCCTGACGGGGGTTGATCGCGCGACCTTCGTTCCGACCCGTGATTCTTGCCGCCCGCTTCTTTTCCACGAGGATGTCGAGCGTGCGAGTCAGCAGGTGATGCATTGCATCGGGACGGGGGAATCCTTCGAACAGGATTGGCGTGTCGCGCGTCCCGATGGAAAGATCATTTGGGTTCGTGTCGTCGCACATTTAAGGCGAGATGCATCTGGCGAACCGGAGATGATCGTCGGGACGGCACAGGACATCACCGAACGAAAAGAGGAGGAAGCGGAGCGGCGCAGGCTTGAAGAACAGATGAAGAAGGTCCAGGAACTGGACAGTCTGGGAATCTTAGCCGGCGGCGTTGCTCACGATTTCAATAATCTGTTGACGCCGATTTTGGGATACGCGCGCCTCGCGGCATCATCGGTTCCCGAGAATTCGAAGACCCGAAAATATCTCGATGAGGTGGAACATGCCGCTCTTCGGGCGGCCGAGCTCTGCCGGCAGATTCTCGCCTATGCCGGGCGTGGTCGATTCATCATTGGCCCGGTCAACCTTACCCTTCTCGTGCGAGAGATGAGCCAGCTCCTCCAAGCGACGCTCTCTCCCAAGGCCAAGGTCGAACTCGACTTGCAGGAGGATTTGCCGTTGGTCAATGCCGACGCGACTCAGATTCGGCAGGTCGTGATGAATCTATTGACGAATGCCTCTGATGCTCTCGTCGATGGCCCCGGCACCATTTCGATCAGTACGGGAATGATCGATGCCTCGACAAGTTATCTCGCCGAGGGATATCCGCAGAGCTCGCTTCCTGCCGGGCCTTATGTGTTCGTGGAAGTGCGCGATACCGGCGTCGGCATGGATGCGGAAACGATTCGCCGAATCTTCGACCCGTTCTTCACGACGAAGTTCACTGGGCGAGGCCTCGGACTTGCAGCGGCTCTCGGAATCATTCGATCGCATCGTGGCGTGATACGTGTCGGAAGCGAACCGAATAAGGGAAGCGTCTTCCGGATCCTCCTTCCTCCCTCATCCGCGCGTACAATGTCGGAACTTCCGGGGACGCAGAATGAAATAGTCAAAGGAAAAGGGATCGTTCTCATCGTCGATGACCACGAGGCAGTCCGGAACGTGGCGCGTGCCGGCCTGGAAATGGCGGGATATGAGGTTCTTCTCGCATCGGACGGCGTCGAGGCAGTTTCGGTTTTCAATGATGCCCCGAAGATCGACGCTGTCGTACTGGATCTGACCATGCCTCGACGGGGCGGACTCGAGACCTTGGCGGAGATTCGAAAGATCTCGTCCGATGTGCCGGTGATCCTGATGAGTGGTTATGGGGAGAAAGATTTGCAGTCCCGTTTCGCTGGCCTCGGCTTCTCCGCATTTCTTCCGAAGCCGTTCGTCCCGACAGACCTCATTCAAAGCTTAAAGCAAGTGATCAAGGAGTAACCACGCAAGCTCCTGATGCATGGTCGTGCCCTCACTCGTCCGAGGCACCGATAGACGAGCTGAATTGCTCAGCATGTTTCTCGTCCATGATTTGTCGCCGAACGGGTAATTCGATGACGAAGCTCGCTCCCTTTCCCGATTGGCTTTCGATTTTGATTTGTCCGCCGTGCTCTTGAATGATCTTTTGACTGACGGCAAGACCGAGGCCGGTTCCCTTGGAACCTTTCGTGGAATGGAAGATTTGAAACACCCGCTTTTGCTCCTCGGAAGGAATACCGGGACCGTTGTCCTTCACTGAGAGATGCAAGTATCGACCGTTCTGCGTCAGTTGTGTTCTGATCTCGATGCGTCGCTCGTGATCGACATCCTCTAGGGCGTCAATCGCGTTCGTGACGATATTGAGTAACGCCCGGTTGACGCCGTCCGGATCAATCGCGAGGCGGTCGATCGACGAATCAAGATGGGTGATGATTTCGACCTTCGACTCCGCGGCACGCGCGCTCATCAATTCCACGATCTCTCGAACGATATCGTTGATATCGACAAGTTCGAGGGTCGGCTCTCGCTCCTTGGAGTAGCTGAGCATATCCATCACCAGGTTGTAAATTTTCTCCTGGTTCTTTTGGACAATGCCCCATCCCTGCTCGACGACGGGAAAAGTGTGTCCCTCGATCCCCATGTTGACGAGGTAACTGCCGCTTCGAAGCCCTTGCAGAATATTCTTGATGTGGTGGCTAAGCGTCGCGATCGTTTGGCCGACGGCCGCGAGTCGCTCCGCTTGCACCGACGCCTCATAAAAGCGGGTATCCTCGAGTGCGATACCTGCCTGATAAGCGATGGCGACCATCAGCTTCAGGTGATTTTCCTTGAGCTTCCCTGGCTTTTGTGTCCGGAGAACATCGAAGTTGTTGCTCTTGATGTCGACATAGAGAACGCCGAGTGTGTCGTGTCGACCGCTGAGCGGGACGCAAATGGCCTCCCGAATGCCGAGTTCCGCCACGCTATCAGACGCGCTAAAGCGAGCGTCGTGCTGGGCGTCGGCTACGATGATGCCCTCTCCCTTCTCCATCGCGTAATCGGTGATGGATCGGCTGATCGTGATCCGCTCTTCGTGGTCGGTATCGGGCGCGTATCGGATCGCTTTTGGAAGAAGGACTCCCGTTTCTGGATCCTTCAGCATGATGCAGCCTCGATCGGGCCGCACTGCTTCAAAGGCGAGATCCATGATCCGCTCGAGAAGTTCGTCAGTATCCGTGAGCCGGCGTATCGCTTCGCTGGTCTCATACATCGTGTTCAAGTTCGACAGGGAATCTCGAAGCCATTCCGAGCCACTCTTCTCTGGCTTAGAGAGCAGCTCGCTGAAATGGGATTGTTTCAAGCTCGACAGGATGGCGGAATTTTCCGCGCCCGAGCCGGCGGTCATGCTGATCCGACCAGCCAGATCCGTGCGCGGGGCAGCTGGATCTGCGGTGAAGATCATTTCGGTTTGGCCGAATCGAATCCGGTCGCCGGTCTTGATGGGGCTGAATTGAACTCGCTCGCCGTTCAGGTAGGTACCGTTCGAGCTTTGAAGGTCATAGAGCACATATCCGTTCTTGGCTCGACGAAACTCGGCATGATGGCGCGAAATTTCTCCATCATGTAGTCGGACAGCGCTACTGTTATCGCGTCCAACGGTGGGGCGATCACCCGTAATGTCAAATTGTCGACCCTTGTCCGGGCCCTTAATAATCGTCAGCGAAGCCAATGCGCCGTTGCTCCTCGTCACGCCGATTTGCCAATAGTCGAACTTGGGCGCGCATACACGAATGGACCACGAAGCTTTGTCACGTGAGGCAGCACCCTCTATGTGCTTTGAGGGTTCCGCTTCCATCATAAATGTCAAAGCGAACAACTCGACCCATCATCAATGGAAGCGGGTCTCGTCGGTACAAAACAACAGTAGTTCCAGTCTAAACGATCACCTCTGGTTCACCAAGGGTATCTTTCCATCTCTATCGTAACAATCCACGGGAACCGGCGAGTTTGCGGCGCGAAACTGTCTTGAATTAGGGAAAGCCGAGGGATTACGATCGAGAGCTTCACCGAAACATCATTTTCAGGATGTCTAAAGGAGAGCCATGCTCAAGGGTATCGATCCTATCATTTCGCCAGAACTCTTATTTCTGATCGCACAAATGGGGCATGGCGATGAACTCGTTTTGGCGGATGCGAATTTCCCCGCAGTGACGATGGGACGTCGAGTCGTTCGGGCAGACGGGCACGGCGTTCCCGCAGTCCTCGAAGGATTGTTGAAGCTTTTTCCACTCGACACTTTTGTCGATGCTCCCGCCGCCGTGATGGAGCGGGTCGACAAGCCGGCGGAACCGGCTCCGGTTTGGAAGGAGTTTCAGAGACTTCTCGACGGTGCCGAGGGGCGACACATCACCCTCGATCGCGTGAAGCGATTCGATTTCTACGAACGTGCCAAGAATGCGTTTGCCGTCGTGGCAACGGGAGAGAAAGCTCTTTACGGTAATCTAATCATCAAGAAGGGTGTCATCGGCTAATTTGATTTCCCTCGTTTTACGACGGGCGAACGTCGAGCATCCCCCAGCGATTAAAACCGCGAGTACGGGGACGAGGGGTGCCCGCATCCGCATGTCACTCCAGTAGATCGCATGAACGGCCGTGAACGACAGCATGGCAAACGTGATGATCCATCCGGGCCAGCAAAAGAGCCTGGGCAGATAGCGCAAGCCCACAATGACGACCCCGAGCAGTAACATGAAGTAATAAATCGTCACGGCGACTCCGAAACCGTTGGTCTCACCGCGCGGCGAAATACTCCAAAGCGATCGTAAGTGAAAAAGGATCGAATGGGCCGCGTGGCCGGGATGATCCGTCATCCATGTCATCGCTTCGCGACTGAAGTAGGCGTCTTGCTCGATCTCCGACATACCTTTGGTGGAAGCGAGATTGTTCGCCGTCCAATCATCAAAGCTCTCTTTCGGCCAAGTGCTATTTCTTCCGGCGGCGACCTCGCGATAGAAGACCGGGTTCTGACCGAGCCAAAGCGTGTAGCCGCCGTGGGTCGTCGTGAAGATGGGGCGGCCAAGCGCCGATTGATTACGAATGGCCCACGGCAGCATGGTGAGCAGAGCAATGAGTGCTGTGAGGAACCATGCTTTCGTCTTGCCGGAGAAGAACGCTCCTAGGCTGATTGACGCGAGCACGATAATCGCGACCGGACGGGTCAATGCCGCCAGCCCCCAGAGAACTCCAGAGAGAAAGAGCCACCATTTTGAACGCCCGACCTCCGAACCCAACGTGAGGAGATAAATTGCTCCAATGAAGAGGAGGGTAAAAAAAGATTCGCTCATGATCAGTGTCGATTGCCGTGCCAGCAGAGGATCGATGGCGGCGAGCAATCCGGCAAACCATGCCCAGCGACCAAGTCCTAGTGAAGCCCCCCAAAGAACAGTCAGACCAGCGGTTAACCCTGCCGAAAAAAGGTGGAGGAACGCGATTCCTCGTACGTTCGGTCGTTCGTCTTTGCACCAGGGGGCGATCGCGAGCGTGTACCCCGGAGGACGATACGCGGTCGGTATGCCTGCTTTGCGTGAATAGGTGCCAGTGTTTCGAAGCTGATGCGCAATCAAAACGTAAGCGTCGGGATCATCCGATGGTTGATGAAGGAATGAGTCGGGCAGGATCACCATCGCCGTTCCACTGACAAGGACCGCAAGGAGCGTAGCCAAGAGGGCTCCGATCCATGTTCCACTTATCGTGAACGAAGGTGAGGACATGGTCGTTCCACATCAAGAATGATTCCGCTTCGAAACTTATCTTACAGACGGTCATCTTACAGACGGACACGACGAAGCAGCAGGCTATTCGAAACGACGCTGACCGAACTGGCGGCCATGGCGATCGCGGAAAAGAGCGGAGGGAGATAGCCCGCCATTGCTAGCGGAATCAAAACAAGGTTGTAGCCGAACGCCCAAACAAGGTTCTGCTTGATCTTTCGGAGAGTTCGCTGACAGAGCTTTATCGCCCGGACTAAGGAATCGAGATCGCTTGAGGTGAGGATGATATCTCCCGCCTCCTTCGCGATATCTGATCCCTGACCCATCGCGATGCCAAGGTGCGCCGCGGCCAGGGCAGGGGCGTCGTTGATTCCGTCTCCTACCATGGCGACTCGTCGACCCCTCGATTCGAGTTCGCGGACGATGGACTCCTTCTCCGCGGGACTGACCTCGGCTCGAATGTTTTGAGCTTCAATACCTACTTCGTGGGCGACCCGTTCCGCGACGGTTTTCACATCTCCCGTCACGAGATAGGGATCAAGGCCCAGTTGGCGAAGATGTCGAATGGATTCGGCGCTTGTCGGCTTTACCGGATCGGCCAGAATGAATCGCCCTGCAAGTTTTCCCTCTATCGCAACATACATGGGCGTTCCTTGGAAGGAACGTTGAATGAGATCAATGCCGGCAACGGCTCGCGATTCGAGGAATTGCTTCTTCCCGATAAGCACGGATCGCCCGCCGATCGTCGCTTCGATTCCTTGACCTGGAATATTCCTCGACGCTTCAGGAGTGGCGAAATGGAGAGACCGGATTTTGGCTTCCGAGACAATCGCGTCTGCTAAAGGGTGAGTACTGGTTGATTCGGCAGCGGCCGCTAGTGCGATCAATTCTTCATCGCTCCAAGGGGGGAGCGAGGTGAGGCCCACAACGCTTGGCTTGCCGGCGGTGACTGTTCCAGTCTTGTCGAGGATGATGGTGTCGACGTTTCCTCCATCCTCGATGGCCTGCGCTTGTCGGATGAGGATTCCCATTTCGGCACCACGGCCGGAGGCGACCATGATGGCGGTCGGCGTCGCCAAGCCCATGGCACAAGGGCAAGCCACGACAAGGACGGCAATGGCGGCACGTATCGCCGAGGCCCAATCAACCGAGGGCGCGGTGACGAAAGCATGGCCGATCAGCGTGACGACGGCCAAACCCAAGACGATGGGGACGAATATCCCCGCCACACGATCCGCGAGCCTTCCGATCCCCGCTTTGGAAGACTGGGCATCATCAACGAGGCGGACGATTTGTGACAATAGAGTGTCATCGCCCGTTCGGGAAACACGGAATCGAAGTAGCCCTTGTTGGTTGATCGTGCCGCCGATAATCTTGTCTCCGATCGACTTTTCGACCGGGATGCTTTCGCCCGTGATCATCGCTTCATCGAGACTCGAACTTCCCTCGGTAATGATGCCATCCGCGGGAACGACCTCACCGGGCCGAACGAGGAGAATGTTTCGAACCTTCACCTCCTCGATCGAAATATCCGTCACTTGCCCATCATCGATGCGATGAGCCCCCCGTGCCGTCCGGTCAAAGAGCTTTCTGATGGCGTGGCTGGCGCGGCCCCGAGCCCGAGATTCAAGCCATTTTCCAAGCGTGATGAATGCAAGCAGCGCGGCAGAATCGTGGGCATACGAATGCTCGTGTAATCGGAGGATAACGACGGCAAGGCTGTATCCAAATGCCGCCGTTGTTCCAACCGCGACGAGCGTGTCCATATCAGCTGAACCATGTCGCAGTCGATTCCACGCACCACGATAAAACGGGCCGCCGACATAAAGTTGAACGATCCCCGCCAACAATACTCCGACGACCGCCGCGGACTGATGAGGCAACACCCAATCGACGGCGATTACGGCGACGGCCAGGGGAACGGCGACGAAGAGGCGATGGCGCCAGCCGAT
>JAIEPU010000303.1 GCA_019748235.1 bacterium
GCCGAGCAAGTCGAACGCTGGTCGGTTGAGCAAAAGCAGCGTTAGTCGGGGCGAATAACTCCCTTCGAATTCACTTCCATTACGATCCGGTCGGACCCAATACCTTCGCTAGGAGTGATGCAGAAATATTCTGATGTAGGCTGGGTCGTCTCGACCCAGCTCGTCAGCCAGATCGCTCAAAGCTAGGTCGAGACGACCCAGCTTACGAGTGGCCGACGAATTCAAAGGTCAGCGATATTCGAGAGAAGTGTTTCAAAGTGAGGACGGAGGGACTTGAACCCTCGACCAACGGATTAAAAGTCCGATGCTCTACCGACTGAGCTACGTCCTCAGGAGAGGTCTGATTCTATTTCGCGGCTGCCGACAACCAAGCACCAAGTACCCGAATCGTCGTCCATTGAATCGTGATCGGTCTCAGACCAGGTACGATCGGCGACTCAATACCACGGTAGTTTACAGGCCCCTGCCCTACCAGCAACGATCCCCCGAAAGTATGTCAAACATCGCGAGGCTTGATTCTTCGAATTAGCCGCTCCTCAGGCGATCGTTTTGAATCGAACGGGCCGTTTCACGTGAAACCCCGAGATTACCTATTTCCTCGGAATTCAAAGTCGCCGTTGTCAAATCGAGGCGAGAGTTTCGGGAGCTCGCTAGCGGGGCCGGAAGAGAAAGAAGCGGTACGTCTGAAGAAAGTTCGGCAATTCGGTGCGTAGATTGGTTCCGTGGTAATCATCCAGAATCGTGACCATGTCAGGATCGATGGGTCCGTCGATCGTGGGAATCAGCTCCCCCATGGCTGCATCGAAGGTAGGCCGAAAACTCGGGGTATCGAGGTACGCCCGATCCACCAGAAGCAAGTCCGATCGATTCATCTCCCGGAGATTTAGAGGATCGCCGGCGAGCGGTAGCAGCCTCTCTTGCGGTCCCATCGGAGGGGATAGCTCGTACATTAATGGGGGGCGAATGAGAGTAAAAATGCGACCGTCGGTCTTCAGGATTTCATCCCAATCAACGGGGGTTCCGCTGAATGTATCTGGGCTCCAAAAGGCCCGATACCCGGCATGGGGACGGTAAGAATTCTCGATCCAAAACCGAAATCGCTGGGCCGACATCCCTGGAAGAAGTGTGTAAACGAAGAGGATAATGAACAGGAATAGTGCGAGCTTGGTGGCGAGACGCCGACGCGGTACTGGAAATGAATCGCCAACAAGATCGGGCATAGCCAACGTCCGGGCAAATCCTCCCGACGCAAGCAGCAGGAGGACGGTCTCAGTCGGGAGCCAGAGGCGAAGGTACGGCAAGTAGATCGCCGGCAGGAGGAGCAACCCGCCAAGCATCCATAGGAAGCCGATACGAGAATCGCTCGGCACTCCGAACCATGCTCCAAGGAACGCAGCCGGAATCCACACCATCCAGGGCCAGCCGACTACTTCGAGTCCTGTTCCTATCAAAGCGATAATCCCCAGCGTCATCAATCCGTTCGGACTCGCTCGCCGCAGGGACGCTGCCATGATCAGGAAAAGGGAGATTCCCAAGATCGGCGGGGAGACGACGTCCATGTCATGGAGAAACTCCCTCCAGTTCGGAACGATGCCGGTCCAGCCTTGGACGTATCCTCGCTGATGTTCGATGAGTGTCCGATAGCCATGTTGCACGTGGAACCAGAGAGCCCAGGGGAGATACACAAGGCCGGCAATTAAGGAGATTGAGAGAAGGCGACCGACCCGAACCGCAACTTTGGGGTGGATGAGAAATCCCGCCGAGAGTGCGATCGGAAGAAAGCCGTTGTATTTCGTGTTCCAGGCGAGGCCGACGAGTAGACCAGCTCCGAAGATTCGAGCCCAGCCCCCCTTCGTCACAGCGCTAATCGAGCAAGCCAACCCTGCCATGAAGAGAAGCGTGAATAGCTCGTCCGTTAGCCCGACGCGCGAGAAAACGATGTGCAGCCCGTCAAGGGTTGTGAAAAGAGCGGCCATCCAACCGGCCGTTGGACCAAACCAAGATCGGCCGATCCACCAGCAAACAGGGATGAGTAGAGTTCCCGCTAGCGCGGAAATGAACGCCCCGGACCACTCAGTCGGGCCTCCGACCAGCAAGTTCACGACCCCGATCAGCCCCGGATAGAGGGGCGGACTGTAGAACCCCTGCTGGAAGTGAAAGGCTCCGGTCCAGGGCCAGAGGCCGCTTTGGGCATAGATACCCGCATCAAAATGAGACAATCCAATCGAAGTCAAACCGCCAAGCCGAATGAACGCGCCCGTCGAAGTCAGCAAAATAAGTAACAACAATTCGACTTTAAACTTCCAAGATTCCCCTCGTCGAGGGATTGCGGAGTCATTTTGAGATTGAGGATTTGCCCTTGGGGTGGTGGGGGGCGAGTGCGGATCGGAGGCAAGAGTCACAGAATTACTCCTGGCAACCGGTCCTACTCGGGGAACTGGCTCGGTGAGTAGCCGACGTCGACGATACTACAGCCCGATATCATATTGAGACCGAGGGACCTTCCCTTCGCAATCATTTCTGGGCTCCCGGTCCCAGGATTCAGCCAGACTTCTTTCGGATGCTTCGAGGCAATGGCATCAAGCTGCCCCATGCCGACCTCGGGTCGGAGATAGAGACTGACTCGATCGATGGTCTCTGGAATGTCGCTGATCGAAGCATAAGCCTTCAATCCCTCGATTTCCGTTTCGGTCGGGTTCACGGGGAAAACTTCATATCCCGCTTTCAGGTGAGCCCGGACCGACTTGTTCCCGAACTTTCCCCGCTGGGAGCTCGCCCCCAGGATGGCGACGGTCGGCTTTGTCATCGGTTCACCCCCTTGATCAGAGTTCCCGGTCAACCCTGCCCATTCTACGCCAGTTCCACGTGAAACGCCGATGGGTGCTCTTCCAGATTTGAGAATGAGCGATCCCCGAGCGCAGCCATCAAGGCGACCGTGGAGAAATCGGGAGCATTCGATTTGGGTGACAGCACTATGTCACCAACAAGAAACGAACGGAGCCGTCTGCCCTTTCTCCCGGAGGAGTCGAGCAGACGGCTCACAGGTTCAATTACAGGTTGACCCAACACCGCTCGCGCGAATCGAGTGGTGACACAGCCATGTCACTTAACGCTTTTCTTGCGGGATAATGGAGACGATCAATCGGCGTTCATCTCGCAGGATCGCAAGTTCCGCCGATCGCCCGGCTCGCTCGAAAGTGAGAAGCTTGTGCAACTCGTCGAGAGAGCTGACGGCTCGATCATCGATCGACAGGATGACGTCTCCCTCGCGAAGGCCTGCTTTAGAGGCAGGGCCCGCGGGCTCCACCCCCATCACCAAGACACCGCTGTCTTGGAGCAGGTCATGCTCCCGCGCGAGCCAACCGGGGAGAGAGACGTTCTGACCGGCAAGTCCAAGGTAGCTCCGCCGAAATCGGCCAAACGCGATGAGTTGGCCGACGACGTGCTGCACCGTCCCCGAGGAGATCGCAAAGCAGATTCCCTGGGCGGGGAGGATCATGGCGGTGTTCACGCCAATCACCTGGCCGCGCGAGCTTACGAGCGGGCCGCCGGAATTTCCTGGATTGAGAGCGGCATCGGTTTGAATCACATCGTCCATCAAACGTCCGGAACCGGCTCGAAGAGATCGGCCGAGGGCACTGACGACGCCGGCGGTAACACTAGTTTGAAAGCCGAGAGGGTTTCCGATCGCGACCGCGAGTTGGCCAACGCGGAGGGTAGCCGGGTCGGCGAACTCGACGGTCGGAAGTTCGGAACTTCGTAGACGAAGGACGGCCAAGTCGGAGTCGGGATCGTCTCCCACGAGCTGGGCCTGATATTTGTCTCCCTCATGAAGTGTAATCCGCAAATCGCCAGCGTCATGGACGACGTGGCTATTGGTCACCACAAGTCCATCAGGGGAGATGATAAAACCGGACCCTGTCCCACCCTGCTCCGCACCAGCAGACTGCTTGGCTTGAATATGCACGACAGCTGGGCTTACGCGCTCGGCCGCTCCGATGACCGCTCGCGAGTAAGCATCGAACAGGTCACCGTCCGAGGACTGAAATGGCTGCCCTGGTCGACTTTCCGAAGCTGGTCCAGAGATATACCGAGTCACCATTTTGTCGCTCCGCTCTCCTACGAAGATCACACTGCACCTGACACAGGCCCAGCAAGTGAGTCCTCAGCCTCGGAGCGCGCCTTCGATTCATGCGCCCCGATGATTGCAAGGAGCGAGGGATAGCCCCAGAAAGTGAAATGTCGGGATCGGACGTCCGCCGGCGCGAAAGTTCGAGCTAGGTTTCTTTTGGAATGGAGTTCAACCTTCCGACACGATCTCACCCACTCTCCAACACGGTGTCCTTCCCGCGGCCAGAGTATGCAGCTCTCAAATGTTTCATGCGACGTGCGGCAGGCGATGTCGAACGGAAGCCGATCCTCGCCCACCCTGACTTCTTTTCGGATGGCTCTTTGAAAGGAGGTCCTGAAGACAGCGAATCAAAGCTCGGCAAAGACGAATCGAATTCGGATACTTATACGATTCAAATTTCGCGAATTAGAAGAAACAAAACTTTCTGAGTCCTCATTTGCCTAGGGGCTATTCCCAAGCTAATTTTCCGGGGAAGTCAAAGACTTGCTCGCTGAAATCTACAGTGTTCGCCCACTGATTTCGTTCAGAGAATTTCACCTTCGCCCGTTCCCTTCTTGAACAAGTCGGAAACATATGGAAAGAGCAAGGATCCATTCAAGATGCCCGCATTCATATTGCTTGTGGACGATGATCCACTTTTTCGCGCGATGGGGAGCGATCTCTTGGCGCGCGACCACTGGCGAATTGAAACTGTCGAAAGTGCAGAGGCGGCCATCGCCGTCATGAAGCGCGTTCGACCGCATTTACTCATCACTGATATTCACATGCCCGGACAAGATGGTCTCGCGCTGACCGCCCACACGGTGGCCCATTATCCGGAAGTACCTGTCGTCATTTTAACGGGACACGGAAACGAGAAAACCGCGGTCGAAAGCTTCAGGCTCGGCGCGGCGGACTACGTCCGGAAAGAGAACATTCGGGTTGAGCTGGTGCGCTGCGCCGAAAAACTGCTCCGAGAAGAGAGCCTAGTCGAGCAGACCATCCGCTTCCCAGCGTCGAAGGAAATTTCGAAAAAGATGCCTCAGGAATCAGGGAAGAACACACGGCGGGAAGCTCTTGCCAGCGAATACATCGTTCGCCGTTGGGGGGATGCAGCAGTTGGAGTGAATCCCGAAAAATCTAACGAAAGCGAATTCTGCGAACAACGACTTCGCATCCTTCGCCGACAAGTGGAGCGGCTCGACAAGTGGGCGACGCTCAACGCAGGGGCTGGCAAACAAGACAAGACTTCGCAGGCGTTTGCCGACGTGGTTTACATGATTCCGGTCAACGGAGGACGGATCGAGATCGAAAAGAGGTTCATGGTCTTCTGTCGAAATCTATCTCAGACCGGCTGCTCCATCATTCGAAATGGGCTGCTTCAGAATCGCGAATGGGTGATTTTCTTCCCGCATCAAGGATCGCTCGGCTCGCGCTCTTCCTGCTATAAGGCGACGGTGGTCCGGGATAATCCTATCCCGCTTGGCATGTATGAAATCAGCTTTCTGTTCGACGGTAAGGTCGAACTCACCCCCGACGACGTTACCGTCATGCAGGCGAGAAAGCCTGCGGCGAAGGGAGCGAGCCCAACGCAGCGAGTTGGCTGATTCATCTGGTCTGGTTCACTTCTTGGTGTTTTCGGCCGAGGGATCGAAAGCAAAACGTCGCACCAGTCCGTATCTCTTTTCGCCGTATTTCGGCCCAGCCCATATTCGCCAAAGAGCTCGGGCAAACGGAACATCCTTGCCGACGAAGGAGAGATCCCGGGTTTTGAATCCGCTGTAGACTGCACCCCCCGGCAACCAGACAATGTAAACGATGTCACCCCGGCTCGATCCCACCGAGAATTGCTCGCAGAACGTGTTGATCCCATCCTTCAACCGATCGACGTCGACGTCGTAGAACTGTTCGTTGATCGCGTCGTAGATGTCATTGCTGATCTGTCGACCCGGTAGCGCATTGATGAAACGAAGCATGTAAACCTTCACTTCCCCGTCGACCAGCAGATCGTTGAGCAAGTCCATCGTCTGTCCTTTTTCCGGCGATTGGACGTAGCTAGCGATGTCGTAGGTGTTGAGCTCGATGAGGAACTTTTTGGACCGGCGGAACTGCCCCGTGTACTGAACGGTGTAACTCTTGTCGCCATCTTTCACCGTGATGGTGGCCGGGAAGTCCTCGAGGTTCTCCTTAGATGGCTCGACGCTGATGGACTTGGGAGGGGAAGCTTCTTCTTTTGGGGCCTCGACTGGCTTCGATTCAACAGTCGCATTCGAAGTTTCAGCAACGTGGGCTTGCGCCGGCGTTGCGGAAGGAGTCGCCGCGGCAGTCGTTAAGGGGATCGGTTTACGAATTTTGAGCGTCTTCTTTTGACCGAAGAGAAGGTATCCGCCCAAGGCACCCCCTCCGATGATCACGAGAAGCAGAATCGACAGCATCTTTTTCATGAGGACTTTCCTCGTCGATCGATTGGTCGTTTCGAATGGCGAAGTGAGTTTTCTCTTCCGCGTTGCCCGACAGCGAAGGATTACCGCTCACCGACGCGATGGTTGCAAATGATCCGCACGTTTCGCACCAATCGTTGTGATCCCACGAAATCCTTTCGGGACTAATTCGACGAGACATCCCTACTTGCGTCAAGCTCGAACCTTTAGGTTTCAACGGCATGGATCATAGAATTCCCCAGGTCAATCGAACGGGATCTCCGATTAGGCCATCATTTCGATAGTCCGGCATCACCAACGGGGGACGAGAGGAAAAGACCATGGGGGACGGACTGCGAATTACCGGGGGTGAGATGCGGGGGCGAAAGCTCTTCTCGCCGCCGAAAGATACTATTCGTCCCGCGAGCGACATGATCCGCCAGGCGGTTTTTAACATGCTCGCACCGGATATTTCCGGCGTCGACTTTTACGACGTCTTTGCCGGGACAGGTGTCGTCGGTTTGGAGGCGCTCAGCCGTGGCGCGGGAAAAGCGATTCTGGTCGAGCGCGAGCGCCGGCAGATCGAACTCATCCGCCGGAATGCGAGGCATCTCGGAGTGCTCGACTCGTGTGATGTTCGCCTCTCGGACGCTTTCCTTTGGGCGCGGCATTTTCGGCCCACCGGCGGACCATGTATCGTTTTCCTCGGTCCCCCCTATGAGCTTTTCGAGGAAGGAGAGGAGCTCGACCGGACCATGGAGTTAGTCGAACGCGTGCAAAAGTCACTCCGAATTGGAGATATTCTGGTCCTTCAGTTCGCGCGCGAAGTTCCCATCACCCGCCTGCCGAACATCGAGGACTGGTACCGTCTCCGTCACTATGGGAAGACGTATATCGGACTCTGGACGCCAGAGGATCCCAACGCCGAAAGGGTTGACGTCGGCGATGACGATTCGACCGATGAGCCCGTGGATGACGATTCAGTAGACGATGACGAACAATCCTCCTGATCTCCGCTCCTTCGCCATTGACGTCGTCAAGCGATTGCGCGCGGCGGGCTTCATCGCCTATTGGGCCGGTGGGTGCGTTCGCGACCTCGTGATGAATCACCCTCCCAAGGATTTCGACGTCGCCACCAGCGCCCGGCCAGAACAGGTGCAGCAACTCTTCAAGCGAACGATCGCCATCGGCGCGAGTTTCGGCGTGATCAACGTGCTCGGTGGCGGAGGCCGCTCGGTCGAAGTCGCTACCTTTCGGACCGACGGCAAATACTCAGATGCGCGCCGTCCGGACGAGGTCATTTTCTCCTCTCCCGAAGAGGATGCTCTCCGCCGCGATTTCACCATCAATGGAATGTTCTTCGATCCGATCGAGGAGAAGATCCTCGACTTCGTCGGGGGGGAAGCAGACCTTGAAAAAGGAGTCATCCGTGCGATTGGTGATCCGATCGAGCGAATTACGGAGGATCGATTGCGGATGCTTCGCGGCGTTCGCTTCGCGGCACGTTTCGGATTCACCATCGATGGCGAGACCTTCGCCGCGATTCATCGAATGGCGGACACCCTTTCGGCCATCAGCGTCGAGCGAATTCTTGCGGAAACTAGAGCGATTTTGGAATCTCCGACCCGCGTGCGCGGCATCGAGCTCCTTCGAGAAACAGCCCTTTTCCCTCAAGTTTTTCCTGAACTATCGCAGCATTTCGAAGTGGAAAGTGTCAGGCAAGAGACGCTTGCCGTTCTCGGCATCCCGAAGGAATCGGTCCCTCTCGCCTGGGGAGTGGCGGCAATGGTCAGCCGGCTCTCACCTCTTGAAGGGGCGAGCATCGTCAGCTCGATCCTTCGACGCCTCAAGTCCGCGAACGATGATCATGATCTTGCTGTCTGGTTGGTGACGACCAGTCGCCAGCTTGATGGCGTGGTTGGGCTTCATCCGCATCAGATCAAGCGAATCTTGGCGGCGCCCGCTCGCGCTGATCTTTTGCGACTGATCGAAGCGATCGAGATCGTTGAAACGGGGGGGACGAAGAACACCGATTCGATCCGTCAACTCATCCGGCAGTGGGGAGAGGCGGGCATTGATCCCCCGTTCCTCGTCACGGGTGACGACCTCATCGAACTCGGCTATCGGCCAGGGAGAGAGTTCAAGTTTATGCTCGACACGATTCGCGATGCGCAGCTTGACGGGCAATTGACCGATCGCGAACAAGCGATCGACTGGACAAAAAACCGGTGGCCAAAAGAGTAGTATCCGAACCGCGACGAATCTTGATGGTTGGACGCTAACTTTCGGGTGGCGCCGAGAATTCGTTGTCGGGGTGCGAAGCAACAAGAGGGTCTTTCAGGTTCCTACTCTTTTTACCTCTCAATACTCGATGGCATCGTCTGCCTCAGAGTTCTTGATGATGTTCTTCGTGGTGGTGGCGCGGTCAATTGTCAGAATGCCGTCGAGGTGGTCGTACTCATGCTGAACGACACGGGCGGGGAAACCGGCCAGTTTCAGAGCCTTTGGTTTTCCTTCACGATCGAGGTAATCGACTCGGAGTGATTTGTGTCGGGGGACGAAGACCGACAGCTCGAGAAAGCTCAGGCATCCTTCCCAGCCTGATTCCTTCTCGGCGGAGAGCTCACTCAACTTGGGATTGATGAAAACTTCCGTGCGGCCCCGCTCATTTCCTCGCTCCGCAGGCAAGACATCCGCAATGAAGATTCGCTTGCTGGTGAATACCTGCGGCGCGGCCAAGCCGACCCCCTTGGCCCCTCGCATCATCTCGATCATCTCATCAATGAAGCTTTGCGTCGCCGGATTCGTGATCAGTTCGGGAGAGACTTCGGCAGCCATTTCACGCAAGACCGGCTGGCCGAGTTGAGCTATCTTGAGTGCCATGAGACTCCCCTCCCCTTTCTTTGATCCTACGCAGTTTGAGCGGCGCCCCGCACCTTTTAAGTTACACCCGCATCACCGTTGGGAACGGGATCTTTCGGTCCGCACGCCGATGGTCTTCATTCCCGACCCCAGGTGACAGGTTCAAACGACAAAACCCAACGAGAAGCCTATCTCCCGTTGGGCAGCGTCGATCAAAAAGGGTCGACAAGCTTAAGCGACGGTGAACGGCTTTCGCTTGATCGGCTTCTGCACGAGACCCATGCGAAGAGCCTGGGTGCTCACGGTGATTCGAACGACCTTACCGTTCACGATTGCCCGAACCTTCTGTAGGTTGGGCTTGAACTTACGTCGCGAAATCCCGGTCGTCTTCACACCGACGCCGCCAAGATACTTCGCCTTACCGCGGCGAGCGATCTGATTTCCCAGACGACCTTGCTTTCCGGTGTAATAGCACTTCGCGGCCATGGCCAAAACCTCGATTAACTCGACCCGTCAGCAGTTCAGATCCATGTTGGCCTGACGCTAACTTATTGTCTCATAAGAACCTAGGGGCGATCACCGATCGGCGCCCTTTTGGACTACTTACAGTATGAAAAGACCCGCCCCTGGGCCAGTGGATTGTGGATAACCCACTTCCAACTTTTTAGCAACTCGCCCAAGAAATCGAAAGAGCCCGAGAGATCTCAAAGGGGATTCTCGGGCTCACGCGGTGCTTTTGAGGGGCGGGGATTACTCCCCTCGGTCGCACCGATCCAATTTACTGCGGAACAACCTTCTTCGCCGCGACGGAGATGCAATCGAGGCACCTGCCGCGGCGGAACGTCTTTTAATATCCGAAGATTTCGCCGATCAGGTGACGCTTCTGCGACCCGTTCCAGGTGCTCTTCGGAGCCGAGATCACGACCGACTCACCACCGGGGGTGGGAGCCGTGGCGACCGTGGACGGGCTGATTGCCCGGTAGGCCACCGTGTGATGCTCGATCGTCTCGCTCGAGGTCGAATCGAGATTCATCGATTGCGGCACTTGGCGAGGAGCCGGAGCTGCCTCTTCCTGGGCCCCACCGAACCACTTCGGCAACGCGTTGCGAATGTCGAAGCGGTTGTCCCCTTGAGGGATAGCCTGTCGCTCGATGCGATTGATCGGCTTGGCCGGATCGGGCTTGATCGCCGGCTCCGGATCAGGCTTCACCTCTTCCGGGGTGGCAGCGGCTGGTTCGAGCAGTCCGGGGTGCGGCTGATGAAGGATCAAACATTCCTCGATCATCTGCGTCGCGAGCGAGCGGATGCGAGCGGACTTCTCCTTCAGGCAGCCGAACTCGTCACGAGCGAGCAGCAACTGATTGAGGCGGTCGATCACCTTCTTCTGGCAAGCACATCCACCACATCCGCATGACGGACCATTGCCGTTCGTGCAGATATCGCATGTGCTCACGCAGGCCGCATCGACGCCGCCGTGCTTACACTTGTGGCACTTCTTTTCACCACACTTGTGATGCAGGGCCTCAAGCGCCTCGTACCGCACTTTTTCCGAGCAATCATCCAGCGAGCCGAGCAAGGCATCGACGATCTCGGGATAGCACTGGCAATCCAGCGTTCCAAGATACTTGATCGCTTGAATCTTGAGCGGAACCTTCTTCTCTTCCTTCTTGAGCTGGTTGGCCAGCCCCATCGCTCCCCCCTCTTTTGCGAACTTGTCAGAGAGGAGTGAAGGACCCAGTCCGAGAGCGCGAGCTACCGGCGCGACGACCGAATTGGCCGCCTGGAAGAGACGGGTCTTGAAAATTTGATTGTTCACGAAGTTGCCGATCTGGCCGAGTCCGAGAAAATCCCAAATCGAGCAGCACTTGTTCGCGACAGTGACACTCTGTGTGGGAGCAACGCCGGGGACTCCTCCCGGAATTGCAGGAATTTGTGCGGCTGCGGTCGACGAGACGGCAGCTAAGCACGCCATGGTCAAAAGATACTTTTTCATCCCACAACCCTTCTCGTTGGGGGTGCATTCGTCGGGCCTGCTCCGGACGGGAGCAGTTCGGCCCATCACGCCGTTCCTCCCACCAGATCGACGTTCGAAATGCGCAAATCCACGAATGACGGAGCCTGGAGAGCAGTCTGGAAAAGTTAGCTCATTCAAATCTCGAATAAGCGTTAAAGGCCGTACAGACTCAACCCAGCCTGCCAGGGTGCGATTCTGCTCAACAGGCAGAGAAGATGGGTCGTGCGAGACTTTCCTTCCGTGAATTGCCCATTTTCCCAGGACGGTTGCTCATCGGCCTCAGAGAGCCATGGCCGACTGCCGAATCAAGCGGGTGAGATCCGTCAGGTCCAATCTCTAGGTGCCACGGACGGCACGTACCGCCTGGGCTGGGGACCTGAGCCCAGGCATCCCCTTCCCTCTTATGGGAAGGCTCCTTCGCCGCGCGGCTGAGATGAATGTCTCGTCGAATGGCCGCGAAGGATGGATACGGTGCACGGATCGAGGGTGATCGCTCGCGGTCGCCGCCAACCAAGTGAGGATGGAGACCACACCCATGACCACCACGATTCGGCAGATCGCGGGATTGATCGGACTGGCCGCCCTAGTTCTGCCCGGCGTTGCTCTTGCCAATCATGGCCATAAAGTTGAGCCGATCTGCCCCAAGCCACTTGGCTGCTGGATTTGGACGCTGACCGAAGTTGAAGAGACGGTCTACGACGTCGAATATCAGGACGTCAAAAAGACGATCCGCGTCCCCTACATTCGCGAAATCAAAGAGCCGACCTCGTGCAAAGTATGCGTGCCGGTCTCTGGCACATCGCTTCGCGATGTCTGCGAGATCGACTACAAGCGCGATGTGAGCGAGGTGATGGTCGACAAGTGTATCACCACGCAAGATGAGTGTGGCAACTGCACCACGACGAATACGTCTGAGCCGCATGTGAAGACCTGCCTGACGCGGACGGAAGTGACGCGCCAGGTGCCGGTGCTCGAGTGGCAGTTTGTCGCGATGGAAGATAAGTTCAACCGGACGTATTACGTTCGGGATTGGAAGGACGAGGAAGTCGTTCTCAAAGTGCCGGTAAAGAAGCCCCGCACGATCACACGCAAAGTCTGGACCCGCGTGCCGGCTCCAGTCGATTGCCAAAGCTGTGACACCTGCGCCGCCGAGCCCGCTCCCGTCGAGCAGCCCGCGCCCCTCCCCGCCACCGAACCCGAGATCAAACCCGAGATCAAACCCGATCCGGTGAATTAAATTCCTCGTGTGATCTCACACGAAACAGGTTCATCCCTCACGAACAAACAAGCGAGCGTTGCTTTCGGGCAACGCTTGTTTGCGTTTTTGAAAGTGCCATAGGGGTGGCCACGACAACTCGTTGTCGTGGTGCCGAAGGCACAAGAGGGCGAGTCGATCTTTGAGGAATCCAAGCGACCCACGGTATGCAACGAACTCAACAATCAAGCGCTAACGCCGAGCGACTAGTAACCCCGCGAACGTCGCGATACCAGCGAGAAGAACAGAGCTTGCTTCCGGGATGACGCGAATCGTGCCGTCCACAGCAAAGGTGCTGGTGTCCCATGAGAAACTGGGCTGAAGAGCGGCATGCGAGAAGTCGAACCGGTAGCCACTATTGATCAAGCTGTTGAAGCCGAGGATCTTGAAACTGTTGTGAACGGATGGATTGAATCCATCGAGCAAGTCGACTTCGATCGTGCCTCCAAGATTCAATTGTCCGTTGACGATGAGTTGGTCGAAATAGCCCGTGCCCGTTCCCGCCAATTGAAGTTGAATGAGACCGGTACTTTGAAGATCGCCATGGATCGTCAGGATGCCCGGTGAATTTCCTGGGGCAATGGTGCCCTGATTCAGCACATCACCAATGATCGTTCCGCCATTGCCCGAGAGCGTGCCGTGCATATTCACCGTGAGAAGCAGTCCGATCTTCACCGATGCACCTTGGTCAACATATAGTTGACCGCTACTATAAAAATCTCCAATACTAAGAGTTCCGCCGATATCTAGAACAGAGTCTATACCACTGACCTTCACTACTCCTTTGCTAACCGGATCTGTAATTTCAGAATCAGAACCAATGACTCCATTGAGACTAGAGACAAATCCACCATTATTGATATTGAGGGCACCGTCTCCATACCCTTTCCCAATGGTGAGCATTTGCTCAATGGATAGAGTCGACTTGTTTCCCTCGACGTTCAATTCGCCAGTTCCATCGCTTCCAATGGTCAAAATCTTAGTTGTTACGAGACCACCATTTTCGATGGTAAGTTCGCCGACACCACTATCTCCAACGTGTAAGTCGTCACGGTTCCGCCATTGGGATCCATCGCCATTTATCGTCGTAGTTGCTTGCCCATACTGGCCGATCCATCCGTCGGAACTCGTGACAACACCACCATTCTGAATGGTGAGCGACCCAATTCCGCCAAACGTACTACCCAGATTCCCAATCGTTAGCGTACCGCTGTTTTGCCAAAGAGAGCCTAGGCCGTCTACCGTCGCTGTTCCAACAGAGTCAGTAAAATGGAATCTTCCACTCAAATAGCCATCGCTGCAAACCACGACGCCACCTTGGAGAATAGTGAGACTACCAGGAGTGGAGCTGCCGACCTGCAACACTGTAGTCGTTTGAAGTTGAGAACCTTTGCCGACAACGTTGATAGCGCCGGCTGAACCGTAAGAAGTTCCACCCAGAAAAATCCCGCTGCTTGCGACGCGACCACCGTCCAGAATATTCACTGTGCCGACTCCAAGTTCTCCAACATAGAGTCTCCCGAAATTGTCCCAGGTGGAACCGTGTCCGATAATGTTAACTGTTCCGGCATAATCTCTGCTGTTTGACGCAACATGCGCAACGCCATTGGATACGTATCCACCATCTTTGATGTTAAGTATTCCGGTACCGGAATATCCGACATAAATATCTCGCTCGTTCTGCCATTGAGATTCTGTTCCAGTAACAGTTACTGTGCCATTCCCAACATAGCCGAAATTACTCGTTGCAATTCCACCATCGCTGATGCTTAATATTCCTTGTCCAGAATTGCCGACATGAAGCGATTGATTGGTGCTCCAATGTGAATCAGTCCCAGTGACTTTTACAATTCCGCTCGATCCAAATTGGTCGGCGATGTAGGAGTTGGTACTGGTTACTTTGCCGCCCTCTGAGATATTCAGCGTCCCGTTCCCATTACTGCCGACGATCAGTTTCCCGGTATTCTGCCAAGATGAATCGACGCCGCTGACATTGACAGTTCCAACTGATTCCGCGCCATCGGCAATTGTGCCGTTGGTGTTGGTCACCGTTCCAGCATTCTCGATATTAAGTGTTCCCGTCCCAGAGACGCCGACGGTGAGCCCGCTCCCACTAATCCATTTTGAGTTTGCATCAGTGACGGTGGCGGTTCCCTCTGAGCCTGAAGAGACTCCAAGGAGGGCGAAAAGGGAGCTATTGAGTGTGCTTCCTTCCTCGATCAGTAATCGACCCTCGCCGTTGAGATTTCCGACGAGTAGCGCCTGAATGCCTGACGAACTAGCGCCGTTGGTGAGTGTGAGCAGGGGGTCGTTCATCGGGTCAGAAATCAATAAGACGCCGGCAGGGTCAACCACCAAAGTGCCGCCGTTCTGCGTCGTATCGGTGGTAATTGTCAGGTCAGCGCGGAGGGGGGACGCAGAGAAAAGGACCATCATAAGGGCAATAGCAGATAGCGAAAAAGAATGACGCATGGTGGGCATTAACTCCAAATCGATGTATGCTCTGGCGGGTTATCTTAGATCGATTTCAAAGCCAAAACGGAATGATCGTAACGGGGACATATCCAGATCGCGGGCCTCATCTACGACGAGACTGCCGCGAGGAGCGGTATCGAACCTTTGACAGGTTACCCAGAGTTTCGAATGATGCCATCAAAAACCGATAAAAGTGGATGCGAATTCTCTTCCTGAAAGCAGACTCGAATTGACGATCGATGAGGGTCCCAGACCTTCTATTAGCCACACCCCTCTTGTCGCTTCGCGACCCGGGCAACCGCCTGGCCGCTCGCGCGCTAGGCGGCAAGCAGCTCAAGTGTCCGGGCCAACCGAATATCTAACGATTTCTCATGTCACGCAGGGGGCTGCGTGACCTACTTGTTTAGCTGCAAATTGAGCGGACCCCATTTTATACGCATCGTCATTGAATCAGTTCCAAGAAGCGAACAAACCGAGCGGCTGATGATGGCTGCTCGGTCTGGTTTGGATGTTTAGTGAGTCGGAGTGAGTTTGCGATTTAAGAGCTGCCAGACATCGACCGTGCTAGGCGGCAGCCAATCACGGATCAGCAGGCATTTTTCCGTGCTTTCAAACGTTCCGCGAGCTTCTTTCGAAGGACGACTTCGGTCAGGCCGCAGGAGGAGAGGACGGTGAGAACGGTGATGAGGAACGTTCCTCGGCGATCGGCTCCGGTGTACTGGGTTAAGCCGTGCTTGATGGGTGAGACGACGGCGAAGTCGACTCCGTCGGCATGGTCGGCGAGCTTCGCTTCATCGATGGCTCGCCAAGCGATATCGCGTGCTTTTTTCAACGATTCCACATCAGTTGCCAACTGCTCGACGGCAGCGGCGTTGATGTCGGCTGCTGCTTCGT
>JAIEPU010000127.1 GCA_019748235.1 bacterium
GCGCGAAGATTCAAAATCGGCAACCCTTCCAGTTCATCGACATGAACCGACATACTGGCGAGTTGCGGCACATCGGGTACAAGTCGGATATCGACGAGTGTCCCCGATAGGAGACGGAAGATGCGCTTGTTCTCCGCAAAGCGGCGAAGCGGAAGCGCAACGAAAACATAGCTAATATTGTGCTGATCCACGAGCTTCGGCAGGTCGTCGATCTTTCCCACCGTCATCACCGTTCGCTTCGGATGAGGATCTTGATCATCCACGAAACCGACCGGCTGAATGCCGAGCCAATTGTTCCGCCGAAGGGCGTCATCCACGGCGCGAGCCGTGCGGCCGGTCCCAATAATCACGGCTGTATTGCGCATCTTCCCTGCTCGGCGGCAGAGCTTGAAATAGAGTCCTAGCGATCGCCGGAACAAAACGACGCCGACCAATGCGAACGAGAAGAAGAGAACACTCGCCATTCGCGATTCGTAGGGATTGCGGCTGTAGAAGGTGACCGCCAACACCAAAAGAAGTGTCAGAGCAAGGGCTTGAAAGATCTTGAAGATTTCGACGCTGAGACTCCAGCGCCGGCGAAGCTGATACATGCCCGATGCTTGAAAGCTGAACCAAGCACAGCCGATCACCAGCGGTATGGTTCGGATGCACCACCACCAGGGAGGGATCGTCTCCTCATTCGCGGGAATCCAATTGGTCTCCCAACGAACGATGTAGGCCAAGACCCACGCCGACGCGCAAACGAAGGCATCGACAAGCGACAACGTTAAAAGGAACACCTGCTCCGACCGTTGACGCAGCATCGACCGATGGACCTCCTGTCCCAGAAACCGATTACGCGCACCGAGTCGCGATGATCGCAGAAGCTACCTATCCTCAGTATTTCGGTCAACCCACCGACTCGGCGTGATCCTCATCGGCCATTACCTGCAAAGTGCTTAAATTCGAGAATTAGCTCCGGTTTTGAAGGGACGATCCCCATTCTCGTGCTTTTACCCGCTGAAAATGTCGATCGTGCGGCCAACCCAAAACAGTTATTTCTCCATAAACTCAATCTCTTTTTACCTTTGGAAATTCTGATGAAGGTCCAGTGAGGAGCTTGGAACGTGAATCGTTTTCCCCAAAATGGAGGTAGGGGTGACTTGGAATTCTCCCCAACAAGTCCAGCGGACAATGTTCGCCAGCAGGTCGCACTCGGCGATGACCGTCGCATCATTCAATCGCGGCGTGGCTTTTGCCGTTTCTCGTAGGGCATTTCCCCAACCGTGAGTGTTGGGGAGGAAGTCAGCTCATCTTCCTCGCTCGTTCGAGATTGGGTTCCGCCGGATCAACCGTCCGACGGGCCCAAGTTCCGTCGGATCAAATAGAACGCCAATCGGCGAGGAAATAGCATGCAGACTTGGTTCGTAACCGGGGGCGCGGGGTTCATTGGCGGCTGCTTCGTCCGCCAGGCCGTCAAACAGCGGGCGGCGCACATTGTCAACATCGACAAGCTGACCTATGCCGGTAATCTGGACTCGCTCGAACCGATTGCAGGCGAGCCGAATTATCAGTTCGTCCAAGGAGATATCGGCGACTTCGAGCATGTTCGAACCTTACTCGGAGAAGGCCAACCCGCCGCCATCATTAACTTCGCGGCTGAGTCGCATGTCGATCGCTCGATCGACGGCCCGCGCGAGTTCGTCAAAACGAACGTCCTCGGAACATTCGAGCTTCTTCTCGCGACACTCGACTATTGGCGAGGACTCGACGCCGACCGCCAAAAGACGTTTCGCTTCCTCCACGTCTCGACCGACGAAGTGTATGGGTCGCTCGGCCCGACCGGGAAATTCACAGAGACGACACCGTATCAGCCAAACTCCCCTTACTCCGCGAGCAAGGCATCGTCCGATCATTTCGTCCGCGCGTTTCATCACACGTATGGTCTCCCCGTGCTGACGACCAACTGCTCGAATAACTACGGCCCGTATCAGTTCCCCGAAAAGCTGATCCCACTCATGATTCTGAATGCACTCGAAGGAAAGCCGCTTCCGGTTTACGGCGACGGTCAAAACGTACGCGATTGGCTCTTCGTTCAAGATCATTGCCTTGGGATTCGCCGCGTGCTCGAAGCGGGTCAAGTGGGCGAGGTTTACAATATCGGCGGCAACTGCGAGCAAAAGAACATCGACGTTGTGAAGACGATCTGTCAGGTGGTTGATGAGCTTCGTCCCGGACTGCCGCATGGGCCGTGCGAAAAGCTCATCACATACGTCAAGGATCGTCCCGGTCACGATAGGCGTTATGCCATCGACACGGACAAGATTCACCGAGAACTCGGATGGAGTCCGACCGTCGATTTCCGTGAGGGAATTCGCCAAACCGTGGCGTGGTATCTCGACAATCCCACGTGGATCGGCCGCGTCACCTCGGGAAACTATCGCCGAGAACGTTTAGGGCTCGCGAGCTTCTCGTAGTGGATGGTAAGTACGTGGCCTTGCGTAATATCGCGGGCAAGGCGGAAGCTGAATGCCTAAAGCAGACGAGGGAAAGTTGGTTTCGAGGAATATCTGACGTATTCAAAGTTGTTGAGTTCGTTAGGTATTCGGCCCTCTTGTTGCTTTGCAACCCCGACAACGAGTTGTCGGGGCCACCCGAGACCCAAAGAAACTCGCACTGACAGAAGGACCGCGCGAACTCATGAGCACGCAAGTCTGCAAGAAGGGGATCATCCTGGCCGGCGGTTCAGGGACCAGGCTCCATCCCATCACCCGTGCGGTCAGCAAGCAGATCTTGCCTGTTTATGACAAGCCAATGATCTACTATCCCCTTTCGACCCTCATGCTCGCGGGAATTCGAGACATCCTCTTGATCTCGACACCACACGACTTGCCCAGCTTCCAACGGCTTTTAGAGGATGGTTCCTCGCTCGGCATTTCCATTCAGTACGCCGAGCAGCCAAAGCCCGAGGGACTCGCCCAGGCATTCATCATCGGCCGTCATTTCGTGGGCAATGACTCCCCTGCCCTGATCCTGGGGGACAACATCTTCTACGGGCAAGGCTTCGCCAAGATGCTTCGCCGCGCGGCCGAGCAACCCGAAGGGGCAACGGTCTTCGCCTATCCCGTCAAAGATCCTGAACGATACGGCGTGGTCGAATTCGATAAGAACGGCCGAGCGATCTCACTCGAGGAAAAACCGAAGCAACCCCGATCGCATTTCGCCGTGACGGGTCTCTACTTCTACGACAACAACGTCATCGACATCGCCGCCAACTTGAAGCCGTCGCCGCGTGGCGAACTCGAAATCACCGATGTGAACAAAATCTATCTCGAACGAGAGAAGCTTCACGTCGAAATCTTTAGTCGCGGCTTCGCGTGGCTCGATACCGGCACTCCGGAGTCACTCAATCAAGCCGCCAACTATGTTGAAACCATCGAAGCCCGCACCGGCTTCAAGATCAGTTGCCTGGAAGAGATCGCCCTTCGCATGGGCTTCATTGACCGCGACCAAGTCGCCAAGCTCGGTGCGAACCTGAAGAACTCTTACGGCGATTACCTGCGCCAAATTGCGGCAGGTCTGTAAGACACCTCCTCTCCTCTTCGCATTCATTCCTTCGTTAGGGCCGCCCAGCACGGCCGGACTTCGCTGTTGTATTTTTCGAACAAAATACGTGACATTCGTCACCAATAACTATACACTTGACACCTGTCATATTGATCACTATCAGAGGTAGTTTCGCATGAGGAAAACGTATCCGCTAGACATCAGGACGATCCAAGTACCTGGGAAAGATGCGGTCAAACTCCTGCACGAGTACCGTGCAAAATATCCCGCAACCGGTGAGTATCCCTTTCTGATCGGTGATGACAAAGAACTTGAAAGTGTAATGGAGTGCGCCGAAGGGAAGGAGGAGACAGCGGCAGATATCATCCAACAATCGTTCGATTTATCGATAGACGAACGGATCGAACATCAGCGATGGTACCAGCGAATGGATGGCGCCCATACGCTCGCGAAGATAATGGGAAAATGGCCGGGGGGCCTGCACGACAACGGCTCGATCTGTGCCCATCAAAATATCTCGACGAAAGAATTCCTCCCGACAGTCCATCTTGGGTTCGCGAAAATCGAAAAGCCTTGGCATCTCCCCGCTGCCCTGAAAATGGGGCAGTGGAATAACTGTCCCGATGCCGCGACGCACTGCCTGTTTCATCGACTCTGGTACGAAGAGTATGGATCCGAAATTGTCAGCGTCATGGGCGATGTTGTCGAATGCATCGTCTCGCGCCCTCCGACCACGAAGGAGGCCGCCATCAAATTAGCGCTCGAACAGTTTTGGTACTGCGAAGACATTGTCGACCAAGGGACCAGAACGATCTCCAAACTAGCCGCCGCCATTCTCAAATGGCCCTACTGGTTCTTCTGGTGGGATTGAGAGTCGGCTTTCATCCTCGAATTCTTTCGTAGGGTATGCACCCTGTGCATACCGTTCGCTCGAGACTTTCTGTAGGATGAATTGGTTGTTGGTACGATGAGCGAACGTGTTTTTGGAGATGGAACGGCCAGGTCTGCATGGTAAGCACCCTGTGCATATCGTTCGCTTCGAGTTCCCTATGGGCTCTAACGGGACTTTGTTCAACTGACATTACAAGGAATCGGTATGCACGAGGTGCATACCCTACTTACTGAAAAATCCCGGTAAGAATTACCTCTTATTCATAGTTCGTCTCATGGAGCATGAATTATGCGATGCGCCAACGCAATCCTCCCAACTCTTCTCTTATTCAACATTGGATGTGGATTTGTTCCCATGTCGGTTCCGACGCCGCAGCAGCGTCTCAACCAGGCAATCTCAGAATTGAACAAAGCTAAATCAAACCAGGAGCGATTTTATGCGTTAGACGAAGCGGCCAAGCAAAGCTTTGAAGTGGGCAATATACCCGACGCGAAGAAGTATGCTGATGAGCTGATGATACGCCTCAGGGGTTTCAAAAATGATTGGAACTATGGGAATGCTATTCACGATGCCAACTCAGTGCTAGGGCGAATTGCAGTCCGTGAGGGACGGATTGATGATGCGAAGAATCACCTGCTCGAAGCGGGACGAAGCCCAGGGTCGCCCCAAATGGATAGCTTTGGACCCAATGTCAGTCTTGCGAACGATTTGTTAGTCAAGGGAGAGAAACAAGTCGTTCTCGAATACCTCCAGCTCTGCCGCAAATTCTGGAAGCATGACAACGGCCAGCTAGACGAATGGACCCGGCAGATCAAATCAGGCAAGACACCCAATTTCGGCGCGAACTTGATCTACTAGACTTGATGTTCATCTAAGTGCAATTGAATCCGGAGAGGGATTCGCGAATTTAGTTTTTGATCTCACACCTAGTGAGAATGAGGTTTAGCTGGACCCCGGTCTGAAGTATTCACTAGAACCGAAAGACGATTGAATCTTATGGGTATGAAGTTCACAAGCGATTGAGCAGGTTTATACAGTACTGTACGGTATGCACGGGTAGGGTATACACGGCGTGCATACCCTACCCGACTGACCAATATAAATTCACTAGAGCCCTTTGGTTTAACGAGTGCAAGTAACTCTATGCCGCACCCATCAGCCTAATTACGAGCCACTCTAACAAAATGATTATATATTTTCTCCTTTTCATCTCTTTTAATAACATCTCGACCAACGGTCTTCAATAACGGAACCTCCTAATGTTCTCTGGACCGAGCTCGTGACAAGGACAATCGTTCAAGTCAGTGGGATTGGCGTTCACTGAGCATTCGAGCGAAATCATCGCCGGGAAGACGATATTTGCGGGCGACATCAACTAGAGTTTTGAGCGTTGCGATCATGAAAAGTTCTTTCAACATCTCTGGCGAGGCGTGTTGCAATTCATGCGTATCTAATTCTATGGCCACCGGTAAGTCGCCAAATTTTTTGTTAATGTGCTGATAATGCGGTGTATCCTCATTCTTGAGACCAAACCGCAGCATCAATCCAACCCACTTGAAAGGGGCTGTATCCAAATAGCCTGTCGTGATCATTACTGATTCCAATTCATCCATTATCTCGGCCGCAACTTCAATGCAATGTGGATTATTACGAGCCTTAGTAAGAGCCGCACCACCAATAACGAGTTTACGATTGTGTGCCATAATTATGTCTATCGATTCGTCTTGTTTCCTGGAAGTGCTGTAGGGTATGCATGCCGTGCATACCGTTTAGTACGCATTTTTTATGCTCTCTGGCGGGACTTTGATCAACCGACATCACAAGGAATCGGTATGCACGAGGTGCATACCCTACTTACCTGCCTCACGAGTGTGCTCGCCAAGATCGGACTAACGCCGACAGCCGAACTCGACCAGTTCCTGCCCGGTGTGTCGAATCGCGAGGATGCGGCGGAGCCGTTAGTGCTTACCACTTATGGGACGAGCAAGTCATCGAGTTCGATTGTCCATTGATCGCCTTGCTGAATGATCGTCAGCTGTAATTCCAGGTCGGATCGGCCCTCTTCCTCCGACCAGAGCGCTGCACGTACAGACCAGGTCGGTGTTGCCGAGGTTCGAACTGGCACTGCATCAAGGGCGTGATATGCGTCTGCCGGCGGAGCAATGAAAGTCTTCCGGTAGTCAGATATCACCGCGCGAATATCGTCACTCGACATACGCGAAGCAGAGCACTCGGCGACAACCTCTTCATAATTGCCGCCGACAAGCTTAGTCAAAAAGCCGCGAACAACCTTTACTAGATCATGATCTGGCATCGCGTTTTCCTACCGATTGCCCGCCACACGCATCGGAGTACCAGGGCGCACACCGATACCCTAGAAGTAAACCTCGGCTTCCTCAATCGCTTGCCGCACATCTTCCGGCGAATATTCAATCCTGAAGGGTATGCACATCGTCGATACTACCTACATGAGCTGGCGGCATCCAAACTCGTTAACCATACATCAGCAGAGAACTACAGTGAGTTCGGCATGCACCATTCCTAATTTGGCAAGATTACTCAAGTCAGCGAGTATGACACACACGAATACAAAAATCATCCCCCCAAAACAAACCAACCCGCCGGTGATGGCGGGTTGGTTGATTTTCGAACTTGAGAGAAGACGGCTAACGATTACTCGTCGTCGTCCTTGCGAACGGGAGCACTCGGGCGATGATAACCGCCGGCTGCTTCCGCGGCCGTCAGTCCTGCTTCCTCGAGAGCTTCCTGTCGGATCACGACCTCGGCTTCCTGGTGCATGCGGAAACCAGTTCCCGCAGGGACGAGGTGACCAAGGATAACGTTCTCCTTCAGACCGACCAAGTAGTCCGCCTTGCTCGCCATCGCCGCTTCGGTGAGAACCTTCGTGGTTTCCTGGAAGCTCGCGGCAGAGATGAAGCTGTCGGACTGAACCGACGCCTTCGTGATACCCAGGAGCTGAGCACTCGCTCGCGACGGCATCGGCTTGCCCCCCTTCGGAGGAGTTCCACCTTCGAGCGTCACGCGAGAGACTTCCTCGTCGAAGACCGTCTTCGGAACGATCGCACCTTCCTTGAAGGTCGAATCGCCCGCCTCGGTGACCTTGAGCGAGTTGACCAGTTCCTGGTTCTTCCGGCGGAAGCGGAACTTGTCGATCGTCGAGCCCGGCAGAAGTCCGGTATCGCCGACCGTCTCGACCTTCACCTTGCGAAGCATCTGCGCGATGATGATCTCGATGTGCTTGTCGTTGATATCGACCCGCTGGCTGCGGTAGACGCTCTGGATCTCGCGAACCAGATAATCCATGACCGCTTCCTCACCCTTGATGCGAAGGATGTCTTGCGGCACTTGCGGACCGTCGCAAATCGGATCGCCCGCCTTCACGCGATCGTTCTGGTGAACGCGGAGAGGCTTCGACGTCGGAACGAGGTGCTCACGCTCCTCACCCGATTCGTTCTTAACGGTGACGACTCGCTTACCACGCTTCTTGTCAGGCGACACCTCGACGGTCCCCGAGATTTCCGCGATGACGGCGGGCTCCTTGGGTCGACGAGCTTCGAAGATTTCGGTGACGCGAGGCAGACCACCGGTGATGTCCTGCGTACCGGACACGCCGCGCGGCGTTTTCGCGAGCAGCGTACCGGCCGTGACCGCGTCTCCCTCACGCACTTCGATGTACGCACCTTCGGGGATGTAGAGAGCGTGCAGCGGACTGCCCCCGTCATCCACGATAAGGATCTGCGGGTGCAGATCTCCCTTGTGCTCCATGATCACCCAGCGTTCCGAACCGCCGGCATCCTTCTCCATGCGAAGCGTTTCGCCGGGGATGATGTCCTCGAAGCGGACCTTTCCGCCCACTTCGGCGATAATCGGAACGTTGTGCGGATCCCACCGGAGCAGCGTCGTGCTTGGCTTGATCTTCTGACCTTCGGTGACGATCATTTCCGCACCGTAAGGAACTGCGTGCTTCTCGAGCTCGCGTCCCTTCGGATCGAGAATGAAGAGCTCGCCGTTTCGGCCGAGTGCGATTCGCTTGCCGGAACCCGTGGTCACTTCGTTGATACGTTCGAAGTGGACGGTACCCGCCTTGCCGTTTCGCAGATCGCTTCCTTCAAGGGCACGAGCCGCGACACCACCGATGTGGAACGTACGCATTGTGAGCTGCGTTCCAGGCTCGCCGATCGACTGAGCCGCGATGACCCCGACCGCGGTTCCCTCTTCGACAAGGGCACCGTTCGACAGATCCATGCCGTAGCAATTACGACAGACGCCGAGCAATGCCTCGCAGGTCATTGGACTGCGGACGCTGATCTTATCGATGCCGAGAGCCTCGATCTTCTTGGCAATGTCCCAAGTGATGAGCTGATTCTCGGAGACGATAACTTCGTCGGTGATCGGATTGACGATGTTGTCTCGGCTGACGCGACCGTGAATCGCTTCCGCCAGACTTCGCTCGATCGACTCACCCTTATACACGATACCCTTGGCGATACCTCGGGTGGTGCCGCAATCATTGAGCGTGATGACCACGTTCTGAGCGACGTCCGCGAGCTTACGGGTAAGGTATCCTGAGTCCGCCGTCTTGAGAGCGGTATCGGCCAATCCCTTACGAGCACCGTGGGTCGAGCTGAAGTACTCGAGCACCGACAGGCCGGATCGGAAGTTCGCCTTAATCGGCTCTTCGATAATTTCGCCGTTCGGCTTGGCCATCAAACCACGCATACCGGCGAGCTGACGAATCTGATCGACACCGCCTCGAGCACCCGAGTGGGCCATGAGGAAGATTGGGTTCAGATACTGACGGCCGCCACGCTCATCGTTTTCGAGCTCGACCATCATCGCCTTCGTGATTTCGTCACGAGCGTGAGTCCACGTATCAAGGACCTGGTTGTAACGTTCGGGGCCGGTGATGAGACCGCGCTGATAGTTACGCCAGTGCAACGAGACCTGCTTTTCAGCAGCCGCGATGACACTGTCCTTGATCGTCGGGGTCTTCAAGTCGTCGGTCGCGAATGACAAACCACTTCGGGTCGCCTCACGGAAACCAGTTTCCTTCATCCGATCGAGGAGATCGATCGTCTCGCGACGGCCAAGCTGACGATAGGTGTCGGCGATGATACCCGCCAGTTGCTTCTGACCGTTCGACTGGTTGTAGAACGGCATGTCGGGATGCAGGATCTCGTTGAAGAGGACGCGGCCTACCGTCGTCTCGAGAAGTTGACCCGGCTTGTGACTGTCAGCCCCTTCTCCGACGACCTTCTTATTCGCGGGCAGCTTCAGCTTGATCTTCGCGTGGAGCTGAACCTTGTTCAGCGCGAATGCGAGATCCACTTCAGCACCACTGCTGAAGGCTCGGCCTTCGCCGAGATCGCCTCGGCGGGGTACCGTCATGAAGTAGCAACCCATGACGATGTCTTGGCTGGGGCTGATAATCGGCGAGCCGTTCGCGGGCGAGAAGATGTTGTTGGTCGACATCATCAACGTCTGCGCTTCGACCTGCGCCTCGATCGAGAGAGGCAAGTGGACGGCCATCTGGTCGCCGTCGAAGTCAGCGTTGAAGCCCTTACAGACGAGCGGGTGAATCTTGATCGCGTTTCCTTCGATCAAGACCGGCTCGAATGCCTGGATACCCATTCGGTGAAGCGTGGGAGCACGGTTCAAGAGGACCGGATGGTTCTGGACGACCTCTTCGAGGATGTCCCACACCGGTTCTTCTTTTCGCTCGAGCATCTTCTTTGCGCTCTTGATCGTGTCCGCGTGTCCGAGTTCCTTCAGACGGCGGATGATGAAGGGCTGGAAGAGTTCAAGCGCGATCTTTCGCGCGGGGAGACCGCACTGATGCAGCTTCAGGTCGGGACCAACGACGATCACGCTTCGAGCCGAGTAATCGACGCGCTTTCCGAGCAGGTTTTCGCGGAAGCGGCCCTGCTTACCCTTGATCATGTCCGTCAAGCTCTTCAGCGGACGGTTCGACGATCCGAGGACCGGTCGCTTGCAGCGGTTGTTGTCGAAGAGAGCATCGACCGACTGCTGGAGCATTCGCTTTTCATTGCGAATGATGACTTCCGGAGCGTTCAGGTCGACGAGCTTCTTGAGTCGGTTATTCCGGTTGATGATGCGGCGATAGAGATCATTCAAATCGCTGGTCGCGAAGTTGCCGCTATCGAGCAACACGAGCGGACGCAGATCCGGAGGAATAACTGGAACGACTTCCAGGACCATCCAGTCGGGGCTGTTCTGGCTGTCCCGAAGCGATTCAATGACTTTGAGGCGCTTGCTTAGTTCCTTCTGACGTTGCTTGCTGCCGGTCGTCGCCATCTCTCCCCGAAGCTTGTCGGGAAGATGAACGAGATCGAGCTTCTTCAGGAGGCGACGAATCGCGTCAGCCCCCATATCGGCGTCGAAGGTGTCGCCGTACTGCTCACGAGCGCGACGGTATTCTTCGTCGGTGAGAAGCTGCCTCTCCTTGAGGGGCGTATCACCGGGGTCAACGACGACGAAGTCTTGGTAGTAGATCACCTTCTCGAGTGCGGTGGTCCGCATGTCGAGTAAGGTGCCAAGACGACTCGGCATCGCCTTGAAGAACCAAATGTGAACGACGGGAGCGGCGAGTTCGATGTGACCCATTCGCTTGCGGCGAACGCGGCTGTGCGTCACCTTCACGCCGCAGCGATCACAGATCATTCCCTTGTACTTCATGCCGCGGTACTTGCCGCACGCGCATTCCCAGTCCTTTTCAGGCCCGAAGATACGCTCGCAGAAGAGGCCGTCCTTTTCAGGACGATAGGTTCGGTAGTTGATCGTTTCCGGCTTCTTGACTTCGCCGAATGACCAGCTTCGGATATCGTGCGGGCTCGCGAGGCTGATTCGCACCGCTCCGTAATCATTGATGCGGTCGTAAACGTGTTCGCCGATACTCACGCGATCACTCCCTTCATGCGAGCCCGATCATGAGGGACCTCTGTTTCGGAGAGGTCCTCGTCGGACTCAAACTGTGCCAGCACCGCTTGCTTCAATAGAGGTCGATCTTCCGCTGACCCCAGACACATCCCTGTGATGAACCGGCCGAGCGACCCGGCGCCACACAAGGCGACGGGTTCTCGTTCCTTTTTAAAGGCGTTTCTTCTCCAGTTGGAGATTGAGCGCCAGACCTCGGATTTCGTTGGTGAGCACTTCGAAGCTCGCAGGAGTGCCAGCTTCAAGCGTGTTCTGATTTTTGACCATTGATTCGTAAATCTTGGTTCGACCTTCGACGTCATCGCTCTTGACGGTAAGGAGTTCCTGCAAGATGTAGGCGGCTCCGTAAGCTTCGAGCGCCCACACTTCCATTTCTCCAAATCGTTGACCGCCGAATCGGGCCTTACCACCGAGCGGCTGCTGGGTGATGAGCGAGTACGGGCCGGTCGCTCGGGCATGAACCTTGTCATCCACCAAGTGGTGAAGCTTGAGCATGTAGATGTAACCGACGGTTACCTCTTGCTCGAACGGTTCCCCCGTTCGACCATCGTAAAGTCGAGCCTTACCGTTAGCAGGCAATTCCTGCTCGGCCAGCAGACCGTTGATCTGCTCCTCGGTGATACCGTTGAAGACCGGCGTGATGACCTGGAGCCCTGCCTTCGCGGCGGCCCAGCCCAAGTGAGTCTCCAAGATCTGACCGACGTTCATACGGCTAGGAACGCCCAGCGGATTGAGGAGGATCTCGAGCGGAGTGCCGTCGGCGAGGAACGGCATGTCCTCGACCGGCATAATCTTCGAGATAACACCCTTATTTCCGTGGCGACCAGCCATCTTATCGCCGACCGAGATGCGGCGCTTCGTGGCCAGGTAAACCTTGACCATCTGGAGCACGCCCGAAGGAAGTTCATCGCCCCGCTTCAAGCTGTTGAGAGCACGATCACGCTCGTCGAGCGCTGCCTCAACCTTGGGCCAATGACGACGGTAGACGTCGCGAGCCGCCTCGACCTTTTGCGGGCTGCGGATATCGACATCCTCGAAGCGGAATTGCTCGGCCTGCTCCGCAACGATCTTGTCTTCCTTATCCTTAGCGACCGCTCGGCCTTCCTTGTCCTTCAACTGACGATCGAGGACTTCCTCGAACTCGGTGATGAACGCGCGGAAGCCTTCGGCGATCTTGGCATTCCCCTTGAGCTCGGTCTCCTTGAGCTCTTTCTCGAAGGCCTTTCTTTCATCTTCCGAAAGGCTCATCCGGCGAGAGAACTTCTGCGTGTGAATGACGATTCCCTCGACACCCGAAGGAACTTCCAGGCTGTCGTTCTTCACGTCTTCGCCCGCGCGGCCGAAGATCGCATGAAGCAGTTTCTCTTCAGGCGTTAATTCGCTCTTCGACTTGGGCGAAACCTTTCCGACCAGGATATCTCCCGGACGAACATAGGTACCGACGGCAATGATGCCCGCATCGTCGAGATTACGGAGCATCTTGTCGCTGACGTTCGGAATGTCGCGAGTGAATTCCTCGCGGCCGAGCTTGGTCTCGCGGATTTCAACCTCGAATTCCTCGATATGGATCGAGGTGTAGGTGTCGCGCTTCACCAGTTCTTCGCTAATGATGATCGCGTCTTCGAAGTTATAACCTTCCCACGACATGAAGCCGACGAGCACGTTTCGGCCGAGGGCGAGCTGGCCACGGAAGGTGGCGGCACCATCCGCCAGAACTTGGCCCTTCTTGACCTTTTCGCCCAGCTTGACGATCGGCTTCTGATTCAGGCAGGTACGCTCGTTGAGCCCGACATACTTGCGGAGCTTATGAATCGTGTCGTTGACGACGATGCGCTCGGCATCGACAAAGGTCACGACGCCGTCGACGTCGGTTCGAACCACCATGCTCGAGTTCTCGGCGACGACTCGTTCGAGACCGGTCGCCACCAAAGGTGGCTCCGCTTCGAGAAGCGGAACCGCTTGCCGCTGCATGTTCGAACCCATGAGCGCGCGGTTGGCATCGTCGTGCTCAAGGAATGGGATGAGTCCGGCGGAAACGCCGACCATTTGCATGGCCGACACGTCCATTCGCTCGACCTCTTCGGCCTTGAACGATTGAAACTCACCCGCTTGCCGCGAGGGAACCATCTTCTCGCGGAATTCTTTTCCATCGCCGGTGGCATCTGCCGGAGCGATCTTGAGCTGCGTCTCCTCATCAGCTCGCATCCAAGCCACCTTGTTGGTGATCTTGCCGTTCTCGCAAGCGCGATAGGGAGTGATGAGGAAGCCGAGCTCATCCACCTGAGCATAGATGGCGAGGCTGGAAATCAAACCGATGTTCGTACCTTCAGGCGTCTCGATCGGACAGATTCGACCGTAGTGCGAAATGTGAACGTCGCGGACTTCGAATCCGGCACGCTTACGATTCAAACCACCAGGGCCGAGGGCCGAAAGACGTCGCTCGTGCGTGAGCTGGCTGAGGGGATTCGTCTGGTCGACGACCTGACTCAATTCACCTCGACCGAAGAAGTAGTCGATCGCCGCCGAGACGCTCTTCGGATTGATGAGCGTCCGAGGAGTCATCTCCTCTTGATCCTTCAGGTTCATTCGATCCTGAACGGTCCGACGGAGCTTGAGAAAACCCTTGCGAAGCTCGTCGGAAGCAAGCTCATCGATCGTGCGAAGACGGCGATTGCCGAGGTGATCGATGTCGTCAACGTTTCCTTCACCGTCACGGAGACGCATGATGTACTTGATGCAGTTGATGAGGTCCTGCACGTCAAGCGTCATGATCGATTCATCGACCGACTGATTCAGCTTGCGGTTCATGCGGAACCGGCCGACGCGTCCCAAACGGTAACGGTTGGCGTCGAAGAACTTCTCCGCGAAGAGAGCCTTCGCCTTTTCGAGCTGCGGCGGGTTACCGGCGCGAAGTCGCTGATAAATCTTGAGCAACGCCTGTTCGTGCGTCTCGGAATTATCTTCTTCCAGCGAGTTGAGGATGAGCGGATCCTTGACAGTGTCGAGGATGACGACGTTCTTCCCCTTCAGGCTGCTGGCGGCAATCTTCGCGGCCGTGACATCCTTGATCGTCTGCCCTGCTTCGACGAAGATCTCGCCATCCACAGGATCGATCACGTCATCAGCGGCGATCTTACCGACCAGGTCCGCTCCCTCGCCCGTCACCTTGATGGACTTCTCGGGATAGAACTCACGAAGAATTGCGCCGTCAGTGCTGTACTTATCCGACATAGCGCGGAGCAAGGTAAGGGCGGAGAACTTACCGCTCTGATCAATGCGAACGCCGAGCGTTTCCTTCTTCGTGACGTGAACTTCAACCCAGCTTCCACGCTCGGGAATGATGCGGCAGGAGTGAAGTTTCTTATCAGACGATTCGATGTCGAAGACGAAATCGACGCCGGGGCTTCGGTGAAGCTGGTTCACCACGACACGCTCGGCACCGTTCACGATGAACTCGCCGCCGCCGATCATGATCGGAATGTCGCCGAGATAGACTTCTTCCTCGATCGGCTCCTCTTTGACGAGGCGGAGCCAAACGCGGAATGGACGGCCATACGTCAGGCGAAGCTGGCGGCACTCATCGGGAGTGTAGCGAGGTTTGCCCAGCTCATATTTGATGTATTCGAGCTTGATCGATCCGTCGTAACTGTCGATAGGGAAGGTCTCGCGAAGAACACCTTCCAGGCCCATTTCTTCGCGCTCGTTGGGAGCGATGGCGAGTTGAAGAAATCGATCGTAAGCCTTGGTTTGAATATCGGTGAGCGGAGGGACTCGCATGTTGTCCATCTCGCTACCGTACTTGCGAACTTCTTTATAATGGACACGGCGCTGCGAGGTAACAGGCATCTAGTCGGCTCCACCAATGACGTAACGCCACCCTCACCCAACCAAGTGGGCGCGGGTGGCGGCAGACTCAGAATTCCAGCGGCGATTCAAAGATCATTAGGAAACAGAGGTACCACATCGTGACAAAGCGGCCTTCGTGGTCGTCGCGGGAAACAATCCTTTTCCACTCGCTAACTACCAGACGTGAGGCCTCCACTCTGTGCAAGGATCGTACCGATACTGGGCGTGCTTGGCAACAAATCATCTTGACAAAATCATTATAACCGGAACTCGACCACCCCTAAACAAAGGAATGGCCGAGCAGGTTCATCAATCTTATCAATTTGAATGAGCCACAGATGCTTAGGAAACCTTGGCGGTAGCGCCAGCTTCCTCGAGCTTCTTCTTGAGGGCTTCGGCGTCTGCCTTCGGAAGGCCAGTCTTGACGGGCTTGGGTGCCCCTTCGACCAGTTCCTTGGCTTCCTTGAGTCCAAGAGCCGTCGCTTCGCGGACGACCTTGATGACGTTGATCTTGTTGGCGCCGAACGCCTCGAGAATCACGTCGAACTCGGTCTTCTCTTCGACAGGAGCAGCACCGCCCGCGCCGCCGCCAGCAGGACCAGCAGCCATCACCACGCCACCGGCCGCCGGCTTGATGCCGTGGACGTTTTCGAGGTAATCAGCCAGTTCCTTCGCCTGGAGGAGCGACAGTGCAACGATCTTATCGCCCAGAGACTTCGTTTCATCAGAGAACGTCGCGGTCGCTTCATCGGCCATGACGGCACACCCTTTCTTCTACAAACGGAAAATTTCATTTTCGCGCTGGAACACGCTATCCTCGGCCAGCAGCC
>JAIEPU010000261.1 GCA_019748235.1 bacterium
GGAATCATCCAGACGCCCCCCGGATCGACGCTGGAATACACCAATTCCAAATCGCACGAGTTACAAGAGATTTGCAAGACAGTCGATGAGATCACTTCAGTTTCTTCGTTAGCCGGCTACGAAGTGCTGACCGAGGGGCGTGGCTCCAACGCCGGCACATGCATCATCAATTTAAAGCCGTGGTCTGATCGGAAGCTTACCTCGAAGGAAATCATCGAGATCTTGGAGGAGAAGGGTAAAAAGATTGCGAACGTCAAGCTGGAGTTCTTTGAACCGCCGGCGGTCCCTGGTTTCGGCGCGGCGGGTGGATTTTCCTTGTGTCTGCTCGACAAAACGAATTCCGGTAACTACCAGCAGCTTGGAGAAGTGACTACTTCCTTCTTGGATGCTTTGTCCAAGCGCAAGGAACTCAAGGGACTGTTCACCTTTTTCGCCGCCAACTATCCCCAGTACGAACTGATCATTGATAACGACGTGGCGATGCAGAAGGGTGTGTCGATCCGCGACGCCTTGGACAATCTCTCCATCGTCGTCGGCAGCACGTGGGAGCAAGGGTTCGTCCGCTTTGGCCAGTTCTTCAAAGTCTATGTCCAGGCATCACCCGAATTCCGGCGTTATCCGGAAGACTTGATGAACATGTACGTTCGCAACAAACAAGGGGAAATGGTCCCTTATTCCGCATTCTTGCAGATCAAGCAGACGCAGGGTTTGAACGAAATCAACCGCTACAACTTATACACGACGGCGATCATTCAAGGAGCCCCAGCCGCCGGTTACAGCAGCGGTCAAGCGATTGAAGCGATTAAGGAAGTCGCCGCCAAAACACTCCCTCGCGGTTTTGACATCGGCTGGCAGGGACTTTCGTATGACGAGGCGAACAAGGGGAACACGGCGATCTACATCTTCCTAATCGTCGTCATCTTCGTGTATCTCGTGTTGGTCGGGCAATATGAAAGCTTCATCCTCCCTCTCGCTGTGATTGTCTCTCTTCCGGTCGGTGTATTCGGATCTTTCCTCTTCCTGAAGTCGATGGGCCTCGCTAATGACGTCTATGCTCAGATCGGTCTCGTCATGCTGGTTGGTCTCCTTGGGAAGAACGCGATCCTCATCATCGAATTTGCCGTTCAGCGGCATCGAGAGGGAGTCAGCCTAATGGAAGCGGGGATTGAAGGAGGAAAGCTTCGCTTCCGGCCGATCTTGATGACCTCATTCGCCTTCATCGCAGGACTTATTCCCTTGGTCCGCGCGACCGGCCCCGGAGCGATTGGAAACCGGACGATCGGCACCACCGCCGTTGGCGGCATGCTCATCGGAACGGTGCTCGGCGTCATCGTCATTCCAGGACTCTATTACTTGTTCGCCAAGATCGAAGGGGGGCGTAAACTCCTCAAGGACGAGACGAACGAACCTTTGAGCGAAATCTACGAACACGCGGGACATCCTCCGACGGGCCATTGACAGAATGACCGCCTCACCCGGCGGCCTTGCGATTGCTCACCGCGCGTCTCCATTGTCTAAGGCGAGTATAATGGCCTATCACCTTCTGAAGTTCAAGCGACGCTACACCGTCTGAGACACGCTCCGGCGGCGATCTTCTCGTTGACCTAGCACTTCACCTAGGGATCGAGTCAGCAGACTAAAAGCTGAGCAAATTCCGGATTTATCTCACTTTCTTGGATTTTCTGTAATCATTCTCGCCCCTAGATCCGAAATTTACGGGCTTTTTACTACTACCGGCAAAGTCCGAACCCCGAATTGGTCGAATCAGAAAAAGAGCATGATTCCTGATCATGTTCTGTGCGCAGGGAGGCGCAATGCCGATCCGAGCTATCCTCGCGATCACCATTCCCCCCCTGCCGTAAAAGCGCACTGCGGCGCCTGATTCGAAAATCAGGTCGATCGCACGGAACGCGGAGGTACCTGGAAATTACGAATCACAAAGAAATCCCGCCCGTAGTGACGGCGTTGGCCGTTGGCGAGACTAAGTGTGGTGCGTCGCTCGGAGGCTCCCCAATGAGGGACTCTTCTATTGACTCTTCTAAGTCCCAGAAACCTTCGCGTAAGGAGTCGTCCGCATGGCATAAGGGGTTAACCGCCACGGCAGCGATTTACATCGCATTACTCGGCCTGCCGGGTTGTTGCCTCATTCCCAATCTCCGCCAAGCGGAGCCTGGGCCGATCCTGCCATCCACATACCCGGAGAAATTCCCCGGCGCTCAAAGCACCGACAACTCATCGGATCTCAACGTAGAGGACTTCTACAACGATCCGGTGCTCTCGAACTTGATTCAACAGGCACTTGTTGGAAACCAAGAGCTCCGCATCCTCGCTCAGAACGTCGAGATTGCGAACAACGAGATTTTGGCACGCAAAGGTGCCTACCTTCCATTTGTTAACTTTGGCGGCGGCGCGGGACTATTGAGGCCGAGTAAGTTTACCCCGGAAGGGGCTGTCGAGGACGGGGTGCAATTTGCTCCAGGTCAGAATTTTCCGAATCCGCTCCCAGACTTCATGATGGCCGCGAACTTGTCGTGGCAGTTGGACATCTGGAGACAATTGCGCAATGCCCGAGACGCGGCGGCGCTCAGATATCTTGCTACTTCCGAGGGGCGAAATTATGTCGTGACGCGAGTGGTGGCGGAAGTTGCGGAGAACTACTTCGGACTTTTGGCGCTCGACAAGCGAATTGAAGTCCTTGACCAAACCATCCAACTCCAAGAGCAAAGCCTTGAAGTCGCGAAGGCGAAGAAGGCGGCAGGTCAGGGGAACGAACTGGCCGTTCAGCGTTTCCAGGCAGAAGTCCGGAAGAACCAGAGCGAAAAGCTGATCGTCAGGCAGGAAATCATCGAGGTTGAAAACCGAATTAACTTCCTTCTGGGACGATACCCACAACCGGTCGAACGTCCCACGGTCGACTTCATCGATTTGCAGATCAATACGCTTAGCGTTGGAGTTCCGGCCCAGTTACTTCGAAATCGACCTGACGTGCGACGGGCTGAACGTGAGTTGCAAGCGGCCGGAGTGGACATCGCCGTGGCACGAGCGGATTTCTTTCCGAAAGTGTTCATCACCGGCGGCGTCGGGTATGAGGCCTTCAATACACGATATTTGTTTCAGCCGGATGCTTTTGTCGGCAGGATTGCTGGTGATTTAGTCGCACCGGTCGTCAATTTGAAGGCGATCAAGGCACAATACCGCACTGCAAACGCCAGACAGCTACAAGCGATCTACGAATATCAGCGCACCGTCCTCAATGCCTTCACCGAAGTGGTCAATCGAGTATCAAAGGTGCAGAACTACGCTCAGAGCATCGAAGTCAAGAAGCAGCAGTTGGAATCACTCAGATTGTCCGTCGAATCAGCGAGTAGCCTGTTCCAAAGTGCGCAGGCCGAATACATCGATGTTCTGTTCGCTCAGCGTGATTACTTAGACGCGCGAACAATCGTCATCAACACGAAGAGAGAACAGCTCTCTGCAATTGTGAATGCTTACCAGGCTCTCGGCGGTGGAGATGTGCTGTTCAGTTCAGCGCAAAATCCGCAACGCATTCACCACTGGCCTAACCCACCGATCCCGGATACGGTAGGAGCGAATTGCAGCGCGAGCGCACCGCTAAATGCACTGGCAACCGAGGAACAAGATAAGGCCGCCAAGGAGACGGGTGAAGTATCAGTGCCATCCGATGGATCGGCCGTGCCTCCTACTACGCCGTCCGCTGCACCAGCACCTCTTCCTGAACCACCCGCCCAACCTGCAAACGAGCCATCGAAAGAGGAAAACAAGCCGGGGGCTGGTGAATCAGGCGAGGAATTGGTGCCGTCCCATTCAACCGATCAAAAAGTATCACTGCCGGCACCGGTATTAGAGCCGTTGCCCGTCAGTGTGGAGCAATAGCGGCTGTTTCACGAAATCAACGCGTAAGAATGGTTCCACGGGGTCACGTGGCAATCATTCTTACCGTTCGCTGTCACTCCGGTTCACTTCTCCGATCGATATGCTGACAACCTGTTGTTTTGGAGCGCAACCTTTATCGCAACAGGCAGATGACTTGCGGAACATGGTCTTCCAAATTTGCACCACGATGTAAGTCAATGCGGCTGCCACGACAACGGCAATGATCATGTTTTGCCAGACCATGAGAGATTCTCTCAACTCGATTCCGATGACTGAACTCTCCTGGCAGCATTATACCCCGCGGCTGATCCACCATGACCCGACTTGATAGGTGATAAAGGCCCCCAGGTAGGCGAGAGTCGTCATGTAAACAAAGGTAAATGCAGCCCATTTCGACGAGTTCAGTTCCTTTCGAATGACCACAAGAGTAGCCGCACACTGGCTGCAAAGCGCGAAGAATACCAAGATGGAAAGGGCGACGGGCAGATTGAAAACGACTCGTCCATCAGGCCAGCGAGCAGCGCGAAGAGCGTTTTGAAGTCGGGTGAAGCTTCCATCTTCGTCAGAATCATCGACGTCGTGTCCAACACTGTAAATAGTACCGAGCGCGGAGACGACTACTTCGCGTGCGGGGAACGATGCGATGGCCGCCATTCCGATTCGCCAATCCCATCCGAGCGGCTTAACGGCGGGCTCAACGAACTTTCCAAGTCGTCCCAGGAAACTCTGCTTCTGATAAGCCGCCTCCATTCGGTGTTCTATCTCGATCCGCTGAGCGTCTAAATCTTCCACGGATATCCCATTCGACTTGCCACGTGCCTCAAGCTCCGCAAATTCTTTGTCGTAGTGAGCTTCAATTTCCGGGGAGCGAGGATAATACTGCAAAGCCCAGATCACGATTGTCGTCGCTAAGATCAACGTTCCTGCCCGTTGAACGAATGACCAACCTCTCTCTAACATTCGCCAAATCACGGTTTCAATGCTCGGCCACTTGTAGCCAGGAAGTTCCATGATGAACACCGGCTTTTCACCTCGTAGGAGGGTGTTCTTCAATGTCCACGCGACGAGCGGAGCGATGACGAGACCCAAACAGTAAAGCGAGACAAGGACCAACCCTTGATAAGTGAACGGTCCGAGGATCGGCGTTGCGGGGACGAACGCACCAATCAAAAGAACATAGACGGGCAAGCGAGCGCTGCAACTCATCAATGGTGCAATGAGAACGGTCGCGATTCGGTCGCGGCGATTCTCAATCGTGCGAGCCGACATGATTCCAGGAACGGCACAGGCAAAAGAGCTAAGGAGTGGAACGAATGACTTTCCACTCAGTCCGCATCCCGCCATGACTTTGTCCATGAGGAACGCGGCCCGAGCCATGTAGCCACAATCTTCGAGAATGGCCAGAAATCCGAATAGGATGAGAATCTGTGGTAGGAAGATCAGGACGTTTCCAACCCCGGCGATGATTCCATTGACAAGAAGTGATCGAACGGGCCCTTCGGGCAATTGATGTTCGACCCACTCTCCCAGTGCTCCGAATCCTGCATCAATGGGTGACATCACATAGTCAGCGAAGGTATAGATCGATTGAAAGATGATTGTCATCAGTAGCAAGAAGACGATGATGCCCCAAACGCGGTGCAGCAGAATCCGATCAATTCTGTCGGTGGACGTTTGCTTGCGTTCGATCGGTCGCCGGACCGCCGGACGCACGTGTTCGGAAATCCAGCGATAACGAATCCTCGGCTCGACTGCTGGAATCGGGCAGCCTTCCTTTCCTAAACGATCCCGGAGTTCTCGCAATTGCGCGGAAACGGATGAACCGAAACGCTCGATCAAACGAGCTTCGGAGGCGCCCCCCGCATCAAGGAGCGCCCTCATGAGTAAGTATGGAGGAATCGCCGCATCGTGGGAATGCCCCAACGATCGGGCCAATTGTTCGACCGCGTCACGAAAAGGTGTGGGAAATTCCGGCGAATGCGCCGTCGAATCAGAACTCGCCGCTTGCTCCACTGCCGAGATCAATTCGGAAACGCCTTTCTTGGCGTTCGCTTGCACGCGAATCACCGGAATCCCGAGTGATTGCGACAATTGACGAGCATCGACTTGAATATCCTGAGACTCGGCCACATCGGTCATGTTCAGAGCTAACACGACCGGTAGACCGAGCTCGAGAATTTGCGTCGTCAAATACAGATTTCGCTCAATGTTTGATGCATCGACGATACAAACCACAGCATCGGGCTTGGGAATTTCGGACCGATTTCCCAACAGAAGATCGACCGCGAGCATTTCATCTGGTGATCGTGGCGAAAGGCTATATGTTCCAGGAACGTCCGTCACATCGATCGGGCGCGATCCGAAACGAGCGCGAGCGGTTTTCGTCTCTACCGTCACTCCAGGATAATTGCCAACACGGTGTCTCAATCCTGTTAGAGCGTTGAACAGAGTCGTCTTCCCAGTGTTGGGATTACCGATGAGAACGATCGAAAGCGGACGAACGGATTCTGCATGACCAACGGAGACGTTCATGAAGACTCACCGGCTAATAACACTTGGATGGTGGAAGCTTCGCTCTTTCGAATCGACAATTGAAAGCCATGAATGCGAAGATCGATTGGATCGCCGAAGGGCGCCAGTGCAACGACTTCCACTTCTTCTCCCTCGAGAAGCCCCATCTCGAGAAGTCGTTGCAGAATTGCCGGAGGCGCGCTAATCGATTGAATCGACCCTTTCTGCCCGGGAATCAATCGATCGAGCGTAATCATTCGCATCCCTTGCATCAGGACTGAATCTTGACGAGTATCTCCGCTCGTCCGTCGGTCCGCATCGTCAAACGAGTCCCGTCAATCATTAGAATGAAAGGGTCGCCGGGTTGAATCGCCTCGATGCGTCCGCCAGGCCGTACACCTTTCTCCGCAAGATGTGTGACGAGAGAAATTTCCCCAGTCACCTCGACGACTTCGCCGCAGTCTCCCGCATTCAGCAAATCAAGGGGAACGATTTGACTCATGGCGACCTCGTGAAGCGATTGAGACACCGTCTCAACTCCATCGTATCGGGTTCCCCACCTGCTTCAATGTGGTTGAAGCTGACCTGCAAGTTTTAATCGATTCAAGCGCTCTCGTAAAAGATTGCAGTTTCCCTGGCGAAGCCTGATTGATGTCACCTCTCACGTGCCTAGGATCGAAAAAAAATCGCGAGTGGAAGACAATCCTTCTGCTGACACGTTTCGCATGCGAATCCTTGACTCACGGAGTGGAAGATTGGAGCATGTTGCGAGCGCCGATCGATGAGCGATTGATCGGACGACGATCCCCTCGAAGCCAAGCCGATCTTTGTCACATGACACTGGTTGGGTCAATCAGCAGATAGACTGGAGTACCGATGCGTACTTATCGTTTACTCTCCATCATGCTTGTTACAATAGCGGCAAGTTTCGCGCTACCGACAAAACCTGTTCACGCACAAAAGCAGGAATCCAAACAGGCAAAGCTCCCGGAGGGATTCGTCGCGGAATACGACGTTCGCTATGTTTCCAACGGCGATGAATCCCAGTCGCTCGATATTTACTATCCCGAGAAGCCCGCATCGACACCACAACCTCTATTGGTTTGGATTCATGGTGGAGGTTGGCAAGGAGGAACCAAATCGCAGCCTCCCTATTTGGATCAACTCAAACGAGGTTACATCGTCGCGAGTGTCGAGTACCGCTTCAGCCAAAAGGCCCTCTTCCCCGCGCAGATTCAGGATTGTCAAGCCGCCATTCGCTGGCTTCGAGCCAACGCGAAGAAATACAACATTGATGTTGAGCGAATAGGAGCCGGCGGAGCCTCCGCCGGAGGTCACTTGGTGGCGCTACTCGGAACAAGTGGGGGTACGAATGCCTTTCCATCGATAGGCGGTCATGCAGATCAATCAGATCGGGTTCAAGCAGTCTGCGACATCTTCGGTCCGACCGACTTTTGGACCGTCGTCCAACAAGCCGATGAAGACAAGAACATTAAAAACGTCTTCAAATGGAATGACGGCGATCCTTATTCCAAACTCATCGGAGGTGTGCTCGGAAAAGACAGGGAGAAGTGTGAAGCTGTGAGTCCGGTCCACTATGTCTCGAAGGACTCTCCTTCCTTTCTTATTCTGCACGGTGATCGGGACGCGCTCGTTCCCTATGCGCAAAGCGTCGAACTCGCTGAACGACTTTCGAATGCAGGCGTCAGCGTGACACTCCAGAAACTACCAGGCGCGGGGCATGGTGGGCCCGCATTCAATTTGCCCGCAATCCGTCAATTAATGGATGATTTCTTCGATAAACATCTCAAAGGAAGTAACCTGACGATCAAAGCGTTACCGGAAGAAGCCGTCTCCCTTCCTGCGGATTCGCCCGGCAGGTGAATACCATGGGTTCGACTTGATGACGCGATATTCCATGCGTCGTTTAAAGGTCCAGCTTGCCGCAGCCAAGTTCACAGTAGCGATCAAGGCAAGCCGAATGACGTGACGCATCACTTCACTTGCGGGAAGCCTTTTTAAGAAAAGCCTACTTCACGATCACCATGAAGTGTCGGATGGGAGTTACCTCTGTCACCATTTGAAGCCCATCGGGCATGTTTTGAATGGGACTGGTGAATCCCGAAAGAAGAATCGCTGGCACCATGAACATGAAAGAGTAAAGATTCGCTTGTTGGCGCGTCTTGGCCAGACTGGAAATAAAAGGCCGATACCGATGATCGCCGCGAGATAGATGACCATGCTGAAGCAAAGAAGCAGAATCGAACCTCGGAACGGAACGCCAAAGACGAACACGCTGACCAGAATCATTCCGGTCGATTCCGCGATACCGATCACGAGCGCGGGGACGCTTTTACCGATCAGTATTTCGCTCGGCGAAAGCAGCGATACAAGCAGTTGATTGAATGTTCCTATTTCGCGCTCTCGCGCGATGGAAAGTCCGATCACCATCAATCCCATCAACGTCGTGAGGATCGCGACTAGGCCAGGGTCCGTACTCCACTTCGGATCAGGATCGGGATTGAACCAGACTCTCGCAGTCACGTCGCTCACTGGAGGAATATGGGGACTAAGTGACAATAACTCCTGTTCATATCACATGACAATCTGGCCGGCATAATTCGCGACGAGTTGGTACTGTTCGCTGATTGGTCGTCCTTAGGGATCGTCTTCGACGGCATGAATGGACTCCCTCTCATGCTCCGTGATGAGCCTCGAATTGCTTACCATCTCGCGACGTAGAAAATCCTCGATCGAAGCAGCGAGACTTCATCAAATCAATGTACCGAATTTACTCTCCTGTTGTCGATCTAGCAGAATCTTCGGACGAGGTGCGATTGAGTAGAAAAGATGAAAAGAGATACATGCACTGGTTGTCGTTGATTTAATGCTTACTGGCTGACTCGGAATCCGCAAGGATGGAGCGGAGGATAGGAAGGTCGACCGGCTTAACTAAATGATGATCGAACCCTGCCTCCTTCGTTCGAAGGCGATCTTCTTCGAGTCCCCATCCCGTTAAAGCAATGAGAACCATCCGTCGATATTCTGGATTCGCGCGAATGGTCCTCGCGACTTCCAGTCCATCCATTCCAGGAAGTCCCAAATCCAGGAGGACTACGTCGGGCCGCACTTCTTCCATTTGAGCCAGAGCACTAGGCCCGTCATTCGCGACAAACACGACGGCCCCCAGCATCTTCAGAAGCATCGCCAGGCTGCTCGCCGCGTCAGCGTTATCATCAACAACTAAAATACTCTGCCGCTTGAAGCTGCTCGAAATGATGCCGGGATTGAGCGTCGGCCTCTTTTTCAAATCTGTTTGGTCGAGTGGTATTCGAACGATGAATTCGCTCCCTCGAGCAAGTCCTTCGCTTCTGGCGGCGACCGTACCTCCATGCATTTCGACAACGGTCTTTACCAACGTGAGTCCAATCCCAAGCCCTCCTTGAGCCCTTCGAGAGGAACGATCAGCCTGCATGAACATATCAAACACTTTTGAGAGAGCATGCGATGATATTCCGATGCCGTTGTCGCGAACGGACACGACGATCTCGTCTCCTTCTACTTTTGCGTCGAGTGAGATCACACCACCGCGATCCGTGTATTTCGCGGCATTATTGAGCAAGTTTGAAAACACCTGCGCCAAACGAACTTTGTCTCCGTTCAGCTCGATTGAACGTTCCGGCAAATGCACATCGAGCACGTGTCCCTCCGCGTCGATCAAGGGTCGACTTGTTTCAATCGAATTTTGAATAATTGTCGACAGATCGACTCTCTCCTTTCGAAGCTCAATGACGCCGCGGGTGATTCGGGACATTTCCATCAAATCGTCAACGAGCCGCACCATATGATCGACCTGACGCTCGAGCATCGAGCAGACTCCCGCAATCGCCGGGTCATTTGCTCCACCCACACGCATGATGGATAGAGCGTTCTTGATGGGGGCGAGAGGATTTCGCAATTCGTGCGCTAACGTCGCGAGAAACTCATCCTTGTGACGATCCGCTTCACGCAGCGCCTCCGATTGCGAGCGACTTTCCGCGAGTAGCCTTCGATTCTCCTGAACGGCCGTTTCAAGCTCGTCTCGCTGACTCGCGACTTCCTGCCGTTGTTCATAGAGTTCAACGAAGACATCCACCTTGCTTCGGAGGATATCGGGTTCCAATGGCTTTTGAAGAAAATCGACCGCGCCGGCCTCATACCCACGAAATCGTCGCCGGTTGTCCGATGCGCCTGCCGTTAAAAAAATGATCGGAACCCGCCGGGTCCTCTCCATGCCTCGCATATATTCGGCTAATTCGAATCCGTCCATTCCAGGCATTTGAATGTCAATAAGGGCAAGTGCAACATCTGTCGTCAGCAACAATTCGAGAGCTTCCTCACCCGATGCGGCTTTCAGCAAATTGAGGCCCTCTCGACGCAATAATGCATCCAGCGCGAAAAGATTCTCCCGCAAATCGTCAACCAAAAGGATGTGGACAGGATTAATCTTCATTGCCGCACGGACACCTCAACTAAGTAGTTCGCGATTTCTTCAAGAGTCATCACACGCGCACTTTTACACTTCTCAATCGCCGCTCTTGGCATCTCCTGATGTTCCGCCTCTTGCGGAGTCTGGACAATCGCTACGCCTCCCACCCTTTCGACCGCGTTCAGTCCGTTCGCACCATCTTCATTCGCGCCCGTAAGAATCACCCCAATCAGCGAATCTCCAAAGCAATGTGATGCCGATTCGAACAATACATCGATGGACGGTCGAGAATGGAACACTCTTTCATCCATCGACAGCGACAGCCGCTTCGATGGTTCGACCAACATGTGATAATCGGGTGCGGCGAAATAAACGGTTCCGTCAACAATCTCCTCCTTGTCTTCAATCTCCTTAACCGGGGCACCACATTTCTCCCGAAACAGGCTCGACATAATGCTCGGCTTGTCAGGCGGCACATGAATGACAACCATGACTGGAAGTCGAAAGTCCTTCGGCAACCGAGACAGTATCTTCGACAGTGCAGTCACACCTCCCGCGGAAGTACCGATGACGACTGCCTTTGGAATGCTCGCGCCCATCACGTTGACTTCTTCTGATAAATTCTGACGTCGCGATTCCATTCGATGAAAGAACTGGCGTACTCAGTAAAGCGCAAGCTCTCCTTCATTCCCAGCCCCAAGAATCCGTGACGCGAAAGAGATCCATGAAACAGCCTGACAGCACGATTCTGCAGTTCTCGGTCGAAATAAATGAGAACGTTGCGGCATGAAACGAATTGGACTTCCGCAAACACCGAATCAGTAACCAGGCTGTGATCCGAAAAAACGATCTGCTCACGCAAGCTTTTGTCGAAGACGGCAGCTCCATAGGCTGCGGTGTAATAATCGGAGAGAGAAGATTTTCCTCCGGAGAGCCGATGATTCTCCGTGAACAACTTCATCCGATCGAGATTGTAGACACCCGCTTCCGCTCGCTCGATGGCGACCGGATTGATGTCGGTGGCATAAATGATGACTCGATTGCCAAACCCTTCCTCTCGGAAAAGAATAGCCAACGAATAGACCTCTTCTCCCTCACTGCATCCCGCAATCCAGACTTTGAGTGAAGGGTAGGTTTTGAGGTACGGCACTACAGTCTCTCGGATGGCCTTAAAATACTGGGGATCGCGAAACAGCTCGCTCACTTGAATCGTGAGAAACGACACCAGCCGCGTGAAGACGGCCGAATCATGCAAAACACGATCCTGCAAATTCGAGTATGTGGGACATGAAAAGAATTCCTTTGCTTGTTTGAGCCGGCGCCTTATCGAGGCTTGCGCATAACCACGAAAGTCATAGTGGTAGCGATGAAAGATTGCCTCCAGCAGCAGACGAATCTCAATGTCTTCAGTATCATTCGTCACTTCTGCATCCTCAACGAGGCATCCAAACACGGATTAGCGACAGCAACTTGTCCACATCCAACGGCTTTGACATATAGTCGTTCGCACCAGCATTTAGACAGGCCTCTTGGTCGTCCTTCATCGCTTTGGCCGTGAGCATGATGATGGGCAACTTTCGCCACTCGGATCGCTCGCGTATCTTGCTGACGGCGGTAATTCCATCCATCTCCGGCATCATGACGTCCATCAACACTAGGTCGACTCCGCCCCCGCCGATGGTGGCACAACGATCGAGGGTTTCAATTGCCTCTCTGCCATTTCGAGCGATCTCGATCATCGCTCCACGCGGTTCAAGAATGCTGGTAAGAGCAAACACGTTCCTTACATCATCTTCAACGACAAGTATTCTTTTTCCTTCGACAGCCGAGTCGCGCGTCCTCGCCTTTTCAATCATTTTCTGCTGTTCCGGTGGTAGTTCGGAAACAACTTGATGAAGGAATAGTGTTACCTCGTCGAGCAGTCTCTCTGGAGATTTTGCCCCCTTGATAATGATCGAATTTGAATACTTACGCAGACGGTGTTCTTCTTCAGGTGGCAAATCTCTACCGGTGTAAACGATCACCGGCGGGAATGCATACTTCTCGTCGTTGCTCAATGTCTCTAGCAACGAATAACCAGATGCATCGGGTAATGATAGATCCAGCACCATGCAGTCGAAGGTCGAAGCCGTGAGATGCTCCATGCATTCTGCTGCGTTTGACGCACCAATGGTTTCGACATCTTGAGTCCCAAGGAGTTTCTTTAGACTCGTCAATTGAATTGGATCGTCTTCGACGACAAGAACTCTCCTCATTCTCTGGTCGAATCGATGTTCGAGTTGCTTGAGTGCCTCTATTAACTCCTCGCGTTTCACGGGCTTGAGCAAATAACCGACGGCGCCCAACGAGAGCGCTGTTTGCGCATAGTCGCCAGCGGAAATAACGTGAACAGGAATATGGCGAGTTCGTCGATCCTGCTTCAATCGATCCAAAACCGAGAGTCCCGAGCTATCGGGAAGTCTGACGTCCAGCAGAACGGCACTCGGCAAATATTGAATGGCCGTGTTGATTCCTTCATCCGCTGTCGTGGCGACAATACATTGAAAATTCAATTCGTGGACAAGATCCGCCAGGATGCGGGCGAAGGGTGCGTCATCTTCGACGACCAGAATGACTCGGCGATCGCTCGATAACTGGGCGCGATCGTCTTCCACGCCCCTCGTGTCGCCGGGTGCATTCTTTTGTGCCAACGACGACACGCCGTCCTTTCGTTTTGTGGGAAGCTGAATGTCTTCCGATTTCTTTGTCGACTCGGAATAGATTCGTGGAAGGATGAGAGTAAAGGTGCTGCCATGGCTCGGTTCGCTCTCAAGCCGCAATTCGCCCTGTAAAAGTCGCGTTAACTCACGAGTGATCGAAAGCCCGAGGCCGGTACCTCCATAGCGGCGACTCGTCGTACTGTCCGCCTGTTGAAATGCCTCAAACACAATGCCTTGCTTGTCCGGAGGTATTCCGATTCCTGTGTCAACGACAGAGAATGCCACTCGACCGTCCGGCCGTCCTTCGACGACGACGTCAACGTGACCCTTTTCGGTGAACTTGATTCCGTTCGATAGTAGATTCTTCAGAATCTGTTCCAGTCGTTGGCGATCTGTCTCTATATAGTCGGGACAATTCGGGTGTACGATCGCATTGACTTCCAGCCCCTTCTGCTCGGCCAGCGGAAGGAAAGTTCGTACAAGATCATCAATGACATTCTGGACGCGGACATTTGCGGGACTGATTTGCATGTGCCCGGCCTCAATCTTCGACAGATCAAGGATGTCATTAATGAGAGTCAATAAGTCATTCCCAGCACTCTCGATGGTGCGTGCGAACTCTACTTGCTCCTCTGTCAGATTATTCGCGGGATTATCCGCCAACAATTTGGCAAGTATCAGCGATGAATTGAGGGGCGTCCGCAACTCATGTGACATATTGGCGAGAAAGTCTGACTTATATCGGCTGGCCTGCTCGAGCTTCTTCGTTTCCTCTTCTAGGGCGAGTTTCGCGCGATTGGCCGCGTCTCGCTCGATTTCGAGTAATTGAGTCTGTTCTTCAAGTTGGGAGTTCGTCTGTTCAAGCTCTGTCTGCTGATTTTCAAGTCTTGCTTGAGACTCTCTCAATGCTCGGGATTGTTCCTCAAGCTCCTCATTCGATACACGAAGCTCTTCTCCTTGAGCCTGTAGTTCCTCGGCTTGCCGTTGCGTCTCTTCCAATAATGATTGTAATTGTTCGCGATAATTGGCGGCACGAAATGCGACGCCGATTGATTCTGAGACTCGTTCAAAGAAGTCGTCGAGAGATTCATCTATTGGCTCGACGAATCCAAGTTCAATGATGCCGTTCACCTCTCCCTCTTCGGTGATCGGTGTTACGAAGAGGTGCGCCGGCTTACCACTACCGAGAGAGGTTCCATACGAGAGATAGCCGTCGGGGAGATTATCGAGCCGGAAGGTCTTGTTTTCCTTGATTACCTGCCACAAAAGGCCGTCGTTTGGGGTGATTGTTCCGGGAATGTTTGCGTTTGCTGGGACTCCATAAGTAGCCACACGACGAAAATCACCGCTGTTTATGTAAAGCACGCCCACTTGCGCATGCGTATACCCCACGAGAAACTTGAGGACTTTCTCGCCGAGCGACTCGATCTTTTGGTCTCCACTCATTGTCTGATTCAATTGAATCTGACCTGATTGAAGCCATTCTTGAATGAGTTGCCCAACAATGTTTCTTCGGAGGAGATAGGTAATGGCGACTGCCAGGAAGACACCGATCAGTCCAGTCGTGACCACTCCGACGACCGCACTCTCCGCCGCCCGTCCCATTTCAACGATGCGATCTTGTCGAAGTCGCTGCTCTTCGTTCTCCATTTCACCGATCAATCCGCGAATTTCATCCATCGCGACCTTGCCGCGACCAGAGGTAACAATTTCTTTGGCGGCATCTACCCCCTGCGCTCGCCTTGTAGAAATTGTTTCATCCAATTCATCGAGTTTAGTCTTTATCCGCATTCGAAGCATTGGAATACGGGCTTGCTGCCGGGGATTGTCCATCGTCAACTGCTGAATATCGTTGATTCGCTCGACGACTCGAGTTTCAGCAATGGCCTTCGGTGCTAGATAGTTGTCATCTCCGGTGATCAGATATCCGCGTTGGCCGGTCTCTGCATCTTTTGCGAGCGAGAGTACGTCACCTAACGCGATAAGTACCTCGTGGGTATGAGTCACCAACTGCGCATCGGAGTAAATGGTTCGAATATTCCAATAAGAGACGATTCCGCTCCCGGCGAAAAAAAGGATCATCGTTCCGAGCCCCAAGATGAGGCTTAACCCGGTCCATCCAGAAATACGTCGATATTTGTTATTCGAGAAACTCAACCACGAAACCCTTTTCAGGAACGATTTGCCTCAACCAGAAGGTATTGACCTCTAATACTTCAACGAGAGATATGATGGGCCATCACTGATTTGCTCATTGTCGAATCGTTTTGCTTCTACGAATGAGTACGACTCACGCCCTTTCGCAGCCGCATTCGTTAGCTAGCACTCTGCGTATCAAAGCCATGTTGCTTTCGATGCACGGGACTATCAAATGCTTTGGACGACTTGAAGAGTTCGAAACGACCATCCCCGGCGAGCGTATGGGTTTTTGCCTCGACACTGCCTCGTTCTTCTTCCGTCATCGGCTTGAATTCTCGAACGATTTTCAGGTTCTGATCGAGCACCATTTCGGAATCAATCCCGCTGATCAACGTGGTAATGGGTAAGGAGAGGACCTGAGTCTTACCCACATTTCTGGTGTTTTATTGCGCGGCTCTGAGCATGAGAAGGAGTGATTCGATACCTCTCC
>JAIEPU010000221.1 GCA_019748235.1 bacterium
AGCCGGTGATCAATCTGCGTCACACGGAAGCGACCTGTGGGGCGGCGGGAGATTCATTCTGCTCGGGATTTCCGGTGGCTGTACCAGATGATTCGGTCGGTGCATCGTCGGTATGGGGAATCGCGGCATTGGCTGGGGTGAGGACCCGATGACTCTTGAAGTCGAGCCCAATTTCGTACCAGCGTTGCCGACAAATACAACGGACGGCGCGGCCGATGACGACGATCGTCCCTCCACCCATCCCGGTGAGCTTAACCGCGATTCGTTCGTTGTTGAATGCTCGCGTGTGAATGAAACCGATCCCCCCGGACGAGATATCCTTCACAAACACTTGAAAGATCTGACCGTTGGGCGTGTCATCGTCGGTGATGCGAACCGCGAGAGCGAGTTGGTTGAACGGCCGACGCGAATGCTTGCGCGTGTTCTCCATGGACGTTGACGAGACAATAGGCTTCGCCAACTGCTCAGCAAGTTGCCTTTTGATCCCCACCGGAAGTGGATCAAACTCGACGTCGTTACCGGCACCAAATAGGGCCGCGTACTTCGAATTCATAGAGGGACGAGGTCCGGGTAATAAAGCTCTGTCTCCCTTCAGCACGCCACCTGGAATCAGGTAATAGAAACGCGTCAAAGGGGGGGCGATCGACTGAACTACGAAACACTAGGTCATTTGATCTATAGCAACATTAATTCGACTCAGAAAACTGCGTGGACTAGGGGCACCCCGTAGACGCGCATCGTATGTATCTAATCGAATTGAGTTCACTCATATTCTGCTCTACTGCGTCTCGTTCTTTGAATGATAATTGCTTTCGATTCGAGAGCCGATTCTCGCTTGTCGTCCCGAAGTGCTGAAACATAAGGATCGAATTCCTCGGGTGGCGTAGATATTTCTTTTGCCGCTCGCTCGACGAATTCCATGCCGATCTCATAAGCGCGATTTCGACAAATGCATCGCACAATCCGGCCGATCATCACGACAGAGAAACCAGACATTCCCGAAAGTCGCACGGCAAGCCGTCCCGAGGGAAAGGCGCGGGTATGGATGAAGCCTACCCCTCCCGCGGAAATATCCATGATGAAGATTTGAAACGGCGGCCCCACCGGCTCGTTCAATTCATTGAGCCGGACGGCGAGCGCGGATTCATGGATCCGATGGCGTGGATGCCGCCGAGCCTCGACGAGCACATGAGTATTGTTGATTGTTTGCGAAGCGACTCGAAGAAAGTGTCGCTTTAGTTCCTGTGGAAGTGAATCGATCGGACGGGCAGAGGAATCTTCGAAGTAATTGATAAGGTTGACAGACACGCCAATCTCCCCGGCTAACCGCATGCATAGGTTGGGTCTCCCCTTCCATAGACAAGCCGGGCGCGACATTGCCGCGGTGAAGTTAATCTCTCCTCCGCACTCAGAACCTAGGTCACATCACGCTTCGGAGAATGCAGACGAGACGATTTGCCACAACATGAATTCAGAAATTCTCCTGACAAATATCGCACTTCGCTAATACGAATACTTCGCAAGTTCCAGAGCAGATTTAATGAATTTCAGTGACTCTATTGCGCGATCATTTCGCATAACAGCGTGACAATACAGCCCTGATCAAATACTCATTAAACCAGTAAATATGACTCTTTATCCCATCTTTTTTCGCTCATTCAAAACCGATAGCGGCCTTTGGCTAATTCTTTGCTGAGCTCGGATTCGACATACTCTTCTTAAGAGTCAATTCGTCTTGCCTGATGCCAAATTTGAGCCAACCTTGTTCAATGACATTCACCGACCGCTCGAGCAATCCTTTGTACGCGTTGATTCGTGCTTGTAGCGCGTCGGCATGAGAAGGATGAGTTCGGAGCACGATATCAAGTAAATGAAGAGCCTTTACTGATTCCCCTTTCGCTGAAAGGTCCTTCGCACGTTTCACCAATGGGTCCGGACCTCCCGCCAGTTCGACGATGTCCTTGTCCACGGCAGAGACAGGCACTTCATACATCGTGCTCGGATTCTCATCGAACCAGCCGACGTAGCCCTCGTAAATGCCTCGGATCGACCATGTCAAGCGTCCATATTGTTCGCCGATCGCCAGTTCTTTCGGAAGTTTGATTTCCGACATCAGCGTGTGAACGTCTTTCCCCTGGTTCATCCCTTTCACTGTTTCGTCATGGACATACCGAATCGCGTCGCGGTAATGGGTCAGCTTCTTTTTGATCTCTTCCTTCCCTTGGAGAGGAAGCATGTGACTACCGAGCAGGACTTCGGGTTCCCAGCCGATCACTCGCTCGAGTGAGGCCATCCATTCGATGGGCGACCTGAACTCCGTCCCCCGGAGCGTGTAGATATTTGGAAAGGTCTCATACATGTTGTCGCCGATGAAAGCAGCTTTCAGCTCTGGAATCCAGACGTTGATTTGATCCTGGGTTTCTCCGATCGAGTGATAGATCTCGAAAGTCAGTTCCCCCAGATTGAACTTGTATTCCTTTTCAAATGTGATCGTCGCGTCGAATTCCGGCTTGAGAAACTCCTCTTGAGCCCGCTTGACCATGAACGAAGGAAGAGCGTATTGGGCTGCATTCCTTCGTTCGAAAAGACCGAAAAGCCGGCGTTGGTAATCACGAAACTTCGGATAGTTCGTGTGCGCGATTACCTCGGTCCCCTTCTCTCTCCAGCGTGCGACACCGCCGACATGGGCGGGATGGGCGTGGGTGACAATGATGTACTTGATGGGAGCGTTACTGATCTTGCGAAGCATGGTCTGATGCTTTGTGGCGAAAGCACCGTTCGACGTGTCGATGATGACGTTGCCTTCCTTCGTCTTGATGAGGTAGGTATTGCCGAATCCGACTGCTTGATAGATGTGATCGTTGACTTTGATCGCTTCCTTCGAGTCCATCCCCGGAATATCGAGGATGTTTCGCTGCGCGATCCCCTGTGCGGCAACCGTGGACGTCAGCAGGAGTAAACAAACGAGCGAAACGATCCCGTGTGGCAATCGAGACATGAGTTTTCCCGTTTTCATTCGATGTGAAGGGACCCGCGAACGCTCGATCCGCTCGGTGGAAACACGATCGATTCGTCACGCCTGATGAATCAATAATGATCGAGAAGAAGTGAAATTGCGAGCGTTTTACTTGCGACCGAAGGAGATCGCTCGTGGCGAAGATGGTTCGATTTCAAGGAAATGAAATTGACGACATGACGTCGCCGACTCGAATTAGTTCGCCCTCGCCGGCATTCCCATCGCGTTTTGAAGACTTGGCTGCTTCGCTTGCTTTCGGCTGAGTCGCATTTTTCCAGAGGTGGTCGCCGGTATTCCACTCACGGGATTCGACATGCTGGAGGGTCCACCGGCGTACGCCGACGGAAGATTGAGCACGGGCTTGGCGGGCATCACGAGCGGCTTCGGGCCCTCATCCGCCATCTTGCAGCCGACCATGAGGGGACTAATTCCCATCGCGATCATCAAAGCCGACATGCAAACTAACCCGCGATCCATAAAGCACCCCGTTATCCGACACGTCGAAGTGGAACTGAAGTTGTTGATTCAGGAACGGAAAGAACGACTGCCTCGTCCTTTTCAGGACCAGCCTCGTTCACTGGAGTGGAATTCTTCTTCCGATGAATGAGCACCAGATTTCGAAAGTAAACCACCACGCCGAGCGCTTGCCCCAGGATGATCACCGGGTCGATTCGGCTAATCGCATAAACGAGCAAGATCGTTCCGCCGGCAAGACTGAGATACCAGAAGGAGATCGGTAGAACCGATTCCCCCTTCCGCTCGGAGGCAATCCACTGCACGAGAAATCGACTCGTGAAGAGAGCCTGTCCGAGGAAACCGATACAAATCCAGGCGATTTGCTCGCTCGTCCAATTAGACAACGGCATGCTCCTTCGCAACTTCGTATCGGAGCGTTCGTTTCTGTAGCCAGCGAACGGCCAGAAGGTCCATCATCGGACGGATCGATCGATTGAAAATGTTGTAATGGGTCTTCCCATGCTCGCGCGGCCGATGGTTGACAGGAATTTCGACGACGGTGTAGCCGTGCATTTTGACGAGCGTGGGAAAGAAACGATGCATTCCATCGAAGCGATGAATCTTGCGAATCGATTCCGCCCGAAAGGCTTTAAGGCCGCAGCCGGTATCCTTCACGCACTCACCCGTCATCCAGTTACGGATGAAGTTCGCACTCTTCGAGATGATCCTCTTCGAGAAGGGATCCTTGCGGTCCCGGCGCCAGCCGATCGCGCAGTCATAGCGGCCGATTTGACTAACGAGCTTGGGAATATCCGCCGGATCGTTTTGAAGGTCGGCGTCAATCGTGACGATCACTTCGCCGCTGGCCAGGTCGAAGCCTGCCGAAAGAGCAGAAGACTGACCACTCTGCCGGACCATGCGGTGCGAGACGATGCGTGAATTCTTCATCGCCAATTCGCTGAGGATTTTGGGGGTGGCATCGCTGCTGAAATCATCAATCACGACAATTTCGTACCAGGAGCCGCTCGCATCGAGTGATTCGCAAATTTCTTCGATCAGCTTGGGTAGGTTTTCTTCTTCGTTATGTGCGGGAACGACGACAGAAATCTCGGGCCCCACCGGCCGATGACGAACGATCATGCGAGCTTCCTTGCGACCTTATCAACCGAGCCACCCTGCTCGGACAAAAGAAAATGTCACGAACACTACCTACTTGACCTTTCCATCCGCTACAAGAGCAGCCCGAACGACCACTGACGGATCAGTCCGAATAAGGGCCAGATCTTGCAAAAGGCGTAGAAATGGCTGGGATGGCAGAACGAAGAGAATGGGTAACTTCGATGCCTTCCGTGAAACCCTGAACGACGGGATCGAAGCGCCGTTCCCGAGGAAATGAACGGGTATTTCAACGAGTGAACGCCTCGAGACGCCTCAAATTGCTGATTTCCTACGACGGAACCGATCTCAATGGCTGGCAGATCCAGCCGAACGGCCCGAGTGTGCAAAGTCATTTGGCCGATGCGATCGAGCGGGTCACCGGGCAACGAATCTATCCCGTCGGAAGCGGGCGCACGGATGCGGGGGTCCATGCGATTGCTCAGGTGGCTCACTTCGACGTTGAATCTCGCCTCACGCCGCACACCCTCCTTAGAGCACTCAACCACTTCTTACCAGAATCGATCGTCATCCGCGAAATCGCAGAGGTTCCAAACACATTTCACGCGAGCAAGAGCGCGATTCGAAAACTCTATCGGTACGTCTACAGCGACTCAGAGGTGCGAGACATCTTTCAGCGGCAGTTCGCCTGGCGGGTTCACTATCGTCTCAACGAGCGAGCGATGGATGAGGGAGCCGGCCTGATTCTGGGAACGCACGATTTCCGATCTTTTGAAACGGAATGGCCGAACCGCAAGAGCAGCGTCCGTACGATTTATCGTTGTGAGGTTTCCCGGCTGGGGAACAATCTCATTCTCGACATCGAAGCAAATGGCTTTCTGTACAACATGGTTCGTACAATTGCTGGGTCTCTTTACGAGATCGGTCGTGGTCGGTGGGAGCCAGGCCGAATGAAAGAGATCGTCGATGGTGGAGATCGTTCCCTTGCGGGACAGACGGCTCCGCCTCAAGGTTTATTCCTTGTTCGCGTGACCTACCCTGATTTCTCGACAGATGCCGAAGTTCCAACCTCGGAGAATGACGATCTCGAGGAATGAATTCCTCGCGACAATCGCACGGCCTTGCATGGATGTCGACAGGTGCGTAGGGTGAGGATCATGGGAAAAGCGATTGAATGAGCATGTTCTAGCCGAACCTTGAGGGGACGGCATGATTCCCGAAGGGCCCGCCGGTGCTCGAGTATCGAACGTTTCGGAATGGCGATCCTCCTGAGATTTTGGAGGTCTGGAAAGCATCGCGCGATTCCCGCGCGTTTGCGGTCGTTCGAACGTGTGATGCGCTAGAAACTCTTCTTTTCGCCAAGCCCTATTTTGATCCGAACGGCTTCATCATCGCGGAGTCGGACGGTCGTATCGTCGGATTCGCTCACGCAGGCTTCGGGGCGACCGAGGATAAGCAAGGGATCGATCACTCGCTGGGCGCGGTTTACATCGTGCGAGTCCACCCTGCTTTCCGCAATCAGGGGATCGGAGCCAATCTCCTCAAGCTTGCGCAGTCATATCTCGCTCGTCATGGCGCGATCGTGCAATATCTCGGCGGCATGTTCCCGCTCAACGCGTTCTACGTGGGACTCTACGGCGGAAGCGAATTGCCGGGACTCCTCGAAAGTGATGCGAGCGCCCGTCGCTTCGCGTCGGCGCACGGTTACGAGCCGTTCGACAAATGCCTGGTCTATCAGCGAAAGGTCGAGGACTTGCCGCGCGTCGCGGACACGCGTATCGCGCTTCTTCGCCGATCGGTCGAAGTTCAAGCGGAACCTTGGCCGCTCCCGACAACATGGTGGGATGCCGCCGTTCTGGGAAACATGCCTTCACTTCGCTACGAGATGATCGAGCGCGAAACTCAAACGCCGATTGGCCGGGCCTGGGTCTGGGAAATGGAATACTTCGGGCAGGCGTGGGGCTTTCCAACCGTCGGCATTACCGATTTTCAGATCGATCCCTCCTTCCGCCGTCGTGGTTACGGCAAGCTACTTCTGCTCACCATGCTCAAACATCTCAAAGAGCAGCAGATTGAATTGGTCGAACTGCAGACGATGTCGACGAACGATTCAGCGCAGGGGCTGTATGAAGGCCTCGGTTTCATGAAGGTCGATTCGGGCCAAGCGTTCCGATTGTCGCGCCCGCTTGATCTAACGAACCTCCCTCCACTGAAGGAAAGCTATCCCACCAAGCTTCCTCAATCACATCACGGTTTTCATCGCGCGGGGGCGGTGATCCCCATCACGCTCAATGAACCGACCTCGATCAAAATCGAAAGGCCTGAGTAACTATCGACGCCATTCAAGACGTGAGAATCGCATTAATGGGAGTGTGATGCTGATCCCATCGGAGATCCGATGATCGGGATCCCGTCAGGAAGTGGGCGGAGCGCGACGGTGTAGCTTTGCTCATGAAGGAACTGCTCGACTTCCTTGGCAACTTCGAAACTGTCACCATACACCCAAAGCGTGACCGAGTGTCTCGTCGCGGGCAAGGAGCGGAGCTTCACACGAAGCGCGGAATTAGGAGCGAGAACTTGTTCCTTCGTCTCGCCAACGAAATCGGACTCCGCATCGAGTTCCCAATATACCAGAGCGAACCGAGCGGCCGCCCCTTCCGACATCACTTGCTCGGACACCAACGCATTGGGGCGAGCCAATACATACTTCAGCCTAAACCCTCCGATTGGACCCGCGACTCCATCCAGCCGAGACGTTGACTGCGTGATTCGGGCGACCGCTTGTTCTTTCGTTTGCACCAACAATTCATCGAGGTTTGTGTACGCGATGCGATTGTTCTTACAGCGGAAATGCAATTCATGTTGCTGCACTTTTCTCGCCAACGGCGTGATGTAGTGGCGAATCTTCTTTGTTTCGCGCGTTTCCTTCACCGCGCTGTCAATCTGCTGGCGGAGTTCCAAGAGTTGCTGACGAAGCTGCTCATCCGTTTGACTGGTGACGGCAAGCAAATGCGTCTCCGCTTTCACTGTCCTTTCGAGCTCGGCGGCAGCCGTCGACTTGTCATTGATCTCTCGCTCGAGAGCGACGAGTTGGTTCTGTTTCGCGGCTTCCTTGCTGTCGACTTCCTTTTGCGTCAGATCAAGGCGGTAGGCAATTTCATCAAGCTCCGCCTGAAGCCGGGTCGCTTCATCTTCATACTGTCGGAGAATCTTTTCACGTCGGACCGCTTCAGCTAAATGTTCGTCTCGCTGGCGGTCGAGTTTCTCTTGCTCCCGTCGACGCGAAACGAGTAGTTCCTGTTGTTCTTTCTTTTTGCTCTCATTTTCTGCAGCGGCTTGCTTGTAAGCCCACTCCGCCTTGATGTTCTCCTCTTCGATCTTGGCCTTAGCCGCTTCCCAATTTTCGATCGCCTCGAGCTGGGCCTGCTTGATCGCATCGTCATTGAGAAGGGTAGTAGACGGAGGCTCTCGCCGAATGCGAACGCCGCAAAGAACGATGAGGATGATGAGGATTCCGACGATGTTGGCTAAAACGTCGAGGAATGAATCGGAGCCGAATTCCGGCTCAGACGATTTCCCTCCCGATTTTCGCCCCATGATCGTCCCCCTCTTCCTCAATTCCAATCACTTCAGACGAATATCGCGACTATCGGCGAATCGTTCCGTCCACGTTCTTCCGGGCAGAGTCCGCCTGCTTACCCGCGCCGAAAAACTCTGGGAAGTCGAGATCGTCTCGCCAACTCAAAAGCCTTTCCTTCACTTCCAATCCAGAGCCGATCATCGCGAAACGAAGATCGTAATACCGCTCGAGCCCGTCGGGCCGGACATTCACTTCCAGGACGGGAGACCACCGGTGTACTTCACTCGCTGAACCCCAGGTAAGCATCTGATCCGCCACGTGGCGATAGATTTCCTTCTTCATCGCCTTCATGGTGGGATCGCCGTCATAGGGAATGAAACGACCACCCGGATAGAGGGTGACGCCCGTCTTGCGGCACTCAATGGTGACGGTTTTTCGCACCGTCGCCTTGATGCGTCCCGAGGGGCCGATCGATGGTTGAATCATCGGCTCGCCCTCCTTCTTCTTCCTTCGATCCGAAGGTTCGTCGTCATCGCTTGTTTGGTCGGACGAGGAAGGCGACTTCATTCCTGGAAGAGGAACGGTCAACGAACCGGGGGACATGGCGGTCGCTCCTCCGCTTCCTCCACTTCCGCTATCGCCACTCGTTCCTGCCACTTCCGCCATCGCTTGTTCGAATTCGGTGGGTGCTGTCGAAGGCGTGCCGGGGGCATTCGCCGACATCTGGGCACCCTGACTCTGATTCTTCCCATCCGCCACGGGCCCCCGATAGCCCGGAGGGGCGATCGCTCCCTGTCCAAAACGCGACCCATTGGGACTGGGTGTGCCATTAGGACGCTGTCCCGGTCGGCTGCGATTCGATTCGACCCGCTCCCCGGCCGAGGAATCCTGAGATCTGGGTCGAAGTGGCTGCTCGACCTCCGCGACGGCGGGGTCACCTTGCGGAGATGTCAACTCGTCGTACTCGGCGCCGGCATCTCCTGCCGGCTGACCCGAATGACCCCGAAGCCCCTGGTGATTATTCGAAACGGGATAGCCATTCGCAGGACGTCCTGACGCGGAAGCGCGATCAGACTGTGCTTCATTCATCGTGCTTCGGGTGAGTAGGGGCTGATTCGATTCTTCTTCCGGAGGGACGGCAACGTTTTCTCCCTCGCCCGACCCGCTCAGCGATACTCCGTCCCCGTCGCCAGTCGATTCAACATGTGGACCGAAACCCTTTTCACCCGTACCGGGCCGACCATTTGCCTCGGAAAGGAGTGAAGAAGATTCCTGCGAACCATCCCCTTCCCCAGTCGAATCCCCCTGAGCGGTTCCATTCGTCCCAAGGCCACTTCGCCCGGTCGCATTCCCTTGCCCGTTGCCACCACTTCCGAAGCCTCGTCCGCCAGGAACGTTGCCGCGGCCATTCCCCTGAAGCGAGGCATCGTCAACAGCTGATGGTTGACCCTGAGTAGACGCGAATCCGCCGGCAAAACCTGGCCGTTGCTTCGTGGAAGAACCATTCTGCGGAGGAGCGAGTGGTGATCCCTGATTCGCTAAAGAATCGACATCGGTCGGCTCGTCGGACATTCCGGACGGTAATCCGGGTTGATTGTCTGCTCCGGTCCATCCGGTTCCCCGTGAACCACGACTACCAGGTCCCCCGGGCCCTAAACCGCCCCGTCCCGTTCCTGGAGATGAGCCGCCGCGACTTGCCTGAGCACCGGACCCGCGATTGTCACCTTGCTCGGTCGATCCATCCCCTTCCTGATAACTGCCACTACACCCGCGAGTCCCCGTTACCGCTCCCTCAATTCCTCCCGCTCGCGCGTATGAGCCCCCCGCACCAATGGAGTCGTTGCCGCCGTTGTTTTGCGTCCCGCCGTTATTCGGGGTGCTGCCAAAACCCCCTCCCGATCCAACACCAGCTGCAGGCATGCTCGGCAACGAATCGGCGATTCGTTTGAGCTCTTCCGGACTTCGCTGGGGAATGGGCTGGTGCGATGAACCTCGACCGCGACCGCTCCCCGATCCAAACCCTGCCTGATCGTTGCTGAACTCGCCCCCTCCTTGCGAACTTGGAGGTCGATCGTCGAGCACAAATGCACGCCCTCCCGAAGGTCGCATCGGTCGCGGGTGACTTCGATGATCATCGACGACCTTTTGAGCCAACTCCTTGGCCTTGGGATCGAGTTCACCAAATTCGAGGTCGACATTGTCCGGGACGAGCTCATACCCGTAATCGGTTTCGAGGAACGAAAGGGCACCGCGCGCAATGTAGAACGTTGCGACCCCGTCCGGCCGGACAACAATGAGCGGATAGGGTCGCCGACCGTTCGAGCGTTCCTGTGTCATCAAGACACGCATTACCTTTGCGAGGACATTCTCCGCGTCGTTCGCGTCGGGTAGATCGTTCGGCTTGAGTTCGATTCCCTCGGGTAGAATCGTGATGCTCGTTCCGCGGCATTCGATGTAGATCGGCTCGCGATTGGTTCCGTTCGGTCCGTAGTAGGGGACGATCGAGTATCGCTCACTGGCCGCTCGCGACTTTCGCTCGAGTTCTCGCCGTCGTGCATCAAGAGCCGCATAGTCTGATTTCAATTTCGCTGACTGCTTGGCCGCTTCTTCTTTCGCCTTCTTGATCTTCTCCAGCTGTGCCTGAAGCGATTGCAGTGACGCGCTCAACTCCGAAAGGCGAGCGTTCTTGTCGGGTAAGTCTGAAGTCGATTTGACGGACTCGGTTCGAGCCTTGAGTTCCCGCCGGACCTCAGCGATCTTTCGCTGAATCTCGAGCCGACGGTCCACGATTTCGGGAAGTGGTTCGAGTTTATGCTCGACGAGTTCGGGAATGACTAGATCGGGAACGAGCGCGATGTCGGGAAACGTCTTCTTCTCGGGCAGCGCGGGAAGGTTCGTTGCCTCGGCAATCATCTTGTCGCGATTCTGCGCGTATTCCGCATCGCGATCCTTGCCGGCTTTCTGGGCGACAATGAGAAGCAATAGAATGAGAGCCCCCATCGCGCTGATTAACACAGCGAGGAAGGGGAAGAGGTTGCTCGTGTTTGAGGCTTTCCTCTTACGACTCATGCGGCGCGGGACTCTCGATGGCTATCGATTGATACATTCGATACGGCATGGGCGCGAATGGTCAGCAGGTGGACCGCCGCGGTAATGCTCTGCAACGCTTCATCAAAGCTGTGCGTCTCCTTCAGCATCTTGAGATTGTCGGCTAAACTTTGTTGAGCAGCGACTAGGGCTCGTTCGTCACCCGTTCGCTGTATCAAGAGTTCGCCGATTCGCTCGATCTTCGCCCGAAGCTCGTCCATCTTGCGGTGCGACGTTTCGAGCAGGTTCGTGTCACGTTTCCACTGTTCGAGTAATTGATTCATCACATCGACGAGTGAGGTATCTCGCTTGGAGGCCAACTCTTCAAGACGTTGATGAAGACACATCGTGGCCTCTGACCAGAGCTCCGTCTGTTGCTCCATCAATGCTCGGGTGAGCTGAACCGTCTGCTCGCTGGACGCGTGGACGGCGGCGAGAAACGGGGTATGTTCCGGCACGCTGGTGATGAATCGATCAGCCAACCACGCGCGCGCCGAGTCGTCGACTTTCGCCAACAGATCACTCGTTTGTCGTTCCACGATGTACATCGAAAGGAGGAGCATCAGCGAAAGAGAAACCGCCAGGATCGTCGGATCGAGAGCCACCGCAAGACTCGCGGTGATGGCGGGAATCGACGACTCCAAATCTGTTTGGCTGACATTGGAAAGAGTCATCGCCGTCAGAAGAGCGGAGCCGAGCAGCCCGACGACCGGCAGGATGCCCGTAAAAATGCGGACGATCCCAAGGCGGGATTGCATCACTGCTTTATCGCGATCCGCAAGTTCTCGAAGGGTCTGATCGATCCGATCAGCCGCATGGCGATGGCAAACATCGCTGACCACGTCTCTCAGTCGTCTCCCCATCAACGTTGCACGGTAGATCGGTGGGGCGGAGTTGATCTGGTCTAGCACGTCGCGCGCTTGATCAGGCGGAAGAGGAGCTTTCAGTTCAGGCAACCATGCATGTCTGATCGCGGCGGCTTCACGCCAATGCGAAGTCAAACTGAAAACAAGCGCGGACATTCCCCAAAAGAAGACGCCCATCTCAGCGATCGCCAGCCAATGACCGCTGGTGTAGCGGACGATCGGATGATTCTCAGAGAGACCCAGATATGCCAGCGCGCCAAAGAATGCCGCGGACAGTATCCCTCCCAACAAAAAGGGAGGAAGACCCGCCAGGATTCGTTTGCCCGTTGATGGCATGCGTGATGTCATCTCTCGTGACGCCATGTGACCTATCTCCCACGCTCGAATGCCCATGAGTCCGCTTTTTGACCAGACCGCTTCCGCTCGCTGAGCGCAATTGCGCGGACTCTGAACATTCGATCGGCTACGAAGACGTGGATTCTTTTGATTATTCCAACCAGACCAAATGAAGAGACCGAAAGGATTCGAGAGATTAGAGAAATTAGGAAGGAGTTGAAGAGCTGGCACCGCAAGGAAGAAACGGAAGGATAGCAAATCGGGAAAGCTTGCTTACGGCATATCCACGCCCCCCGGATGAAACGGATGGCAGCGGCAGATCCGAGCAACGCCCCGGCATGAGCCACGAACCGCCCCATACTTCTTCACGGAGAGGATGAAGTATTCACTGCACGTCGGATAGAAACGGCAATTGTTACCCAAAAATGGACTGATGCCCACTTGATAGGCAAGTACCAGCTTGACCATCAGCCAACCCAGAAAGGTGAGAGGCGGGGCGGATTTAGACGCAGTGTCGGCCTCGCTCCTCTCATCATTCATTTTTGCTTTCCTGACTCTCCACGCGGCGCTCGTGCCAGTCGACGTACGAGCTGAATGAACTCTGATTGCAACTCGATCAAAGACCATTCGGGCGGCGCGGCGCTGGCAACTTTCTTTTCCTTCTTTGGAAGACGAGGAAGCACGACCCAGTTCCAACCGATCGGTTGCTCACCCTTCGAGAGGCGAAACGCCTCGCGCACGAGCCGCTTAAATTTATTGCGAGTCGGAGCGGACCCGGTCCTCCGGCCGACGACAAGTCCTATTCGATTATACCCCAGTTCGTTCCGGGCGGCATAAACGACGAGAAACTGACCGGCCGCCGATCGCCGCGCCCCAAACACCTGATCGAATTCGCGGGCCAGCGTTAACCGCTCTCCCTTTCGAAATCGTTGATCAGGCTGATGTTCGTCGGCCATCCGCGCTCACTCTTTGACAAGCCGCTCTATTTCGACGGAGATTGAAGTCGCGCGTCGTAGGACGTTCCGCGCCAAGTCACGACATGCGTATGACACATCTTGATCGCTTTTCCCACGACATAAATCATCACGAACACTGCCAGCGGCCTAAAGACGAGATAGTCAAGCCGACTTCGCGTCGTCCGGTAGATGCGAGCGAACATCGTCTCTTGCAACACCTCGTGTGCAATGCCAAGCCAAAACATCGACCACACAAACGTCGAGCCATATCCGAGCAAAAGAAGTGGGATGGTGGTCCCGAGCACCACATAGCTCAAGACACTGAAAATGACGATAAACGATTGAAGGACCCAAAGCTTGGCGGGTTTGGCATCGACGGCGGAATAAAGAATTCGGCTCCACCCACGATTGATCTCCGCGAGCGAGGCATACATCCGCACGCTTGTCAGCGCCGGAGCCATCACCACCCGAAGCGAAAGATCACGTGTTCGAATCAGCCGCCCGAGATGAATGTCCTCGACGAATTTGTCTCGAACGAGCGTGTGCTGGCCGATCTTATCGTAAGCGGTTCGGCGAACGAGAATGAACTGCCCGTTGGCGAATCCCATATCTTTCCGCTTCGGATCATTCACTTGCGGCAAGGGATAAAGAATCATGAGACACATGGCCGCGAAAGGCTGCACTACGCATTCCCAGAACGACTTCATGTCGAGAGCTGGCATCGCGGAAAGCATGTCGGCTTGATGATCAATGGCATCCCGAACCATGATCGATAGTGAGGAACGATGCTGCCTTGTGTCCGCATCCACGAAGAGAAGCCATTCCCCGCGCGCGTGCTCTTGAAGTTGCTGCAGCGCGTTCGTCTTCCCCGTCCAGCCCTCTGGAAGATGCGTGATTCGAACGAGTTTAACCCTGGGCTCTCGGCGTGCGATCTCTTCCACGATTGCCGCGGTATCATCGACACTCCGATCGTCCGCGACGAGAATCTCGTAGTTCGGGTAATCCTGCTGAAGTAGCGCTTCCAGGCACTGAGCAATCCCTTTCGCCTCATCCTTAGCGGGGACGAGAATCGTCACGAGCGGAGCATTACTTGGATCGATGTGTGGCGAACTCAAATCAAGTTGGGGCGTCTGCCGCATCGCCCAACTCCAAATGAAGTGACGGACGAGGCACAGCAGTACCACGACACTGTAAGCAACCAGAATGATTTGTTGCCAAACGGCCAAGCTCACCTCGTCATGCGGTCAGCAGGGTTAGTACATCGCGAACGAATTTAGGTCCCCGCCGGAGAAGTGATTGTTTTATGGATGTTGAGCAGCAAATCTGATGGGGAAAGAACTATCCTGATTTTCGCCGACGGCGAAGCCCAAGAATCAAATTGACTTCGCCGATCGGTTGGTCGACCCGCTGCGAGATCTCCGCGGGTGTCATACCCCTGTCAGCGAGGGAGTAGATTTCGTCGTATCGGCTGGCAGATTGCTGACCGTCGCCGCGTAGTCGATTCCCCTCTCGCGAGATCACCGCCGGCTCTTCTCCCTCGGCAGTGGCCTTCGACAGTTCGACGATCTCATCCCGCAGAGCCGTGTACTCCATCACTTTGCGGTCGGCGTCGATAATCAATTCATTCAAAATGTTGATCTTCGTTTCCAAACGGGCATTGAGCTCGCGAAAGGTGTTGTAAAGCTTGACCTCGAGATGATCGGTCGAGACGAATGTGCGCGGTGCCGGCTCACGTGTTTCGGTGGTGGCGGAATTGCCAGGCATGTCGGGACGCTTTCGGCGAATCACTCGCACGAGCGTGAACGTCAATAACAACATCCCGCTGATGAGCATCAAGGATGAGTTGTCGATCGGAGGGAAGTTCACGCTCAAAAGCTCCCGAGGGGAAATGTTCTCCCGCGCAGGATATCTCCCCGCCACGGCCTACTCACTGATCTCTACCAGCAACTCCATATCAGCACAAGACTTTACATCTCAGGCTCGTCAGGGAAATCGAACGCCCGCCGGGCCGCCTCGAAAATCGTTCGGAGCGGCACATTTTCCTGCCTGGCGACCCGGGCACAGTCCTCGAACTCAGGGGTAAAGACTTTCATCTCGTCGTTCCAGGCGACTTTCCCCGCCACAGGACCCCAAGCGGTTTGGACCTGGACGGCCTGCCGCTCGAGCTTTGTCCGCTCCATCTGACGCCGACGAATCCCGAGCGTGCCTGTCTCTTCGAAGATCATCTTTTCGATCGCCGCTCGAGCCTCATCCTCACACAGCACCGCGAGCAGCACTGCCGGGCGGTTCTTTTTCATCTGAATCGGAGTCAGATAGACATCAAGAGCACCGATATCGAACAGCCGCTCTGTCACGTAGCCGATGATCTCAGCCGGCACGTCATCGATGTTCGTTTCAAGCTGCCAAATGACGTCGCACGATTCATCGGGTGAGTGCTTCTCCGTCGTCGAGCCGAGCATCAATCGCAGGACGTTCGGCTGCTCGACGAGATCGCGCGTCCCCGCGCCGGTCCCGACTTTCTCGATGACCAGTTTCGGCTGACGGGTGAACTCGTTGACGAGAGTGGCGATGACCGCCGCGCCGGTGGGCGTCGTCAACTCGGCATCGATCGGACAGTTGGCAAGCGGCACCCCCGCGAGCAATCGCGCGACGGCCGGTGCCGGGATCGGCAGCTTTCCATGTTCGCAATTCACCCACCCCTGCCCCGTCGGCACGGGTGTTGAACTGATCCATGTTGGCTTCAACCAATCGATTGCGGTTGCAATACCCACGAAGTCAAAAATGCTATCGACCGCGCCGACTTCGTGAAAGTGAACCCGCTCAATCGGAATGCCGTGGCTTTCCGCTTCCGCTTGCCCAAGTCGCACGAACATCTTGTCCGCAATCTGCCGCGCGCCGGGCGTCAATCGTCCTCGATCAAGAATTCGCCGTATGTCAGAGAGATGTCGATGGGGATGTTCATGAGGCGTCTCGACGTGAATCTTGACTGCCGCAAATCCCGCCTTGCGAACGCGCTCGACCACCAATCGCCCCGGTAACTCAAGCGATTGAAGCGACTCTTGAACGATGACTTCGGGC
>JAIEPU010000145.1 GCA_019748235.1 bacterium
ATGAACCGTTGGGGGCATTGAACCAATGAATTATGCCAGTGTTGTCTCATGGGGATTCAAGATCACGAAGTTTCTCGGGATCGTGTTACTGGGAATGGCAATCAGCGAAATCCTTAGAATCTTTGACAGCACAAAGGCAGCAATAGAGGAAGTTGTGGTCAATCCAAGTGATGACCTCTGCGCCGTATTCACCGTGGATCGCTCAGGACCAAGAATTTCGATTATTCAACTACGCATCTATAAGCGATCCGAAATGTTTCAGGGGACGAGAGGCCCCTTCGAAGAGATGGTCTTCGCCGATGACACTAACGCATCTAATATGATGAAGTGGAATGGTAAATGGCTCGATCGTCGAACGATCGTCTTGAACAGCAGTGATATTTGCTCGATCACTTGGAAATCGCCGGATGGAATACGATGGAACCGTACGAATTGAATACGTACGTTTCGCTCGCCAGAATTCCCTGAGAAATAACGACGAGCGATGTAATGGTCACTTCTATTAAGTGCTATCCCGCCTTACAGACGTTCTTCAAGATGCCGATCTTCTCAACCTCGACTTCGCAGACGTCACCATCTTTGAGGAAGATCGGAGGATTGCGCGCCATGCCGACACCGGGAGGGGTCCCGGTGAAGATGAGGTCGCCCGGCTCGAGCGTCATCACTTGTGAGAGATAGGCAATCAGTTCCGCAACGCTGAAGATCATCTTGCCGGTCGTGCCGTTCTGCATCGTCTGGCCATTCAGGCGGAACTGAATGCTGAGATTCTGCGGATCGGGGATGTCGTCCGTGGTGACGATCGCGGGACCGATCGGGGCGAACGTGTCGAATGTCTTGCCGAGCAGCCACTGCTTGGCACCCTTCTCGAGCTGCCAGTCGCGCGCGGAAACGTCGTGTCCCGCCGTGTAGCCGGCAACGTGACTGAGCGCGTTCTCCCTCGAGATGTTCTTGCCCCGCTTACCGATCACGACGACCAGTTCCGCTTCGTAGTCTACTCGGCTGCTGATCGAAGGAAGGAGGATCGTGTCCCCTGGGCCGGCAATGGTGTTTCCGAACTTGCTGAAGACGATCGGCTCGGTTGGAATGGGGGCGCCGGTTTCCTGTGCGTGATCGCTGTAGTTCAAGCCGATGCCGATGATCTTGCTGGGAAAGAGAATGGGCGCGAGGAGTCGGCGGTAGGTGGCCGTCACGTACTTACCACGCTCCAGCGCCTCTTCGATCCGGTCAAAGGATGTGGGCGCCGAGCCGATGATCTCTCGCATCGTTTGCGGCAGCTTCGGTTCCGTCGCCGCCAGGTCGATCACTTCCTCCGCTTCAGGAAGCAGCACGCCGACCCGGATCTCGAAAGTCTCTGATTCGTAGTTGACCAGACGCATCGCATCGAACCTCTCATGTTGTTGATCAGGTTCGAGACACCTTACGGAATTGCCAAGCGTTTCGAAAGATGCGGAGTAAGAAATGCCGGTCCCGTCGTCTCAATGGACGAACCCACTGAAATGCTCAGTGTGAATGCAATGCATCGATTTAGACGGCGTCGTCAAATCAATATGCGGATCTTCCCCTCGTGTTGAGTGATCCCAGACGATCACGTGTTCGGAGAACTTCGCTTTTACCCCCGTCGGCCTCGGCGGAACTCGGGTTCGCCGATGCCTCCTTTGATTGGCTCGTCGGGATCGGCGGGAGTGGCACCAAGGACCAGATCGAACTTCGCGGTCAGCTCACCGATTTTGGAATCGGGGAGGGGAACAAAATCCACGAGGAGCAGATCACGCATCTTGGGATCGCGCACGCCTCGAAAGACCATGTCCTTTTCATTCTGCGGATGACCCTTGATGAGGAGTTGAGTCGTCAGAACGCGATGGCCGTTCTTACTCACCGCAAAATGAATATGAGGCGTTCGGCCGGGATAGGGGACGGGCTTGATCGTGCGGAACGAATACCGTCCCTCTGCATCGGTGAGAAATCGACCGTAGCCTTGGAAGTTCGAATCGGGAGACTTTCGGTTCGAGTCTTGCGTGTGCAGGTAAGCGCCGGAATGATCGCATTGCCAGATTTCGACGAATGCATTGCGAATGGGAGAGCCCGCGGTCGTTAGAACTTGACCACTGACATAGCTGATCTCACCCAATGCGGGAGATGTCGACTCGTTGACAATAATCAGGTCATTGTCCGTGTCGAGGGGAAGCTTGTTGGGATAAAAGGGGCCTTCTGTCAGTCGCGGTGTTTTCAGCAGTTCCTCAGCAAAGGCGATGGAAGGGGCAGTGAAGAGCGATGCGGCAGCGAACCGCTGAAGCAATTCTCGTCTGTTCCATTCCCGATTCGAATCGTGCACTCTGTTTTTCATCGGTTCATTTCCTTGAAATGCGACGGGAATTATTGCTGCCCGTGTTCGCTACGAGTCTCGCCCGTGGTGTGGTCGCGCGAAATTCATTCGAAGTCATGTTCAACAACGTTTGAACGACGGACACTATTGCGAATCAGGCACGCCACCGATTCTAATACTTCTCAGAGCGAGAGCGGAGCGATTCTTTCGACTTGATTCGAGTCTGAATAGTGGGGCAATCTTGATGAAAATGTCCGATGAAAAGCAGGCTGAATCGCAAATCTTGTTCTACGGTTAAGCCAAGTGGGACCCGAACCCGTCTGAGCCCACAACGCCCGTCACAGAATCCATCCCCTCCACGGATTTCTGAGTGTTTTGAGGTGCATTTCGAGAAAATTCTGAAATCGACCCTTGGATTTCAGGACTTTGGCGTCAATGATGCGGAAACGTCCGATCCATTCGCATCGGCGAACGAGGACCTGTTTTCAGCAAGTCTGACGTTGAACCTTTGCCAGATAGCACCGCGATCAATGAGAACGGCATCTTATTTTGCCCGTTCTGTGAGATCCCGGTGCATGCCCGACTTCAAGCTTTTGCGGTCATGCCGATTTTGCATGACAGCAAAGGTCACCTGAGGAGGTGAGTCGGGCGGACTGTGATGTTTATGGCTGTCGGAGTGCGGAGACCCTGGGAAGGGAGTGACTCAAAGTTTCATTTTGGGTTGCTTTTGGGTCGAAGTTGAGATTGCCGGCAGTCGCGAGTGATACGCTCCAAATCGCGTTTGAATGCAATTCGTTGATCCGATCACGGGGGGAATGCGCGCTGCCCGGCGTGCTTTCGAAGAGAAAGTTCTCATGCATCGAAAGCCAGTGAAACTTCCTTGGTGGGGGAAGGCCGAACGGCAACGTCCGGCGTCGCGCGCGGAACTTGAACTTCAAATCCGTTCTCGACGCCGCGAGTTTCAGCTCGAAGCTCTGGAGGAACGAAATCTTCTGACCGGAATGTCGCTCGGAGAAGCGATTCAACGATTACTTGCAATAACACCCCCATCAACGACGACGTCAGCCACCTCACCACCGACTCCAACGACTTCATCTTCCACCACCTCGCCGGCGGATATAGCCGATCCCAGAACGATGCCCATCAGTATCGATTCGGGTGAAGCGACCTTCGCGGTGAACGCGTCGACTTACCTTCCTACCGTGTCGTACATTCAAGGTCCTTCGGGAATTGTCGCGCCGGGCGCAACCTTCGACCCTTCATCGGCGGGAATCGCATTCACAAACACTGTGCTTCCAAACGCGCCGATGATCACCGAATGGACCAGGACCGCTGGGACCGACGAATCTCTCTCGCTTTCAGGGTCCAGCTTCTCGACGTTGGCCGCTTTTCCGACCAAGTTCTATGTCTTCACTGATGGTGGAAATGGAACCGGCAAGATCACGATGATCAATACGCAGTCGCTCTCCAGCAATGGAGCGATTGTGACTCTTCCCATTTCGGATGTGCCAGCCAACGCGATGTACATGGTGTGGGCGGTCGACAACGACGGAATTAGCCGACCGGTTTTTGTGAATCAGACGGAGACTTGGTGGGTCGGACCCGATGCGGCCCAAGCGGGTCAATCAATCGCCATTTATGGACGCAACTTATCGCAGACGGGCGCGGAGTGGACCAAGGGGGTCAGTTCTGGAACCGCGCCGACTTGGGTATGGATTCAATCAGACGCCGGCGGTCCCCTTCAACAGATGACCGTCCTCAATACGAACCCGTACCGTGTCGAGTTTCAGCTTCCGTCCACTTTGGCGGCGGGGTCTTACACCGCTTGGGTTCATAACGGAAAAGGTGGAGATTACGGGTGGGGGACGCCGCTCAAGTTTACCGTGCGATCGGCCGCGGAGAACGGTACTCAATGGAGCGGACCCACCTACATGGCAAGCAACAATGCCTCGCTTGCCGCGATGCTGACGAATAGTGCGTCGGCGGATGACGGAGCGTTGCTTCAAGCAGTGCTGACCCTCGCTGGAAAGAGCACGACCGGTAACGCAACCGTCGTCCTTCCGTCCGGCACATTCATGATCGCCAATCCGCTGAACATCCCTTCGAATGTTCGTTTGATCGGGCAAGGGATGGATCAATCTATCCTGAAAGCGATTCCGAGTGCGAATTTCTCCACGATGGGATTGATCTACAGTTCGACCGGAAATCTCGCATCGAACAACATTCTCCTTCAGGACCTGACTCTCCATAACGGTTATAACCCGCTCGGCGCGACGGACACTGCCTATACCGGTGGCATCAAAGATCTCCTTCGAATGTTCGGTCCCACGGACGTCAACTTCACACGCGTCCGATTCGACACGAAGAGCAATGAAGCGTTTGAAATCTACAAGGGAACACGAATCACCGTTGATTCCTGCGATTTCCGCACCACCTATGGCGCGTTCTTTAATCAATCCAATCAGGTCGTCGTTAAAAACTCGACGTTCCGGCTGACGAATCTCTCTCCGCAGGCGATTTACAGCGTCGGCACGACATCCATTAGCATCATCGGCAATAACAGCGCGAGTGAGAGCATCTCCGATCATTCGCGAACAGCTCAGTGGGGTCTTCGTCTGTATGTCAATCAGCAAGGAGGACGTTACCAGTACCTTGCGAAGAACATCACGTCGAACCTCGGACTCCCAACAACGGTCGCAAATAATGTCGGCGAGCAAATTCTCTGGGAAGGAGGCGGTCCGCAATACATTGGAAGTCCGACGACCGTTTCGAGTACGACACTTTCCTTCGGATCAACCACGTCAGGCATCGATTTTGGAAATGGACGTTATTACGCGGTCGTCGTTCAAGGGACCGGCGTCGGGCAGACTCGGCGTATCGTCGGACAGGCGGCCAACGGAAGCGGAATGACCCTGACCCTGGAATCAGCGTTCGGAGTCGCGGTCGATCAAACGAGCGTCATTCAATTGCTCACACTCGCCGACAAGGCGGTCGTCTACTCCAACAATCTCAATGGCATCGCGGAGAACGTCACTCGCGATACTTATATCGGCCCGGCCGGGATCATGCTATTCGGCGGAGCGAGTAACATGGTCATCGATAACAATACTCTGTCAAACATTCGATTAGGAATCACTATATGGTCCCTCACCTCTCCACGTAACTCAGGACCGAACCAGTATGAAACTTCCGCATACAATTTGGTGACGAATAACACCATCACCGGTTCCCGCTACGGGATGATGATCGAAACGGCCGGCGGTGCCGATGCGGCGACCAGCACCAATGGAAGAGATCGAAGCACACTTGCAAACAACATCTTCCGTGATAACACCGTTCAAAGCACCCTTGAGACGGCATTTTCGGTGGCATTCATCGGAAATACGATGACCACCGTTCCTGATCAAACCATTGAAGGATTGGTCGTCGAGCACAACTCATTCATCGGCACACCTGTCGGAATCGACTTCACAAACTCAACCCGAAACGATTATCGCGGTATCAATACCGCGAGCCCGATTCTGGAAAATTCCCTCATCTACAAAAACACGATCCAACATCGTTCGACCACCGGTGCGGCTCCGATGGTCGGTTCAAAAGGATTCATCTTTGGTGATGCCCAGGCTCCGACCCTGATTGGTAACTCCGTCACCGGCTTTGAAACGACGAATGCGGATGCCGCTCCCATCACGGTAACGCCCACCGGCGTCGCCAATACTTACAACTTCACGATTACCGCTCGAGATATCGACCGGAAGGGTGGTTCGTTCAATTTCTGGATTGATTGGACGAATGACGGCCTGTGGGACGCCATTACCACGCCAAACGTGCAGATGGAGAGCGGTGGACGCGTCATCACGTTCACACATACATTTGCCAGCCCAGGAGCCGTACAGACTAAGTTCATGATCGTTCCGGCGGGTGACGTTTACTACTACGTCTATCAGCTCGATTTGAATATCGGTGCTGCGATCGCCAAACCCGCGCCCACTCTACTGAACACGGCTTTTGTTGCGGCACCCACCGCAAACTCTCTGGAGTACACGTTCTCCATCGTCACCACCGGTCTTGTGCCCAAGACGAGTCAATACATCATCGTCTTCGACTGGAATAATGACGGCGTATACGATGACGGTCGCTATGGCAGCGACAACGACATGTTCATCAGGAAGTTCGCTGCGGGCGGGCCCAGCACCTTTACCTACATGGTCCTCGATACCGCAGGAAACAGTGTAACGCGAAAGGTGACTTTCGATCCCACTTCTCGCAATGTGTATTACTTCGGAAGCGAACGAGAGGATACCGTTTCTTTCGTCGAAACTTCACCGGGAACAGTTCAAGTTAACCTCTTTCAGATTGGCGGCAGAGATCTTCCTTCCGTCCGGACATTAACTTATTCGAACATCACAGGAAGTGTGATTGCTTATGGTTATGCGGGTCCCGACTACATTGATGCGTCCGGATTGACGAATCGGCCCACGACGATCTACGGAGGCGCTGATTCAGACACGCTTCTCGGTGGCGCGGGAAATGATTCACTGTTCGGCGCGAGTCTGACCGGCACGATGAAGACCGTCGATGCTCAAAATGCCATCACCGGCGGCGCCGGCTCGGACTACATTTGGACCGGGACCAATGTTGATATGGTCGTGGCGAGCGTCACTAGCACGATTCAGTCAATGAATAACCTCAACTATCTGGTGGGGGGATTGGCAGTCGGCGCTTCCACCCGAGTAGCAACCGCGTCTTCGGGTGTTGCTACCAATTCCGCTCTGATGGCGACTGTCGACAACACGACATCGTCACCTAGCCTACTCAATCTCGGATCGACAACGGTGACTGCCTCGGCCATGGTCGCCCCTTCGACGTCCACTCTTTCACAAACTTCTTCAACAAGTGGATCTCCCACCAAGTCTTCGTCCACTTCTGCAAAGACGGGAACGCCCGCGATGACCAGTTCATCGCGACCATCGACAGGGGTAGGTTCGAATTCGGTGTCCGGCGAAGTCCAACTTCCCGCGGAGGAAGTCGATGCGGTTGCGATCCATTGGGATATCGAGGCCGATGAGTTTCAAGAGTTTGTTGATTTGATGATGAATGATTGATCGCGAGTCTTGAAGTTTAGAATAAAAAACCTTGGCTCCAGAACGGGCCAAGGTTTTTCAATTTCAACAAATCGTGAGTCAGATGTTCCGACTCAGATGTGCTTTTCAATGTAGTCGATCGCTTGACCAACCGTTTGAATTTGTTCGGCATCTTCGTCGGGAATGGTGATGTCGAATTCTTCTTCGAGTTCCATCACGAGTTCGACGGTGTCGAGAGAGTCGGCGCCGAGATCGTTGACGAACGAGGTCTCCGGAGTGACCTGATCACGGCCGACACCCATTTGAGCCGAGATGATCTCGATGACGCGCTCTGAAACGCTTGACACGATTGTTATCCTCCAATTTTCGATTGTTGAGCTTAGGGCTCGCGAAAGAGCAGCCTCATATTCGCCACCACGAACTGGTTCTTGGTGACCGCAGCGCTCTTTGCACCAGCCTTGATGTCCGCCGGACTAGATTCCTCGTCTCACCCACCCCATCCGTCGGCCACCCGACGGAACCCAGGCATGCGTTTCGCTGGGAATCTCTCCGCCTTCGTAAGGCCGGGCAAGCCTCGACTCTGCGGACCTGAACATCCTACGAATGTTTCAATCGAGGGGCCTAATATCTCCCATTCTTTCGAAAGGAGGCACTTGGCTCCCCGGCTGACGAACGTCGAGATTCGATCTCGACTGGGGATCGGTGTACTCCAATCCACATCTTTTTGCAAGTCCCTCTAGCTTGCCCTTTTCCTGTGGGCGGGCGGGAGAGGGACAACATTGCCCCCCGACGAACCGGTCGCGAATAAGTCGCAGCGACAAAAGGACTTTGGGCAATACCTGAAGCACCCAGTAGAATTTTTACGTGGCGAATCGTCCGAATGATTCGGAACCACACGAATTTTACGAGGAATTATGCTCGTCAGAGATGAGCCAACCGAGTGCGACGAGGGGATTCATGGCGGGTCATGAACCAGCTTCCGAAGAGATCACTGGCAGTACCCCTCGGCCAGAGCGGGACGGTCGCCGCACGATTCTATTTTTTTTCGCCCTAGGATTCGTGCTGTTCGTTTTCACCGCTTGGGCCCTTATCTTTCAGCCCGCTCCACTTTCTATCGTTCAACAGGCAAAATTGTTGCTGAGAGCTTACAAGTCGGACAAGCTCGATGGTGACTGGAAAGCCCTTCTTGCTCGACCCGAGATGTATTATGTGCCGTCCATGAATCTCCCTCTCGTGGGAAAGCCCGCGCCCGATTTTCGTCTGAACGATTGGCAAGGAAGGTCGGTGCATCTCAAAAGTCTAATCGAAGAGGGGCCGGTCGTTCTGATCTTTTACTACGGCTACTGGTGCGACCACTGTGTCGTTCAACTTTTCGACGTGGATGAGGACTTGAAGTACTTCAAGGAGATCGGAGCCCGAGTCGTGGCGGTGAGTTCAGATCCTCCCGAGGAAACCGCCGCGAAGTTCAAGCAATTCGGACCATTTCATTTCGACGTCCTTTCCGACCCTAACAACGAAGTGGCGCAAAAGTACGGATGTTATCGCCCGGCCGAGGGGAAACAGAATGAACTAATGGCGCATGGGACGTTCATCATCGACCGAAACGGGATCATTCGATGGGCGGATACCGGTGACAAGCCGTTCCGCTCCAACAAGACACTTCTTCTTGAACTCGCCGCACTCGAGGAAAAGCTTCCAGAGGGGATTTCTCCTCCGCGCCAAACAAAAGAGTAATCGAATCCCTTGATGCATCGATGAGACGACGTGTAGACTGAAAAGAGTTTCACGGTTGTCCAAGGGGGAGCATCAGTCATGCGTCGAGTGGTCTGGACCGTTGCTTCTTTTTGCTTGCTGATGATCAGTGATACCGCGAGTGCCCAGTTCGGCGGTGGCGGAGGGCAACTCGGCGGAGTGCGGATCGACAAATCAGGGTTGCTTCGCGCGGCAACGAGTGCGGAGAAAAAGGAGCGATCCTCGGTTCCCGAACTTCCCGAAGATTTAGCCGCCCACACCGATCTAAGGCAAGTTTCCTTGCGCGCGGTTGCCCATGAAGCTTCCAAACACCTGAAGGCAGGAAAGCCGATCCCGAAAGAATGTGCGCTGCTCGCGGGGTTGGCGTCGGTCGAATACATCATTCTCGACGAGAAAAACAAGGATGTCCGTCTCGCCGGTCCCGCGGAAGGATGGGAAGTGACGCCCGAGGGGCGTGAAGTGGGGCGCCGGTCCAGACGCGCGACCATCCATCTCGAGGATGTTGCCACCGCCCTCCGAAGTGTGAAACAGAACTGGGGTGAGATCATGTGCTCGATCGATCCCCGCCGAGACGGCTTGGCTGCTATCCAAAAGGTCTCACTCGGTCCGTTGAGTGGAAAAAAGGACGCGGACAAGGGAAAAGAAACTGTTCGGAAGACGCTCGGCCGGCAATCGGTGCGGACGGGAGGAGTTCCTGATGACTCGCGGTTTGCGCGCGTCATGGTCGAGGCGGACTACATGATGAAGCAGATGGCGATTGGGGAAGTTGTCGTCAAAGGAGTGTCAAATCATCTCGATGCCGTCATGATCAGACATCAGAATGGGGAAGAAAGTGTCGGCCTTGCCCGTTGGTGGTTCGTGTCGGACTATGCTCCCTTGGGTGTCAATTCGAGCCGAACCGTGTTCCGTATCCAAGGTCCCCATCTCAAACTGCTCAATGAGGAGATGCTGCTGACGCGCGATGGTTCTCGAATCGGCAAGGGGGACGATAGCAAGCCCGATCAATTCTCTCAGGACTTCACGGCGGCCTTTCCCGATCTCGAAACGAAGTTTCCTTCCTTCTCCGATCTGCGAAATCTTTACGACCTCGTACTCGTGGCGACCCTGCTGGATCAAGAGGGTGCCCTGGATTGGCTAAGCGACACCGTGTTGCTCGATGAAGAGGCGTGGCCTTCTCCGTCTCACGTGGTGCCAAGGGAGGCTGAAGCGCTTGCCGCTCTTTCTTTTCACCGGCCGACGAAGTCTGCCGATGGCAGGCGATCGCAGATGTACAGTGTCGCCTACGGCGGTGTCTCGATGCGATTGTCGAAGATTCAGTTTGATACCTCCAAAGGGATCATCGACCCGAAGCTTGACAAACTCGGCGATCGCGAGGCGACAGGCGATTCTCCGAAGGAGTCGGTGGCGAAGGCAGACGTATCGAAGGGAAAATCAACGGGGCCCGCACTCTCAATCGAGTCTGGTAAGGAACAAACCTCGAAGAAGGGCTCTTGGTGGGAGGATTTGAAACCTGCTGAGAAGGATTCTCCGGCCGAGGAGAAATCGTCCGAAGAGCCCGCCGAAAAGGAATCATCGACTGAGAACAAGTAATAGTTTCTCATCGGACAATTGCCGAGCGTCAAGGGATCTCCTTCGTGGCTGGCCACATCTTTCGCGATGTTTCCCCACGCCTCGTCTCTCTTCAAGCTTGCCTCCCCCCCGCGATTCCGATTAGGATCGATTCATTCAATGAAGCCGAGTGAGACGCTCGCGGGTATAAGTCTCGTGGAACCGCTCCCCGGGAAAATGTGAAAGGATGAAAGCATGTCATTTACACGTCGAGATTTTCTGAAATCGGCGTCGGCAGTCACCGTGTCGATGGCTTTGCCTGCGGGGCGGAGTTATGCGTTTAACAATAATGATGACATTCGCATCGCGTTGATCGGCGTCAATGGGCGCGGCATGGAGCACCTTAGAGCATTCAAAGACAATGCCGTCGCCGTTTGCGATTGCGATGAAAAGGTGCTGAACGCACGGGCCGGAATCTTGGAGGGGATGGTCAAGCCGAGAAAGATCGCTCGCTTCACTGACTTCCGCAAATTGCTCGAACGAGACGACGTTGATGCCGTCTCCATCGCCACGCCGAACCATACCCATTCATTAATCGCCATTGAGGCAATCAAGGCGGGCAAGGATGTGTATGTCGAGAAGCCCGTCTCGCATAACGTTTGGGAAGGGCGGCAACTCGTTAAAGCGGCTCGCAAGCATGACAAGATCGTTCAGTGCGGAACGCAAAGCCGATCGAGCCCGAGCCTGAAGGAAGCGGCCGAGTGGGTTCAGGCCGGTAATCTTGGCAAGATCCAATATGCGATCGGCACTTGCTACAAGCCTCGTCGTGCGATCGGAAAGCTCGACTCACCTCTCAAGATCGATCCGAGCATTGACTACGATCTTTGGTGCGGGCCGGCAGAGAAGGTCGATCTTTACCGCCCGAAGCTTCATTACGATTGGCACTGGGATTTCAATACCGGCAACGGCGATCTCGGAAACCAGGGGATCCATCAGATGGACATCGCCCGCTGGTTTCTCGGTGAGAAGGAACTCTCACCGCGCGTCATGAGCGTCGGCGGACGGCTTGGATATTCCGACGCCGGCGACACGCCAAACACGCAGATCGTCTTTCACGATTATGCGAAAGCCCCTCTGATCTTCGAAGTTCGCGGCTTGCCGAGAAGCAAGGCGGACCAAGCGAAGTGGAACGATTCGATGGACAACTATCGCGGTTCACGCGTCGGTGTCATTGTGCAGTGCGAGGGGGGCTATGTCGTCATTCCCAGCTATTCGAGCGCTCAAGCATTTGACAAAGACGGCAAGCAAGTAAAGAACTGGTCAGGGGGCGGCAACCACTTCGGCAACTTCCTTGACGCTGTGCGCCAGCGCAAGCGTGAGCTTCTGAATGCGGAAGTTCTCGAGGGGCATCTTTCGAGCGCACTCTGCCACACCGGCAACGTGTCGTATCAGCTTGGCAAGAAGTTGCCCGCTGGTCAGATCGTCGAGCAGATCAAGGGGAATGCCGAAGCCCTCGATTCCTTCAATCGAATGGCCGAACACCTCAAGGCGAATGAAGTGGAGATCGATTCCGCTGCGATCACGCTCGGTCCCTGGCTCGAGATGGATCCCTCGTCGGAAACCTTTAAGGGGAACGAGACGGCCAGCTCGATGCTGACTCGCAAGTACCGTAAGCCGTTCGTGATCGAAGAGATCACGTAAGCTTTTATTTCAAGATGTAAACGGAGACGGACCGAGCAATTTCTCGGTCCGTCGTCGTTTCTTGATGATTGCTGGTGGGTCGGCGGCTTCAGTGCGGAGCGGGTGCCGGTGGCATCGGGCTCGGTTCGTAATCGAATTTTGAAGGCTCTAAGACGACGATATCGACACGATCGCTTGCGGAGAGTCCCAGTCCTCGGATGACGAGATTCGAACCTTCCACAGGTGCGCCGACTTCAAGCCGGATCGAGTCTTCGCGCAACCCCCCCTTACTTACGAGGTAATTACAGACGGCCTCCGCCCGAGCGCTGGCGAGTGCGGAGGGAGTTTCGAATTTGCTCATTCCCGCTAAGTCATATCGTGGTCGATAAGCCTTGATCGCGATGATGTTCGGCTTCCCTCGAATGACGTCCGCAACTTGGTTGAGCTGAGTCTTTGATTCCTCTGACAGATCGGCTCTTCCCGCTCGGAAATACACAGGTCCACCGATGGTCAGACCGCCACCATCACGAATCGTTGTGACTCGCTCGTCGTGGCCGGATCGCCCTTTCAGCTTTTCCTTTTGTTTCTTTTTGTTTTCCTCGGCCGAACTTCGGCGACGAGAGAGTTCCATGAAGCGCTGAATCGAATCGGGCGTGCCGAACTGCTGAACCAACTCGGCCGCGACCGCTTCCTTCTCCTCCGGCTTGTTCATGGTCGACATGATCACGAAGAATCCCATGAGAACGGTGATCATATCGGCATAGGTCAACACCCACATTGGGCAACCACCGCCGCCACCGCCTGACATGGGAAAATTCCTCTCTTCGTGACTAGATGAAACGAGTTACGCAATGGACGATTACGTCGCCTACTCTCGCTGTTCCCGCGGGGCGAGGTACGAGGCCAACTTCTCCGAGACGATACTCGGATTGTCGCCCGCCTGAATGGAAAGCAATCCCTCGAGAATCATGTGCCTGGCGTGAACTTCCTCGTGGGAATAAAGAGCCAGCTTGTCCGCGAGCGGAAGGAACAGGCAGCTCGACACGATGCACCCATACATCGTTCCTAGAAGGGCGACCGCCATACCCGGGCCGATTGCATCGGGATCGTCGAGGTTACCAAGCATGAGCACGAGCCCAATGAGCGTTCCCACCATGCCGTAGGCCGGGCCGTACTTGCCGACTGCGTCGAGTGCAATCTTGCCGGTCATATGCCGCCGCTCGAGTGAATCGATCGAGATGTGCAGAAGCCGTTCGACCATTTCGCTGTCGCGACCGTCAACGACCAGACGGATACCGTGGGCAAGGAATCGGTCCGCATTAGCCGGCAGCGAATTCTCCAGTGCCAAGATTCCGTCGCGTCGAGCGACTTCCGCGAGATGGATCAGCTGCTTTTGAATCGTCGGTAAGTGAGGTCGTTTGACGATAACGGTTCGCATGACGACGCGAATCGTCTCGATGACGTTCTTAAAGGGCATGCAAGCAAATAGCGTGAGAAGCGATCCACCGACGACGATCGCCAGGCCGACGGGATCGACGAAGGCGGAAAGGTCACCGGCATGTCCGTCGTGGCCGGCGAGAATCGCGCCACAGAGGAGCGCGAATGCACCGACCACCCCTATGATTGTCGCGATGTCCATGTGGCAAACTCGAGAGTTTGAGGGGATTAGATGTCCACACCAAAACATAGCTCACATTCTCAAAAGCGGCGTTTGTTGACGCTCCTGATCGCTGGTTTCGTGGGTGTGCGACGAATTGGCGAGCGAGTGGAATGGATTTACATCAAAGGAGGACGGCGTCAAGGTCGGCATAATCGTTCCAATCGGAACTGCAGTATGCCGACTGACACCCTATTGACACTATTTTGGGATTACTTTGCACTCTTGGGAATGACGCGATCGGCCCAATCGAGGTAAAGCATCCAATCAAGGTCGGAGAGGCTATGTTCTCCTGAGCGGACGTGATACCCGATCGTTTCGCCGACCGAAGTATTCAACGGCGGCATCTCCTTTACCCCGCCCAATCCCCTCGTTCCGAGCAATCGGTAAACAGGGTCCGCATTCAGCGCCGATAGAAACTCACCCTTCGGATCGGCCCATAAATCTTGTTCGGCGCTGCCGATGTAGACGGGCCTGGGAGCGATCAAAGCGATCAATTCATGCTGGTCGACCGGAAGCTTCTCCTCTTGGTTGTTGTATTGTCTGAAGTTTTCGCAGAACCAGTGCGGAAAGCGGTCGTTGATGTGGGCGACCGTCTCCCCAAAGATCCTTTTGCTGAGCGCTGCCCCTCCGCAGCCGGACTCATTCGAAATGACGGCTGCCAACCGCGCATCGTTCGCGCCTGCCCAAAGCGCCGCCTTTCCACGTCGAGAATGGCCGATCGCAATGACCTTGGTGGCGTCGAAATCCTTGTCGGTGGCGAAGTAATCCACCGCTCGGCTGATCGCCCAGGCCCAGGCGCTGAGAGCACCCGGATCATTCGGCGTTCGCCCCTTCTTGTCGGCTGGCCAATCGATGGTAAGTGCCCCCTTCAAAAAGGTGTTGGCATCATCGGCCGAGATTCCGTCTGGTTCGATCGTCGCGACGGCATAACCACGCTCCAAAATCCGTTGAATTGTCTCGGCACCTGGGAGAAGCTTCGGATCGATCCCTTCTGGGATCGGCTTACCCTCTTTGACGATCCTCCCACCAGGTAACGGTGGCTCGTGGTTCTTATCAAAGACATGAATCCCCACGAAAACGGGCAATGGTCCGGCCGCATTCTTCGGCTGATAAATGGTGAGATCCATCAAGCATTGGCCGGTCTCTCCCTCGAATTCGAGCCGGACTTCTTTTCGAATGGCCTTTCCACCGATGGCATCCCGCTGGTGCACCGTGGATTTGGTCGCTTTCGGCGGAGCCAGGGACTTGCCATACACCTGATCGCTGAAGATTTGGAAGAGTTCGTCTCGCCGCCCGTTCGTCCACTGCTCGGGGGTGTTGACCGATTGGCCTGCATTGTTGACGAGTGGATCTGGGAGCGTGTAGGGGGGGACCTTCGATTCTTCTTTGTTAGCGTCGGCCGCATCACCTTCTTCAAACAACATGAAAAGCCCCACGAAAAGAACCATCGCGGTTCTGAGAAAATGATTCGTATGCAATGTCGAAATTGTCCGTAGGCTCAGGTCGTTGCCTGAAATCGCCATCGTGATACCTCTGATCAAAAACAGATCGATTATCCAGCCGAGAGTCGAGCGACGGAGATATTGTGCCTTCTGACCAAACTGCTGGCTAGAGTCCTGTTTTCGGTCTTTTTCCTGATGTGGGAAGAACTTGGATCGAATTGTTCAGAGGGGATACCGTAGACGCGGAGGGTAGGGGTCTCTATCCTTCCTGGACGGGGGAGCGGGATTTTTGACCTCTGGCCGAGCAATCATTGGGTGTCCCCGGCCGGCCGATCCTCGATTTTCTAGGCGGAAAATGGCCCATGGCGGGCGCTCCATCCGAAACACTTAAGAATCGCACCTACGTCGGGTTAATTCTCGCGCAATTCACCAATAGCTTTAACGATCAAGCCAGTCATATTATTGGCAACTTTTTCGCTTGCGACATGCTCATTGGCTATGCCCAGGTGAAGGGGGTCGATGAGAAGCTTCTCGTCGCCGTCGTGACCCTGCTCTTTATCATTCCTCTTCTTTTGCTTTCCCCGCTCGCCGGCATCTTGGCCGACAAGTTCAGCAAACGCGATGTCGTCGTGGCCATGAAGTGTTCCGAAGTGACGTTCATGTTCATCGGATTAGTAGCACTTTTGCTCCCGAGGCTGTCTCACTATTTTCCGGACAGTAGTCAAATCCTGGGAATCACAAGTGCTGTTCTCATCATCCTCGTCGTCTTTCTGATGGGAGTACAGACGGCATTTCTTGTCCCCGCCAAGTACGGTATCATGCCTGAAATCCTACATACCAGTGTTCTCTCACGGGGGAACGGTATTCTTGAAGGGACGAGTTTCGTCGCGCAGCTCGCCGGGACTTCGGTCGGTGGGATTCTCTATTCGCTCCTCAAGCGGCCTGAAGATCTCGAAAACGGCTTCCGCGATTCGAATGTTTGGATTGCCGGCGCTGCATTGCTGACCCTTTCCATTCTTGGAACGGTGGCCGCGTTCATGATGCGACCCGTGCCCGCGGCCGCTCCTCACCGGAAGCTGACGCTCAGTTGGATCGCTCCGTTGCGCGAGAGCTTTGCCGTTTTGGGCCGCT
>JAIEPU010000193.1 GCA_019748235.1 bacterium
CGAACGATCGATAGCCGACCAAATCGCGGTCAGTCCGAATGATTGGCAACAAGATTTTGATGTTCACTCTGAAACCGTTTCCGAAGCGGAAGGCCTCCCAGCTCCGGGTGCAGTAACTCGACGAGTTGAAGAACCTCACGAGCCTGTTTCTCTTGACCGGCGCGGCGCAGACTCGTGACCAGATAAAGCTTTGCCCGAAACCAGATCGGCGAGCCTTCTTCCGAACCGGCGATCAATTCACGCCAGACCATACCCGCGGACTGATAACGCTCGGTTTGCAAATAACAGAGCCCTAAAAGCTCCATGATGCGCGAGTCGCGGGGATACTTCCTCTTGAGTTGTTGTAGTTGATCAATGGTGCGGTAGATTTCTGGTTCATTGACGGCATTGAGTTCGATGTGAGCAAGTGCCAATTGCCAGTCGAGTCGTCTCGAATCGGGTAAGGTTTTGACCTGCTCTAGGGAATCCTTCGCAAGAACTCTCTGAATCTGCCCAATGTGTTTTCGTTCGAGTTCCGTCGCGGTGGATGCCTCATCGTTCAGGAGTTGAAGCGTGGAGAGGATCTCATCAAGACTCGATCTTGAATGATTGGACGCAAGAGATTCGGCTTCATGGAATCGATCTTGTCGGCATAGTGCCAGAATTTGAAATCGCCTGACTTCCTGGACCCATTCGTGGGGAACGCCGGGGATGAGTAAGAGTGATTCCAGCCAGTGCTCCGCATCGGCGGCTCGATCGACGCGTGGATCCAATAGAAACCGCGCCAGTCGAATCGTAATCTCCGCCCTCGCGACAACGTCGAATGGGGGCGGGTTCGGGGTCAAAGGTGAGACGATCGATTCGTGATAGGCGATGACTTGACCCAATGTGCCGTCGCTAGAGGCATCGGGGGCAAGCGGTCGCTTCCACAATTCATAAACGCGGCTAGCGGCGAGTCGTGATGAACTAAACAGACGATGAGAAGTGGGAACGGTCAAAAATTCACGAACGGCATCGTCATAGTTTCTTTCCGCTTTTTTCATCGTCCCAAGGAGATAGTGAACATCTCCCGATGTTTCGTCCGTTGGATACTTGCCGAGATGATCTTTTATCAGTTGATAGAGTTCGCTGTAGGAAGCGGGCTGATGATCGATGAGATAGGCTCGGCGAGCATTGATCGCAGCGAGCAAAAGCGCCTCTGGCGCGGTGGCACTTTCCGGCCATTGATGGGCAATTGCCTCGAACGTATCGCGAGCTTTAGCGTATTCCGCACCCTTTTCCAATGAACGTGCGGACTCTTCCATGAGAGCGAGAGCATTATCGTGATCTCCCTTGGCCATGGATTGCTCCGCCGCCTTCGCATAAACTTTCGCGGCCTGTGTGTGGTTTCCCGATCGCGTCAATATCTCGGCGGCTTGCCGATATTCGGTAGATTCACGTAAGAGCAGATGTTTTGCGTGTTGTGCGAGAAGCACCTCTCCGCGCCGGAGCCAAATGGGGTCGGAGGCAGAATCCAAGAGCCGCAGTTGCCGAAGCGCCGATGCCTGTAACTTACCGACCGCGCCTGGATCGCTTGGCATCTGCGCGGCTTGCCGAAGGAGAACCTTCAGGTAAAGATATTCCCACTCAGGAGGGACGTGGTCTTTCTGCCGACGTTCCTCGTGCACCACTTCGATCGCATCGATGATTCTGTTCTCTGCAAGCAGAAGTTCCACACGTTCGGCTAGGACACGATCTCGATCAGATGGTTTCAACGAATTCAAATCGATGGTAACGAGAATAGGCCAAGCTTGCTCTGGAACCCCTTCGGTGCGTAATGCATCTGAGAGTTTCAACATCGCGTTGAGTGCCAATTCAGATCGGGAGTTAGAGATCGCCACCATCCGAAGATGTCCGGCCGCTGATCGCAATTCCTGAGTCCGAGCATCACTGGGAGCCGGCAACGACTTGGCGAGCGCGAGTTCTGCACTACCCAGTCGAAAGCTGATGTGAAGCTTTAGCTGCTTGAGCTCGTCCATCGATTCTTTCTCATGGGGACTGTGCGATTTACTTGTGTCTCCCATCGTCGAAAGTTCGACCGCGTCAAGTAACTGCTTCAACTGGCGAACGGCCTCTTCTAATCGTTTGACCGCGGAGGGCGCCTGATCAACTTGTCCCTGTAGCTCATCCCACTGACGAAGCCATTCACCCTCAGCAAGAGCCAGTGAACCACGTTCCAGAGTCAGGCGAGCACGGATCAGAATATCGGTCGTGTCGTTGACGGCTTTTGCAAGAACGTCATCAGCGGCTTTCCAAAGTTGCTCACGAGCGGAGGGGGCTGCTGTCTCCGCCGCTCGCCTCGACAACGAATAGGCCAGTTCTACCGCTAGCGCGGGTGCCACCGGTGTGTCATCGCCAGGCACCATCTGCTGACGGCAATACTCCTCTAGTAATCCGTCCAGACGTCGTTGGCCGAGTGCGGAAAGGAATTGGGCGGAGGTCGCATTAATGCGAGGGATGGGATCCGCGACGGGCGCAGGCGACTTCGAGTCCGCGATCGGCAGAACAAAAGCTAATGCCGTGATGAAATAAGACGTCGCCACGAAACCGACGATCCTTCTTCGACTTTTCGCCTCTATTTCGATTCTAAGCCAGCGAACGGCACTCGAGCGGCAAAATGCACATCGCGGAGGCCGCTTGAGAGAGCTTTGTCATAAACCGCAATGACCTGTCCGATCGGTACCTCGCTCGAAACGTCCAGAATCACGGGAACATCTCGGGAGATTCGGGCGATCTGCCGCAATCGTTCCAGCAAATCGAAAACTGTTGCGACCGGCTGATGATTCAATTGGATAATCAGCGTCTCTTTTCCAGAGAGCTGTACTGTAACGACCTCTGTTTGATCCTTCGGAGTCGCGGGAAGCGTCGATATAGCGGCATTCCGTGGCAATTCCGTCGGTAGCACTGCCTCTGGTACGGCAAATCCCGCCGTGCAGAGAAAGAAAATCAAGAGTTGAAAAATAACGTCGATCATCGGCGTCATTTTGGCGTCGAAGACGTAGCCCATCTGTTGAGAACTCTGCGGATGACGCACCGAGACGTCCCTTTACTCACCGCGAATAGATCAAACCAAAGATTTCGAACTAAAGATCTCGATCATTCTCCGTGATCACTTTGAACCCGACTTTCCAGACGCCCGCTTCGGCACAAGCGAGAAGCAACGGCTCCACCTGGCCGAAGGGAATTCCTTTATCCGCTCGAATCCAGACCTCGATCGTTGAAGGCTCCGCTTCCTTTCGCCGCTTCACGAGGAAAGGCTTCAACTCTCCTTCCGTCAGCTTCCAACCCGCGACGGAGATCTCTTGGTTGGGAAGCACGTTCAATATCACGTGCGAAGGGTTCGATTCGTTCTCGGCTTCGACATGGCTTTTCGATGCTTTCGGAAGAGCGACATTAGAGTCACTTTCCACCTTTTGAAACTGATTGACGGCGAGAAAAAAAATAATGAGCTGAAAAATGATGTCGATCATGGGGGTCATGTTGAAACCGATCGGCCAAGCCGGTGGTCGAATGACTCGCCTCACGTCGTTTGCCCCACTCCCTTTCACACCGAAGACGGCGCCTAATTCTGACCCCATCTATTCAGCACAGGCGAAAGTCATTATCGAATTGTAAACCGTTCAGCGTAACCCTTAGAGGTGCAATATGTGCCGAGGGGAGCGTTTTCAGGGGAAAAGAAGCCTCGCAGGTTCTTAACATGATTGGTACGGTTCCGTAATCTATTTGATAGCGGGGCTTTAGATCTCGCCGGTTTTTACGGATGGATCGTTTTCACTTGCCCGCCTCCTGTTGAAGGATCCAGTTCGATGAAGAGCAATGTTCGAGATGCCTCGACCATAAGGATTGGTTACCTTGACGGGACCAGGTTTGCGCGAGCGGTGGTTGCTGGGGCAGGCCGTGTCATTCGGATGGCTCCTCAACTCAACGAGATCAATGTTTTTCCGGTCGCCGATCATGACACCGGCTCGAATATGGCCGCCACGATGCGCGGCCTGGCTGCGGGGGCGCATCTTGGGAAAGAACGTTCCCTGGCGAAAATCAGCGCCGAGATTGCCGACAGCGGATTGATGGATGCACGGGGGAACTCCGGCTCCATCCTCGTCGAACTCTTCTATGGTTTGGCGGAAAGCTTTGAGGGAAAAGATCGAGTCACGACGCAGCAATTTGCCGAGTCTGTCAAGCACGGAGCATTTCGCGCGGCAAGAGCCGTGGAGCAGCCGAAGGAAGGAACGATCCTCACCGTTCTGAAAACCTGGTCAGAGTACTTGCAGCATGAAGCCGAAATCGAGGGAGACTTCCTCCGTCTCTTTGAACGATCCCTCGCCGTCGCGCGCGACGCGGTCGAACAAACCACGACTCAGCTTGCCGTCTTGGGTGAGTCAGGTGTTGTCGATGCCGGAGCGAAAGGCTTCCAGTTCTTCCTGGAGGGAATCGTCGACTTGCTCGACAAAGGAATTGCCGATGAGGAATTGCCGCTCGATGAATTGAAGACTGAACTCGGCGAACATGGACCCATGGCCGATTCATGCTCGAAGTATCGCTTCTGCACCGAGTGTCTCATTACTGGAAAGAATCTTGATCGATCTCAGATTCGAAACGTCGTCGAATCGATGGGTGATTCCGTCGTCGTTGCGGGATCGAGCCGTCAGACGCGAATTCATGTTAATACCGATACGCCGGGCGTGATCTTCGACCGGCTTTTCAGTTTCGGAGAACTGCAGAAACAGAAGATCGACGATATGTTCCGCCAGCAGGTTGCTTCGCAGCGGTGCGGCACTCAACAGGTCGCGATCGTCACGGATTCGGGATGTGACATTCCTGAGAGCGAATTCGACGAATTGAACGTCCATCTGATTCCCCATCGAATCATCTTTGGGAAACGTGATTACCTTGCAAAGATGACGATTAGTTCGGACGAGTTCTACTCGATGCTCGAAAAGTCAAAGGAGCATCCACAAACCTCGCAACCGGCCCCAGCGGATTACATTCGGACGTTCGAATTCATTTCGAGCCATTTCCCCAAGTCATTGGCGATCTTGATGTCAGGGAAACTGAGCGGTACCTACCAGTCAGGCAAGCAGTTCGCTGCGCGTGTGTCGGATCGAATCGAAGTTATTGATTCTCGAACCTGTTCGGTCGGGCAGGGGATTATCGTGCTCGAAGCGGCGCGTGATGCTCGTGAGGGAAAACCGATCGAAGAAATCCGCGCGAATATTGATCGGCGTATCCGAAACACGAAATCACTACTCTGCGTGGAGACGCTCAAGTACCTGACCCGCGGTGGACGACTGGGTCGTCTGAAAGGATTCGTGGGTCAACTTCTTGGGATGAAGCCTATCTTCCAATTCGATGAAGAGGGGAGTCTTCAACTCGCGGGCCGGGCGCTTCGTGGCTGGAGCGTTCACGAGGCACTGATCGAAAAAATTGTCGAACTCGGCTCGACGATGAAGCTGCCGCGTGTCGCGATCGCATATGCGGACAATTTGAAACTTGCGGATCAAAGTGCGGAGAAGATCGCCAAGCAGCTCGGCGTGACCGAAATCATGATCACGCCGCTCTCGCCGGTGATGGGTGTTCATGGGGGAAAGAACACGCTCGGGGTGGCGGTCCTGGATGAGGCCGCTCCTTAGCGTTCGCTCGATCCTCGCTTTTTCACGACTTCATGTCGCTGCACGGAAATATGCTTCGGGGCGATGAACCCGAAGCGTGCTTTCTCTTGTTTTACTTCGACAAGCGTCATGCTGATGACTCGGTTGATAAGCAGCGTTCCGTGCGTGTCAAGCACGATGCAGATATCGTGATTGTCGCGAGTGGCCGTGGAACAGGATCGGCCGGAGGTCGCTTCCCACTCCACGCGTGTGCCGCGCGGGCAGCGAATGTCGATCACGACGTTCGACGTTAAGACTTCCACCACGGTGACATGGATGTGTCTCGCGACAACGGTCGTTTGGTCCGCTTTGCGGCTGATGACTAGCATGACGTCACTCCTGTGCCCGTGGGCTATGGTCCAAAGACATGTCCCACACGATTCGTCGCGACGCGATAAAGCGACGTTCTCGCCGTCATGTAGAGTGATTTGTTATCCGGCCCGCCAAAGGTAACGTTGGCCGGCACTTCGGGAAGCGAAATGACTTCCATCAGTTTTCCCGCCGGGCTGAATACCTGCACGCCGAGATCACTGGTCACGTAAATATTTCCATCCTTATCCACCGTTCCTCCGTCTCCTCCCGAATTCTTTTTCCCTTCCGGCTGTTTCAGAGAGGCGAAGACCCGGCCTTTGTCTAGCTTGCCGGGGGAAAGCACGTTGTAAGCCATGACCTCTGACTGGCCGGACGGGATGACGTAAAGGGTCTTTTCGTCCGGCGACAGCAGGATGCCGTTCGGATTCGGGAGTTCTTCAACGATCCGGGTTACTTCCTTGTTGGGAGCAACGTGGTAAACGCTTCGAACCTTTTGGGGCCAAGGTTTCGGCGCGCCGTACTCGGGGTCGGTGAAATAGACTCCCCCTTGCTTGTCTACGACCAAGTCGTTACACGCGTTGAACCGTTTTCCCTGATATTGCCCCGCGATCACTTCACGAGTCTTCACATCGCCGAGTTTATAACGGACGACTTGCCCATCCATTTCGCAGGCATACAGGTAATCGCCCCACTTCAAAAGTCCGTTCGAGTGACCTGACTCATCACGAAACTTGGAGAGATCGTTCTTGCCAGTGATTCGATAGATGCATTGAGCAGGCACATCCGTGAAGTAGAGCGTATCCTTGCCGTCCCAAGCGGGGCCTTCGAGGAATTGAAAGCCTGTTCGAACAACCTCGGGAGTTCCCACCGAGATTTTCTGTTCGTCGGCCATGAGGGCCGAAACAGGAATGATTACTAGCACAGCGAGCAATACGGTTCTCATAGGTTCCTTCTACTTCGATCAACGAGCAAAGAAAAAGTTTAGCGCGAGATTCATAGACCCGCTACCTCAAGTTTTCTTGCGCCCGCTTTTACCTTAAGACGCACGACTTGTGGCAACGAGTTCTCCACATCATCACATATGTATCGTGGAATCAAGTATCGTCCGAAGTTTTACTCGTCCGCGACAAAGAGTTCATTCGCGTCGAGTGAGTCGGCGAGCAGCGTGTATGCTGAACGAAGCGCGAAGCGAGAGTCGAGTCCATGCGTGGCATCAATGAGACGTGAAGCGAGTGGTCCTTCATTCAAGATGGCATCGAGCGGCTCAGTCCACTGATCATGAATGCCGTCTTTTTTCCCCATTCGTTCTTGAATGAGATGCTTCCAAACATCACCTGCGGTAGACGTTGACGATTCGATTCCAAGAGCGCGCAAATATCCTTCGTCATTGATGACGGCCGCTGGTCCAGTTTCGATCGTTTGCATGAGAAGGGAGACCAATTGTTCTTGGGGAAGGGCAAACTGGCTGGCGCTCGTGCTCCACTTCTCTTCGGCAAGCGATCGGACGACGGCGACGATTGCAGAAGCGACGGCAAGATCCGATCGAGGGGCCTCTTGTGAATCGATGACGCGTATTTCGATCGAGCCACGACTGAATCGCGCGATCGCTCCCCGCGCGTTGAGCCATTCCTCGCGCATCATCTCTTCAGGATCGTGCGGGGCAATTTCACGGAACATCGGAGCAAAGATCTTTTCACGATACTCCTCTTCAGATGCCACTGGCTCGGGAACCACTTGACCGGCAATGGTCGGGAGAATCGCGGAGTTTCGCCCGTAATGCTTCATGCGATTGTCAAGAAAGCCGGTTTGATTTCCCTCCTCGAACGGCGAACTGGCCGCCAGCGCGGGGATGACGGGAAGAATCGTGCGAATTGCGGTATGCAGTCGGGCGAATTCATCGTCGCCGTGAAAAGGTAAGTTGAGATGCATGCTTTGCAGGTTCGACCAGCCATGCCCCTGGCATCCGAAGATACGGTCGAAGCTCGAATAGATCTCGTTATTATCGTGGGGCCAAAGCTTCATCTCCGTAGGGGGATTCATCCATGGATGCATGGCGGAGGGGAGAAGTCTAGCCTTCATCGGATCGAGCAAATCATTGATTCTCGCCACTTCGCGCTCGAAGGGATGCAGTGCTTCCTCGATCGACTTTACCGGCAGTGTCGTCTTCAACTCGACGACATGCGCGACCAATTCGTTCGACCAAGAGATCAGATCGCTTTCAACATCTGACCCGTATTCACCGAGGACCGAGCGGAAAAGCTCATCGGCGATCGGCCTAATGTTGAGGCTGGACTGATCGACGATCATGTACTCGATTTCAATTCCGACCGCCTCGAACAGATGCAGCGGCGCATGGGATGTCATGGAAGAGCGGCCTCTGCCTTCGCGCGATCGATTCGGTGGAGAAATGAACTCATCACGCGTCGATAGAGTTCATCCTTGAGAATGGCGTCCTCGACCCCGGCATCAATGCTGGGGTTGTCGTTGACTTCGATGAGATAGGCCTTGCCGTGAATTTCTTTCAAGTCGACGCCGTATAGTCCGTCACCGATCAAGTTCGCCGCCTTCAGCGCGGTGCGAAGGACATGGCGAGGTGCAAGCTCGACGGGAAGTGTTTCGGCTTTGCCCGCAATGCTTTTGCCGTTCGATTCATTCTTGTAAATCTGCCAGTGATTGCGAGCCATGTAATACTTACAGGCGTAGATTGGCACGCGATCCAGAATGCCGATTCGCCAATCGAACGGTGTCGAAATGAACTCTTGTGCGATGACAAGATCAGAGTCTTGGAGCCAGCCGGAGAGAGCGTCTCGCAATTCCTGCATGTTCGCGACTTGAACGACACCCTGCGAGAAAGAACTGTCCGGCTGCTTGAGCACGCAGGGAAATCCAAGACAATGCGCGACCTGATCGATGTTGTCCTTGTGAACGACCATTGATCGCGGAATCGTGACTCCCTGGCGCGTCATCAACTCGGAAAGATACACCTTATTGGTGCAGCGAACGATGGACTCGGGATCGTCGATGACGACGAGGCCTTCCGCGGTCGCGCGTCGCGCGAATCGGTACGTGTGATGATTGACTTGAGTCGTCTCGCGGACGAAGAGCGCGTCGAATTCGGCGATGCGGGCATAGTCGTCGGGCCCGATGATCTCCGGCCGGAGACCGACGTTCTCCGCCGCCTTCATGAACTTTTCGATCGCCTTTTCATCTGAGGGAGGAGTGGCGTCATCCTTGTTGGCCAGGATGGCCAGATCGTATTTGAACTTCTTTCGGCGGGGTGTTCCTGGTCCGCGTCCCGAGAAATACCGCGTGGCGACGTCGAGTAAGAAGGGACGATGCGCCTCGGGGATCTCGCCAACGGGAATCGCGCCGATCCGTCGGAGCTGCCAACGGCCGTTCCGCACGAAGTACGCGCGAAGCAACGGGGCCTGGAACAGATTGAACAGATGCGTCGCCAGACGTTCATAGCGCTTGGCCAGATTGCGTCCGAAGTAAATGCTGACGACAAAGCGATCGCTTTGCACACGCGCCAAACTCGTCTGAATGAGCTTGTCCAAATCCTCCGAGACAAAGCGAACGATGCTTTGAGTTCGCATGTCCTGAATGGTGGAGATGGAAGGAAGGGGACGGTGCCCCCGCGCGGAGGCGAGAAGGGTGACATAGTATCCGGTCGACTGGTAGCGATAAGACCGGCATAGATTGAATACCTTGATTCCGCGGCGCTGGCCATAGGCAGCGTCGGTCAGGTAGGTTCGCGCGTCGATCACTTCAACGCCCGGTATGTGCAATGGCCACGCCTTGGGGTCGTTGACCACGATGAGCACCGACATCCTGTCTTCCCTTGCTCGTATCATTTGAAAGTCAAGTTGCCCAGTTGACGCCGAGTTCGCCCGCATGGTTCCCATGAAACGGCGAGCGAACTCATTGAATCTCGTCGCTATTCGAAGAGAGTCGTCCTGCCTACTCTGTCGATGATTCGACATCGCCGGCGCTCTGTCTCTCCTACGAATCGCACTCCGTCGTCATCCGTTATGACAAACTCGACTAAGCCCCCCTCGCGGCAATGAACCAGCTTCTTCACGACGACGGCTTTCCGTCGCCAGCGGAGAGGGAAGCGCCGCTTGCCTCCTGTCCCCTTTTGTTTTCGATGATCAGAAGATTCGCGTCGTAGGTCATAATTCCCAACAGAATCGATCCGATCAACCGGTCAAAACTGACAAAGTACTTGTTCGATTCGCCAAGCGCGTGATCGGGATAGGGATCGGCAACCATGACCTGACGACGGAGGCGGTCATATCCGCAGACAACCACGAAATGCCCCTGTGGCTCGCCCCGTACATCGTCTGGATCCGTCGTGACCAGTTCACGCGGGCAGCGGTACAGATAGGTGGCTGACAATCCCGTCAGGATCGGTATCCGCCGGTTCAGATATCGGCGGAGCAAACTGGAATTGAGTTCCTCAAATTTGATGGTGCCCCCGCGTTCAAGGAATTCGACGTAAGCTTCGGTCGCGAAACGGAGCTTGGGCGTTTCCTTGTGCCGTAGTTGCTCTCGAAGTTTCTCGCGCAGATCACCACCGAACTGACCAAACCAAGTCGGATCGAAGATTCGAAGGTTGTAGGTGTAGATGGTTGCTTTGTAGCCCCGCTTGAGGGCGTGACAGGCGAGTAAAACGGCGAGCGTTCCACCGGTTTCGAGCTGTTGGACCTCATTGACCACCTGCTCGAGCGGCATTTCATCGCCGTAATAGCGATAAATCGCATCGAGACACGTGGGCCCACAGGTCACATCGTCGAGTTGCGTTTGAATCTCGACGTTCAGCTCATTCACGAACTTCTTTTCTCCCCAAAACCGATGGCTCCTTCTGAGGAGGCCGGCCCTAATTCTATTCCCGGGTCCAAAATGGATGAAGAGAAGCTTTAGGGGCTTTGGCAGGGAAGGGAGAAAATTAACGATTCGAAATTTTGACAGGGAAGATCCGACAGGCGGTCCTAATGAGAAAGTTCAGGAGCTGGTGTCCAACCTCTCTAGAAGCTGCTTCGCTTTGGTTTGGCGGTCCAGATCGTTCAATTCAGCCCCCCAGCGAAGAGCATCCTCCGCGAGAGAACGTGCGGAATCGCGATCATTCAAACGAAACCCCACCGCAACGGCGCGCGACAACAACAGGTCGATCACACCAGGCAGATCCCCCACTTCGCGGCAGAGTCGTTCTTTGGCGGCAAGGATGGTAGCCATCTCCCGGTAGCGACCCTCTCGATTCTCGAGCATGGCCAGGGTCCCTAAAGACTCGCCTAAGGCGTCGATATCGGCAAGTCGCGCGGCGGTCTCCTGCAACTGAAGGGAGAGATCCCGGGCACCCTTCCCGTCCTCGGAGGCGAGTTTCCGCTTTATCTCGCGCCGCAGGGGCGCCAGATGTACGAAGTCCCATCCATTCGAGCGTGCATGAGCGAGCAACTTGCTGTCGATGGTGGACAATGCCGCATTGTTGGACTCGGCGGCGGCTGACTCAGCCTGTAGCCGGAGTGCCTCCGCTTCGAACCAAGGGAGGCCGACCTTTTGAGCTTCTTCCTCGACCTCTTGAAGGGGGGCATACGCCTGATGCCATTCCTTCCGCTGGATCAAAAGCTCACCCGCTAAGAGCTTCAGTTGGCCGCGCGTTCGAAAATCTGCCGAGAGTGGCACCTCTCGCTCTAGGGACTGGAGGAGGTCCCAGGCGAGGTTCAAGTCTCCCAGATGACGGGCGCACTCAACCGCTCGCCGTTTCGCGACGTATAAGTGCAATCGCTGATCAGAGCCCGTTTGAGCTTCGGTCATTTTCCGAAGGTGCTCAAGCGCGGCGGCGTGATCATTCGTCGCCATCAGCAGAGCAGCATAAGCAAGGGCGTGATGCGGTCGAAAGTCCTCGACCAAACGGGCTTGGTCAGCGATGGTTGCGAATGAAGCGTTCGACTTTTCGATCAACTGTTGGGAGATGCGGATAATGTCCGCACGATAATGGTTCCACCATCGCCAGACATTCGCTGGTCGAGAGAACATTTCGACGAGTTCATCCCACCGTTCCCGTTCCGCCAAAAGATGAGGATACTCCCAAAGCCGAGTATCGCTTTCCTCTGGTTTCCCTCTTAACCATTCGCTGATCCGATCCAATGAATCCGCGCGGACGATGTTGTCCTTCTTTTCCCTGAGAAACCAACGTTTTCGATCGTTGAAGCCAAGGAGATGATTCATCCCGCCAAGGGCATCTGTGATCTCCGCATCATTTGCATTAGGGAAGAGATCCGCGAGTTCGTCGCTTGACCGTCCTCCTCGTGACGCTCCAATCAGTGCGAGGATCTCCTCTTGCAGTGGTGTGAAAGAGGGAAGAGGTGTGTCCATCGTGGGGGCTGGTTTCAGACTTAGAGTCTCCATCCCCCGCGTCTGCCAGGTTTTCGTTAATTCGCTCGGCGCGGCCGAAAGAATGAGGCGGATGTTTGCGGGAAGAGGGCTCGTGAGCCAGAACCAGGGATCCCCTGACTCAAGGTCGTCCGCAAGATCGACTCCATCCCAAATCACAATGGCCGGATGGGAAACTTGATTCAGCACGGACCGAAACCATCGGTAGATGTCCTCGTTCTCCGTGGGTGGCGGGAGACGAAGATTCAATGCCGATGAAAGTTCGATGGCTGTTTTCCGGACGAGGAGCGGTAACGACGCAAGACGCGGCTGATGACGGACAAAAGTAACGGAGGATGGGTTGGACCGGAAGTGATCCTTTTCGTGGACAAGCTGCGCCAAAATTTGAGTCGCCCGATCGCGATTCGATTCCAAGAGAAGGAAAGAGCGCACGACGTTTTTCGGCAGATCTAAGTACCGGGTAATCTCTTCGGGGAGGGGGGAGGAGTCGTCGCAGTCGCTTTCATGATAAAGAGAATCGACCAGAGATAGGCGAAGCGAAAGCCAATGCTGATCACGTCCAAGGAATGGATCGATCGCTATAAAGGGAACAGTTTGACGTGGGGATGCGAGAGGGTCAATGTGGTCGGCATTTGACGACATGTACTCCTCACGCCTTCATCAGACCGCGTTCATCAACTGTTCCAAAAGCGAGGTCCCGACCCGTTATTCCCCTTTCATATCGATAAACCGACAATAAGAGGGATAGCGATTTCTCTCCTTTGCGCAATAACGACTTGGAACAATGGTGAACCGTTGAGCATATCCCGCGCGGACCGGTTTCAAGAAATCAGGCCAATTTTGGAAAATCCGCGCTCAGAAGCCCCTTTGCCATCTAGCAACCCCGAATATATCCCGGTACAAATGAAAGTAGCGTCAAAGTGTCCCTTTCATGCCCGACCTTGACGTTCGCGATCCGCGGGGGATCGCACATTGTTTTTATTCTTCATTCCGTTTTTCTTCTAAAGGAGAGTCGCGATGCGACGGAGACGGAGAGGGTTTACCCTCATCGAGCTGTTGGTGGTTATTGCCATCATCGGCATTCTTGTAGCGCTATTGCTGCCAGCGCTCAACATGGTGATGGAAGCAGCACGCCGAATGCGGTGCCAGGCGAACTTGAAGTCGATCGGTACGGCCATGAAAGCCTACCACGGCCAGTACGACTGCTATCCGCCGGGAATCCTGCTCGTCATTCCGCCGACGAACAACCTGATGGTTGCAAGCGGTGGTGGTGACGTTGGATTCCGAATGAATGGGTTCAGCGCCATGCTCGATTTCTTCGAGCAGCAAGCGCTCAAGAACCTTTACAACACGGAAGATATGTGGTGGAACGCCACCCCCACCGTCGCAGCGACCCGTGTCGACGTTTTCATTTGCCCCTCGGCGGATGATACTAACCTCAACATTTCGGGTCTCATTACGGCGCTTAATATCAACAGCGGCTCACGATTGGTTCCCAGCGTGTACGCACCTAATCATTACGCTCTGAACAAGGGTGTTTCTGACGCTTGGTGCGTTCCCTTCGTCCGCGAAGCGGTGGCCGCGCTGAACATTCCAACCTCGATGGTTGGAATCACGAGCACCTACATCAACGTCCCGGCGGAAGAGAAGGGACCGTTCGATCTGAACAGCCTTGTCCGTGATCGCGATGTCATGGATGGAACTTCGAAGACTTTCCTTGTCGGAGAAGCCGCCACGGGTAAGCAATGGAAAATGTGTACGGATGACCCAAGCAGTGGTGCGTATTCAAACGCGCCCTGTGGTAATCCTTTCAGCGTTCCCAAGACTCTCGGTAAACCTGCCCAAGACACCAGCGGACAATTTATTTTTTACAAGTTCGGCTGGCTCTCGACAGGCGTTGTGCCGGTGATGTATGAGGGTGGAAAAAACGGTTCTGGTCCCATCCTACTCGGGTCGAATCTTTGCTGCACTGTTTGGCCGATTAACATGAATCCCGTTGCCAGTTCGAATGTCACGTTCGATCTGGACAATGTGGTGAAGTCGATCGGTAATTTGGCTGATTGCCGACCGGTGTACAATCCGGATTCGTCGGGTGCGAGCCAGCAGCTTGGTCACGATTCCACGCGGCCTCTCAATACGAGCCGTACAGGACGCGTGAGTGGTTTCCACGCGGTGCACCCGGGCGGGGCCAACTTCTTGATGGGTGATGCTTCGGTGCAATTCTTCTCCGAAAACATGGACATCAAGAACCTACGTGGCCTTTCGACGATCGCTGGAGGCGACACCGCCACCATCGCTGACTAAACGGCATTGATCCCAACTCAGTGATGGGTTAGGAATCTTGAAATGCGAGACCCCCAGGTCGTTTCAGCGGCCTGGGGGTTTTGTCATCGGTAAGCTTTGAAGTCGGTACGCATGAGGGGAGTGAGATATCAGCACATCAAAGTTCCCCACTTGATTGCGTGTGAGAAACTGGCTTCACCTCAGTGCCACTATCCCGAGACTCTGCTCCCGATGCAGGCCGACGTGACTGAGGCGGCATCGATCGCTTGATGTTCGTCGACTCACCATTTGAAGTGACCCTCGCCTGTCGTTCCATGTCTGGGCTTTTAGGTTCTCCATCGATATATGTCACACTCGATTGCTTCGCTCCCGCCTTTCGAGAGGAAAGCTGAGCCATGGCATCTTCGGTCGTGATCTTCTCTGGATCGAGCTGAACCTTGACCGAGCCGCTGGTGATCTCTTTTCCATTCTTGAGCTTAAGTGTCGCCTGCACTTCCAGGTTGGCGACTTCTGCCGTCTGATAATGAAACCAGAAGACATACGAATCACCGACCACGTCCGGCCGGAAGTGCTTTCCGAGCTCGCCGTTGGCTACGTGATAGACGCCCTGCGGTTTCTCGGGTGATCCACCCTTGCTCGCATCAAAGGCGGTGACTTTCAAATCTCCCACGATGCTCAGAGGAATCGGATCGTTTCCCTGAAAGAAATACATGCGGCAGAACAGGCCTGTTTGTGTCGGCTGATTGTTGTTGTCTTGCAGCCAGCAGGGATTCGCGGTCAATACAATCTGTGTCGGGTTGCCGTGCGGCTTCTTCGGCTTCTTTTTGACCTCCTCGACATCCTTTGGGAGGCCCGCGCAGCCGACCAAGGAAGTAGCGCCCATGCAGGCAGCAATCATCAGCGAGGCAATCCGAACAATCGCTTGGCGTTGCGAAGAGAGGTAGGTCATTTCACCTGTCCTTCCTTGTTCCGGCGACTCAGGACTTCAAGAAGTCCTCGGCGCGGCTTCTGTTTCGTAACTCCCGCGGAAGGAATCGAAACGCCCTTCGCATCGGCATCCGGCACGCTGCTCTGTGGCTTCGTGCCATCATTCGGAACGATGAGTTCACTTGGAGGAACGCCCGGGTTTGTAGGTTCTGGGGGAGGAGGAGTCGTCGGTGCCCCCTCTGGTGGAATCATCCCTTGTTCCGCCGGTACTTGTTCATCCACCGGCCCCATCTCGATACCCTCTTCGTATCCTTCGTCAACACCCCCGCTCAGCGGACCACGAGTGTTGATCGCGTCATAGCTGGGGGTCCGCTGATCGCGAACATGGTGTGGGATGCTGCGCGGCAGAACCTTGCGTGGAAGGGGCAGATTCAACACCGGTCCGGTCTTCTTGTACTTATCACAGCATTCCGGATCGTCGTTGTTACAGTTTCCATCCTTGTTCGGGCAGTACGCACCGATATCGCCATGAACCTCCTCCACGTCGCTGGTGATCCAATCGATACGGCATGCCTCGAGCTGCTTGATGCGGTCCGCATCGGCATCGTCATACACAACGTGCGGAGTGAGGATGATCATCAACTCGGACTTCCCGACACTTCGAAACTGCGTCTTGAAAAGCCATTCGAGATAAGGAATGTCTCCGAGGTAGGGGAGTTCCCGTTCCTCGATGGTGGTGGTCTTCTTAATGAGCCCGCCGATGACGACCGTCTCGCCGTCATTGGCAGCCACGGTGGTGATCGCTTGCGTGATGTTGATGATCGGCGTCGTAATGACGGTGTTGTCCTGATTCACGCCGACAGGCAGACCCGCAATAGCGCCGTTGCTGTCCCGCTGTAAGTCAGAGATCTGCGGAGCGACTCGCATGATGATATGGCCGTCCGGACTGATGCGAGGCGTAACCGCGAGAATGATGCCGATATCTTCCGCCTGATAGCTGTTCGTCGTACCACCCTGAGTACCGGTGACGCTTCCCGTGGGGACACGAATACGTTGGCCGATCTGAATC